>JAKSQX010000015.1 GCA_024403955.1 Clostridia bacterium | reverse complement strand
CCTGAGCCAGAACCTATTCCAGCTCCAATTCCAGAGGAGACAATGCCTTCAGATAAAATGGCGGACTATGTCTCACTCAAACATGATGAGCAGATTTCAGATGGAGAGATTCCAACAAATCTTTGGAATGCAATTATCCGTGAGGTAGTTAGCACTGATAAGACTTTGATTGGCACAATGAACAGTGCTAAAGCATATAAGAAGGGCGACACACTTCTTGTCGAGACAGACAATATGCTTCTTCGTCGTTTCCTTCCAATGGATGCTCATAAAGAGACCATCTACAACGCAACCTTCACTGTACTCGGTGAGTACTTGAAGCCTCGCCTTCTCACAGAAGATGACGACTTAAACTTTGAGGATGCTCCAGCTCCTCCTATTTATGACGATGACGAGGAAAAAGAGCCTGAGATAGATCCTCTCGATGCTTTCCTTGATCAGATTGAAGGACAGACAGATTTCAGCCTCTTCATTGAGGACTAACAAATAATTTTCCATTAAGGAGATTCAAATATGAAAGCAAGAATTCCAAACCAGGGTGGCGGAATGAACCAGGCCGCTATGATGAAGCAGCTTCAGGACATGCAGAACAACATGGAAGCTACTCAGAAGGAAATTGAAGAGACTGAGTTCACTGCAAGCTCAGGTGGCGGAGCTGTTGAAGTTTCTGTTACTGGTGCAGGCGAAGTTAAGTCAATCAACATCCAGCCAGACGTAGTTGACCCAGATGATGTTGAGATGCTCGAGGATATGCTCATCGCAGCTCTCAACGAAGCTACTCGCAAGGGCAAAGAA
Organism: Clostridia bacterium; assembly: GCA_024403955.1. GTDB lineage: Bacteria > Bacillota > Clostridia > Oscillospirales > Acutalibacteraceae > UBA1227. Next base: position 32,590 of record JAKSQX010000015.1, on the reverse strand, counting down.
GCTATGGAACGCGAGATGGGTAAAATCACCGGTGGTATGAACATCCCAGGTCTTAATGGTTTAATCTAATATGGGTTTAGGATATGACGTAGCTGCGCTCTCCGAGCTTATCAATCAGTTCGAGCGTATGCCAGGTATTGGTAAAAAAAGTGCACAGCGTATGGCGTTCTATGTCCTTGGCATGGACCCTGCAGATGCCGAGAAATTTGCATCTGCAATCCTTGGCGCACACGAAAAGATCAAGCGTTGCAAAATCTGCTGCAACTTAACAGAAGATGAAACTTGCAGCATCTGCAGAAATGAAGCGCGTGACAAAAAGATCGTGTGCGTAGTCGAAGACCCACGTGACGTCATCGCCATTGAGCGCACTCATGAATTTGATGGCACATACCATGTGCTCCACGGTTCAATTTCCCCTATGGATGGAATTGGACCTGATCAACTTACAATTAAAGAACTACTTGCGCGTCTTGACGGCGTAGAGGAAGTGATTATGGCAACTAACCCAACTGTTTCTGGTGAGGCTACCGCCATGTATGTCTCTCGCCTCTTAAAGCCTCTTGGAGTCAAGGTTACACGACTTGCATACGGCGTACCTGTTGGTGCTGACCTTGAGTATGCTGACGAAGTAACACTCACAAGAGCTATGGAAGGTAGACGAGAAATCTAACTGCTAAACACACTAGAAAGGAAGTGACTCAAGGTTGGCAGAGAAAAAAGACAACGGTCTTACAACTGTTGCAACAAATAAAAAAGCCTACCATGAATACTTCGTTCTAGAAAGTCATGAGGCAGGCATAGAGCTCTTTGGAACTGAAGTAAAATCAGTTCGCCAGGGCAAAATAAACTTAAAAGATGCTTGGATTTCTGTTGATAACGGCGAACTTTGGGTCAACGGCATGCACATTGCCCCATATGATCACGGCAACATCTTTAACCGCGACCCAATGAGAAAGCGTCGCCTCCTTATGCACAAAAAGGAAATAGGCAAGCTCTTTGCCGAGGTCCAGCAAGAGGGCGTCACACTTATCCCTCTCTCTGCTTACTTCAACCGCGGCCGCCTTAAAATTCAGGTCGGCCTCTGCAAAGGTAAGCACACCTACGATAAACGTGCCACCGTCGCAAAGCGCGATGCTGACCTCGAAGCCCGTCGCGCTCTCAAGGAGCGCAACCAATAAGCGTTTAATTCGGGGATGAAAGGATTTCGACGGGGATTTTGAAGCATGATAAGCGAGTAGTGGTGTAGGGCCCACTATAAAACTCTGCAACTTAAAAATAACTGACGAAAAACCAGTTTTACAGGCTGCTTAATGCAACCCGTCCTTCTCTTGAGCACCACGGCTTGAGATAGGGCGTCGACTAGTGGTGAACGTGAACAGGAGAGTACCTCCTCCCCTGTCATGAAGTAGAGGTTACCGACGGTATAAGCCCGTTAATCGGCGTATACTTGGGGGAATCGCAAAAGGTTAAATATACTCGTAGAAATTTGTGTGAATGAGTTTTCGGACGCGGTTTCGATTACCGCCATCTCCACCAGAAAAGGACCAGTGGTTTCCCACTGGTCCTTATTTTTACTCACTCAAAATTTCAACAAGTTGAACTTTAAGCTCTGGAAGATTATCCTTTGCTGTGTCATATACCCTCTTAAAATCAATTGATAGATACTTATGAGCAGCAATGTCCCGCATTCCTGCGATTTCTTTCCACAACACTTTAGGATAAGAAGTTCTAGTCTCATCATCAAGTGATTTTACAAGTTCGCCAATTGTGATTAGAGTCATACTAACAGCTCGCTTAACATCCTCCCGTTCGATAAATTCTTGATACGAGTATCCATTAACAATTTCTACTCCAATATCAATTTCACTTATTATTTTTTCTAACACTACTCTGTCTCTTTTTCTCAAAAATCTTCACCTTCCTGTTTATTTGTAAAAAGCTATCTTTTGGAAGTGGGCTTTCTACGACATCAACAGGGAGTCCTAAAAGTTCTTCAAATTCAATTTTAATTCCAGACAATGTCAAAAGAGTAACTGTTCCTTCAAGTTCAAGGAGCAGATCCACATCGCTATCATCCCTATTTGTTCCATCCGCTCTCGATCCAAATAGGTATACCCTCTTAAGCTGTGGATACTTGTCAGACACTACCAGTGAAGCGCGTTTTAGAGATTCCTCAAATTCATGACGTTCAGCCATTATTGGTTCGAGTAATGCCTCCATAGTTACTCCTAGCTCTTTTGCTATCCTATAGATGGTTTCAGCAGAGCATTTCTCTAGGTGCGCTTCTTTGGATATGACGTCATGCAGGGTTGCATAAGGAATCCCTGTCTCCTTTGACAATTTATATATGCTAATTAACCTTTGCTCCAATAATTCTTTAAGTTCCATTACTCTCACCACCTTCCACATATATTATATCGGTTAAGCGATATATTTTCAAGACTTTATTTGCTTAACAATAGCACAAAGGACCAGTGGTTTCCCACTGGTCCTTGATGTTTTTACCAATCTGAATCCCAGTCACTATCGTATCCTGAGTCCCAACCAGAATCCCAACTTGAGCCTGAGTCATAGTCCCAGTCATCATCGTCCCAATCGTCATCCCAGTTGTTATCTGTGTCATAGTAGTTTGAGTAATAACTATCACTGTCAATGTAATTTGAGCCGCCGTATGAGCTGTCGTAGCTATAAGACTCAAAATAGTCCTCATAGTTATCTTGAAGATCATCGTCTACAGTGGTGCTGTACCAGTCGTTGTAGTCGTTATCGTAGATATACCAACTACCGTTGCGCTGATAGTAGAGGTCACCATTGTATTTGTAGTAACCTGTACCAGCAGTGTTACCAAGGAATCCGAAAATACCTCCTATAATAGCGCATAGAAGTATAACGCCCATATAACAGGCAATAACGATACCGATTATTTTACCGATCCTCTTATTGCTGTTCTTTGTGCTACTACTGCTGTTCTTATTTGGCATGGTTGCGCCATGCTCAACAGAATATGCACGCTCCTCGGTAATTTCGGCCTTCATTTTCTGGTAAATTTCATTTACAGCGTAGGCCTCATCTTTACCTTCATAGCGAACTGCACGCGTACCATCAGCTTTGTTCTTGTATACTACGAAGTTCTCAGTTTTCTCGTCTTTGTAGATACCAAAAGCCTTTGGCTCCTTGTAGTCTTCGCCGATGTGAAAATGCATCTTCTCAAGAGGAAGATTGTGCTGCGCACAAAACGCCTTTAACTCCTCAATTGTCTGAGGAATCTTTACAGCATTTCTCTTTAAATTTGGATTTGGAGCACCACAGTTAGGGCAACGTTCATCTGTGTCCGCAAGGTAGTGTTCACAATACTCACATTTTAATCTCATAAGTTCTCCTTACTTCTTGTGTGGGAAAGATGCTTCGTAATCCATAACCCATTGATGAATCTTATCTTCATCATACTTTTTAGGAATCTTCATTGCAACAAGGAGTGCATGAACTGCAGCCTTAAGTGTTACGCCAATTTCCTTAAGGATTGAAGGCTTTGAGAAGAGTCTTGCAAGTGAGAATGGAAGTGATGAGAGGATGTTCCAAACACCAACAATTGGGTTCATTCCTCTAAACATCATACCTGAGATTGACTCAACAATCTTTGGCGATGCGACTTTATAGAATACCCAGTCAACAAGGTCTCCATCGAGATTGAGTACCCAACGCTTAAGAACGTCGATAGCTGCAAAGAGGCCAGCCTTCTTCTTAAAGTACTTAACCTGATATGGCCAGAGATTCTTAGCTGTCATCTCTTTGCCCTTGTTTGCAATAATTGTCTCTGAGAGATATACACCTGCATCCATTGAAGATTCAATACCACAGCCTGTGAGTGGGATACTCATAAATGCTGAGTCACCAACGAGTGCATAACCATCAGCTACGATTTTTGAGAGTGAATAACGCGTGCCGATTTTTACAAATCTACCTGGAATTACAACCTCATCTGTGAGTTGATCCGCATGTCTCTTGAAGAGATCTTTCTGCATAACTTCCATCTCATCCTTTGTCATGCCATAGAGGCGTCCGATGAGCATATCCATATTGTTATCAGGGCTTAAGTTACACCATGAGAGACCTGCACCACCCAAGTGTTTTAAGTACATACAAGCTCTGTAATCAGGATACTCAGGTGGAACATAACCTGGATTTCTCTTATAGAACTGACGATAACCGAGCATTAAATCATCATCTGCTTCGTGTGCCTGAATCTCCCATTTCTTAGGAGCCTGTGGACGAAGAACAGAGTCAATACCAAGGGCATCAATTACGAGGTCAGCTTTAACCCTCTTACCGTTCTGAAGTTCAATACCAATAATTCTGTCACCGTCTGTTAAAAGTCCTTTAACTGGTGTCTCATAGTGAACCTTACAGCCAGCCTCAGTTGCAAGCTTTGCAAAATGATCTGAGAGCATGTGACGGTCAACTGAAATCTCAACTCCAGGAGCAGTACCTGGGAACATAAGTCTTCTATCAACTCCAGGAGAAACCCAAAGCCAGTTATTCTTCTGTGAATAAGCTTCTTTTGGAGGCATTGGGATACCACATCTCTTAAAGACAGCTGTCATTGTGTCATCTGTCCAAGGGTGAGATACCTCTCCCTCTTTTGCCTTCTCATAAATATCAACATCAAAACCTGCTTTGCCGAGATAGATGGCTGCAACCATACCACCTTGGCCCATACCAGCAACTACGATATGCTGATTCTTCTTGCCGAACATAGTGACCTCCTTATGTTTATCGAAAAATATACCGCTAATATTATAAAGGAAAAGGACCAGTGTTTCAACTGGTCCTTCCCTGTCTTTCGACTACTTTATTTATTTCGAAACTCCTCAAAAAAGAGTTCTACTTTTTAATAATCTCTTTGATTTCTTTTGCCCTGTTCTTAACATTTTCTGGCGATGGGCCACCAAGACATGTCCTATCATTAACACATTTTTCAAGATTAATTGCAGTATAAACACCGTCGTCAAAGAGGTCACAGACCTTCTTGTATTCTTCAATTGGAAGAGTCTCAAGAGTCTGATTTGTCTTGATGCAAAGAGCAACGAGTTCACCTGTTGCTTTGTATGCATCACGGAAAGGGAGCCCTTTTCCTACAAGGAAATCAGCGCAATCTGTTGCGTTGATAAATCCCTTAGCTGCAGCATTTCTCATGTTGTCTTTGAGAACTGTCATAGTGTCAATCATTGGGATGAATGCTGTGAGACACATCTTCACTGTGTCGATAGCATCAAAGATTGCTTCCTTGTCCTCCTGCATATCTTTGTTGTATGCAAGCGGGATGCCTTTGAGGACTGTGAGGAGCGTCATGAGGTCTCCGAAGACACGGCCAGACTTGCCACGAACGAGTTCGGCAATGTCTGGGTTCTTCTTCTGAGGCATGATGCTCGAGCCTGTTGAAAAGGCGTCGTCAAGTTCAATGAACTTGAATTCCCAAGAACACCAAAGGATGATCTCCTCAGAAAAACGTGAGAGATGAACCATCACGAGGCTGAGTGCAGATGCGAGTTCTACACAGAAGTCCCTATCAGAAACACCGTCGAGTGAGTTCATGCAAACTCCGTCAAAGCCGAGGAGTTTTGCTGTCATCTCACGGTCAATATCATATGTTGTGCCAGCGAGCGCGCCAGAGCCAAGTGGGCAATAGTTCATCCTTGCCTTAGCATCATTGAGCCTATCAATATCACGGAGTAACATCTCAGCATATGCGAGGAGATGATGACCAAATACTATAGGTTGAGCACGTTGCATGTGGGTGTAGCCCGGCATAACGGCGTCGCTGTACTCCTCTGCCTTCTTGCAGAGGACTTCCACAAGCTCTGTGAGCTGTGGTACAAGAGCCTCCACTTCATTTCTGAGTGTGAGCCTGATATCAACTGCAACCTGGTCATTCCTTGACCTTGCTGTGTGGAGGCGCTTACCAGCGTCGCCGATTCTTTCGGTCAAAGTCTGCTCTACGAAAGTATGAATATCCTCAGCGTTTGGGTCTATCTCGAGCTTACCACTCTCAATATCATCAAGAATCTCTTGAAGTCCATTTAAGATTTGATCCTTGTCTTCATTACTAATGATACCCTGTGCTGCGAGCATTGTAGCATGGGCCATGCTGCCAGTTATATCTTCCTTATACATCCTTTGGTCAAAGGATATTGAAGAATTGAAATCGTTTGTCTCTTTGGCGATTTCTTTTGAAAACCTACCTGTCCAAAGTTTCATATTATTTACCCTGCTTCTCCATCATAGCCTTAACTTTGATTGGAAGACCAAAGAGGTTGATGAAGCCTGCTGAATCTGCCTGATTGTATACTTCATCCTCATCGAATGTTGCGAACTCTGGGTTATAGAGCGAGTAAGGAGAAGTTACGCCTGCGTTGATCATGTTGCCCTTGTAGAGTTTGAGTTTAACTGTACCTGTGCAGTTCTCAGTTGCTTTATCTACAAAAGCTGAGATTGCCTCACGAAGAGGTGTGTACCACTGGCCGTTGTAAACAACTTCGCCGAGTGTAATTGCCATCTTCTGCATCTCATGAGCTGTGTACTTATCAAGTGTGATCGTCTTGAGTACGTCGAGAGCCTTGTAAAGAATTGTTCCACCAGGAGTCTCATATACGCCACGGCTCTTCATACCAACAAGTCTATTCTCTACGATGTCAAGAAGACCAATACCGTTTGCACCACCGATTTCGTTGAGTTCTAAGATGATCTCTTTCATGCTCATCTTCTTACCGTTGAGTGCTACTGGCTTGCCAGCTTCAAAGTCGAGTGTGATGTATGTAGGAGCATCAGGAGCCTTGAGTGGAGATACGCTCATCTCAAGGAAACCCTCCTTCTCATACTGTGGCTCGTTTGCTGGATCCTCAAGGTCAAGACCTTCATGTGAAAGGTGCCAGAAGTTCTTGTCCTTTGAGTAGTTTGTTTCTCTGTTTATCTTAAGAGGTACATTGTGTGCCTCTGCATATTCGATTTCTTCTTCCCTTGACTTGATTGACCACTCTCTCCAAGGAGCGATGATCTTCATGTCAGGTGCAAATGCTTTGATTGTAAGTTCAAAACGTACCTGGTCGTTACCCTTACCTGTGCAGCCATGGCAGATTGCGTCAGCACCCTCTGCAATAGCAATTTCAGCAAGTCTCTTTGCGATAGCTGGTCTTGCGAAAGATGTACCGAGGAGATAATCCTCGTACTTTGCACCAGCCTTGAGGCAAGGAAGGATGAACTCATCAGCAAACGCATCTGTTAAGTCCTCAACATAGAGTTTAGAAGCACCTGTCTTAAGTGCCTTCTCCTCAAGACCTTCAAGTTCATCTGCCTGTCCTACGTTACCAGATACTGCGATTACTTCGCAGTTGTTGTAGTTTTCCTTGAGCCAAGGAATGATGATTGATGTGTCGAGTCCGCCTGAATAAGCGAGTACTACTTTCTTGATTTCTGGTTTGTCGATTGCCATAATTACTACCTCTTTTTCGAATGAAATAAATAAAGTACGACGATATTATATGCAGATTTTTGCATAAGGTCAAGTAAAATATGCAAAAATATTGCATAAAAATTCATAGATAAAAACAGTCGCATGTGTGATATACTATAGAATGTATTTTTATGATTAATTTATTTTAAAGGAGTATCCAAAAAACAGATGGGACTTTTTACATCTTTATTCGGTGATTATTCATCAAAGCAAATTAAAAAGATGAATCCAATAAAAGAGAAGGTTTTGGCTCTTGAGGAAGAATATCGCGCAATGAGCGATGACGAACTCAAGGCAGTAACTCCTGCTCTCAAGGAGCGCCTCGAAAATGGCGAGACACTCGATGATATCCTTCCAGAGGCATTCGCTGCCTGCCGTGAAGCATCAGACCGTGTCCTCGGCATGCGCCACTATCCTGTACAGATTCTCGGTGGTATTATTCTCCACAACGGTGGTATTTCAGAGATGAAGACCGGTGAAGGTAAAACACTCGTTGCAACACTTCCTGCATACTTAAATGCTCTTGCAGGTAAAGGTGTACACATCGTAACAGTAAACGATTACCTCGCACGCCGTGACTCAGAGTGGATGGGCAAAGTTTATCGTTTCCTCGGTCTTGAGGTTGGCCTTATTGTCAACGGCCTCGACACTGAAGAGCGTAGAAAAGCTTATAACGCCGACATCACTTATGGTACAAATAACGAATTCGGATTTGACTACCTCCGTGACAACATGGTTTCTTACAAGAAAGATAAGGTTCAGAGACCTCCTTTCTATGCCATTGTCGATGAGGTCGACTCAATCCTTATCGACGAAGCTCGTACCCCACTTATTATTTCTGGTATGGGCACAGAATCAACTGAGCTCTATAAACTTGCTGACAACTTCGTAAAAGGCCTCTCAATGACAAAAATCAAAGAGCAGGACGCTAAACAGGAATACGAAGATGCCGGTGACGGTGACTATATTGTCGATGAGAAAGCTAAGACAGCAACCCTCGCTCAGAGTGGTGTTGCCAAGGCTGAGAAATACTTCAACATTGAAAACCTTATGGATGCTGAGAACTCAACAATTCTCCACCATATCAACCAGGCTATCAAAGCACATGGTGTTATGCACCGCGATATCGATTACGTTGTTAAAGACGGCGAAGTTTTAATCGTTGACGAATTCACTGGCCGTATCATGCTCGGCCGTCGTTACAACGAAGGCCTTCACCAGGCCATTGAAGCAAAGGAAAACGTAAACGTTCGCCGTGAGTCAAAGACTCTCGCAACAATTACATTCCAGAACTACTTCCGTCTCTACGACAAACTCGCTGGTATGACAGGTACAGCTATGACAGAGGCAGACGAGTTCTCTGAGATCTACGGCCTCTATCCTGTTGAAGTTCCAACAAACAAGCCAATGATCCGTATTGATAATCCTGACGTTGTATACAAGACAGAATTTGCCAAGTTCAACGCAGTTATCGATAGAATCGTTGAGTGCCATGAAAAGGGCCAGCCAGTTCTCGTTGGTACAATCAATATCGAGAAGTCAGAACTTCTCTCTAAGATGCTCAAGAAACGTGGTATTAAGCACGAAGTCCTCAATGCTAAGAATCATGAGCGTGAAGCTGAAATCATCGCACAGGCAGGTAAGTTTGGTGCCGTAACAATCGCAACAAACATGGCCGGACGTGGTACTGATATTATGCTCGGTGGTAACCCTGAGTTCCTTGCAAAAGCTAAGCTTCGTGCAAAGGGCTACACAGATGAAGTTATTGCTGAAGCAACAGGTTTTGCAAGCACAGATGACGAGGAGATTCTCGCCGCACGTAAAGAATTTGCAGAACTCGAAGCTCAATTTAAAGATGAGATTAAAGACGAAGCTGAACAGGTTAAGGCTGCAGGCGGTCTCTATATCGTTGGCACAGAGCGCCATGAAGCACGCCGAATCGACAACCAGTTACGTGGTCGTTCTGGTCGTCAGGGTGACCCTGGTGAGTCACAGTTCTTCCTCTCAATGGAAGACGACCTCCTCCGTCTCTTCGGTGGTGACCGTATGTACAGAGTAATGGAGACATTGAACATTGATGAGGACCTTCCTATCGAAGTAAAGATTCTCTCCAACACTGTAGAGTCAGCTCAGAAGAAACTCGAATCTCAGAACTATGCTATTCGTAAGCACGTCCTCCAGTACGACGATGTTATGAACAAGCAGCGTGAAATTATTTACACTCAGCGTGATCAGGTTCTCGACGAGATGGATCTCCACGAAAAGATTCTCTCGATGTTCGACGAAACTGTTGCTGATAACATTGCACTTTATGCTCCAAAGGGTCATGAAGATTCTTGGAACCTTGTTGGTCTCCGTGAATACTATCTCGGTTGGATTCTCGATAAAGATGACAAGTTCGACGATATGGATTCCGATCAAATTTCTGACTTCCTCATCGAACGTGGTCACGACCTCTATGAGAAGCGCGAGGCTCTCTTCGGTTCAGATGTTATGAGAGACCTTGAGCGTATGATCCTTCTTAGAAACGTTGATATCAACTGGATGGACCACATCGATGCAATGGAAGAACTCAAGAAGGGTATCGGTCTCCGTGCATATGCACAGAAGGACCCTGTAGTTATGTTCAAGTTTGAGTCATTCGACATCTTCGATGAGATGACTGCAACCATCCGTGAAAACACTGTTAGACAGCTCTTCACAGTTCGTCTTCAGAAGAACGAAGAAGTTAAGCGTGAACAGGTTGCCAAAGTAACAGGCACAAGTGGCGGTGACGGCACAGATGCTAAACGCCCAACAGTTCGCAAGGGTGCAAAGATTGGTCCTAACGACCCATGCCCATGTGGCTCAGGCAAAAAATACAAAAAATGTTGTATGCTCAAGGAGCAGTCGGAGAACAATTAATGTCAAAGTTTAAGCGTTTCTTAAAAAGTTCATTCGGCGCGCAGCTACCAATACGACAAAGATTCTTTAACATAATCTTTGCCATGGGCTTACTTGTTGGTATCGCAGGTGTGCTCGCTTGTATGAGCCTTAATTCCTCAAACCAGGCAATTATGGTATCTGCAGTCATGACTCTTGCTTTTCCACTATTCGCCTATATTGGAATACGAGTTAAATCACGACAGGATACTCTTATAGTCATAGCCCTCATCGTTGTTAACTTCGTTATTTTCCCTGCGCTCTATCTATCAGGTGGTAACATTTTTTGCGGTATTCCTAGTTACTTCTGCCTTGGACTTGCACTTACACTCTTCCTTGCAAAAGGAAAAACAGGATACATTCTTACAACATTAGAATCATTTTGGTACATGTTCATCTACTTTGTATCTTGGAAATGGCCAAACTTTTGCATTGATGTTCCTGCCTTCTCAATGTCAGAGACCGGTAAAACAGATTTCCAGTTTAATGCTGTAAATTCTAATACACTTATGGTATGTGTAGCACTTGGTCTCCTCGCAAAGATTATCTTTAGTCTCTACCAAAAAGAGGCAAAGATAGTAGAGGACAACATTATAGAAGTTGAACGCCAGTCGATTATCGACCCGCTCACTGCTGTTTACAACAGGCGCTTCATGTACAGCTACATAACTGAACAAATTGAAGTTGCAAAGCGTAACAGTAAACCTCTATCTGTTGTACTCTTTGATATTGACTTCTTTAAAAATTTAAATGACACCTATGGTCACCTTCTCGGTGACGATGTTTTGAAAGCAATCTCATCCATTTTAAAAAATTCCTGCAAAGGAAACGAGATTGTTGCACGTTATGGCGGTGAGGAATTCCTCCTCATCCTTCCAAACTTCACTGAAGCAGAAGCACTTGAACGTGCTGAAGAGATTAGAGAGTGTGTTGAAAAATCAATTCTCTCTCCAGCTCTCTCTAAGGATAAACCAGTTACAATCAGTGGTGGCGTGGCAACACTTAAAGCCTCAACAGACGAGGAAAAACTTATTGCCACAGCCGATGAAAACCTCTATAAAGCAAAAGAAAACGGTCGTAACCGTATCGTTGGCGAGGAGGTTTCATTATGAAAATAAACTTCTCCTCATTCTTTAAAGGCTCTGTTGTTAAAGACGCGCAATTAAAACGTGACTTCTTCACACAGATTCTTTATTCAACAATCTTCACAATGCTTGCGACCTTGCTCCTCGCATTAATTCTTCACAAGCATGTTTTCTTTATCATCGCAAATGCTGCAACATTACTTTTCCTTTTAGTACTCTTTTTCGTAAGTAGGAAAAATGCTGCAACATTTATGCAGAAGAGAATCTATATTACATACTGTCTGGTTATGGGATGTTTCTTACTCCCACTTCTCTACCTCTTCGGTGGAGGCGTGCACAGTGGTATTCCTCTTCTTTTCATGGTTATTGGTATTACAACCATACTTCTTTTGGATAATGTTTTGATGGTTGTTATATTTGCACTCAACTATACATCCGCAAGCGTTGTCTACTATTTGGATCACTTCCAAAATATGTGTGATAAATACACAGTTCTCGGTGACAACACATTCATTGATATCGCACTAACGACAAGTTTTGTTGGCCCATTCATCGGCCTCTTCCTACGTTCCCTCACGGGTCACTTCGAAGAGAATCAAGATAAAGCCAACGACCTACTCGGCCGAATTGAGAACGCCGCTACAAAGGACCCTCTCACAGGTGCCTATAACAGACGTTATCTCATCGAATATATCGATAAATGCATCGATCAGGTATCAAAAGGTGAACTCGCTGCATTCTCACTCCTTATGTTCGACATCGACCATTTCAAGCAGATCAACGACACCTATGGTCATCTCGCTGGTGATGATTGTATTAAGAGTCTCTCACTTATTCTTCAGAACACACTCCGTAAGCGTGATGTAGTTGCACGTTACGGCGGAGAAGAGTTTATCTGTGTCCTCCCTTCAGCTGAGGACACACCGGCTTTTCGCCGTGCAGAACAGATTCGAAGCACTGTTGAAAATACAATCCTATCAGGAGATGTTAATAAGAAGATTACCGTCAGTGGCGGCGTTGCTATGTACAAGATTGGCATGACCGCAGAGGAACTCATAGAGTCCGTTGACCACAATCTTTATCTCGCCAAAGAAGGTGGCAGGAACCAGATTGTATGGCACGATGGTGGCATCGCACCACTCATCTACGCGGTCTACGGAGCCGAGACGCTCCAGCCTGTACAAAACTCAGGCCGCCGCTTCTCAGATGCGACAAAATTCTAGGCATAACAAAAGACCCCAGGTTTTTTACCTGGGGTCTTATTTTTATTAAAACATTAAACTCGATTAAAACTTATGCAAGAAATATCTTAAGTTCATCATTGTTTGTAATAAACTGTCTACCAAATGCAACAACGTTTTCTCTATCTGTCTCTGGAGGAAGTGTAGCCTCACCGTTCATAATGAAGTATACAGATGTAAGAGTTGCGTCGTTACGCATATCGTTATAAAGGAATTCAAATACCATTGGCATATTGCTGCCTGATTCAATTGAAACAAGGTTTGCAGCAGGAATACCAAATTTAGCTACTACAGCAGCGATGTTAGGATTTGAAGCCTTATCAGAAACGATTGTATCACCAATCTTTGTTTCCCTTCCCTTTGGTGCCTCTTCTACTGGCTCTGGAACTTTAGTTGCAACAGGTGCTTTTGGAGCGATCTCTTCAACATAGTCATTCTGAATTGGGAGATCACTGAAAGTAACTGGAGCCTCTTCTGGCTCTGGAACTACAGGTTCAACAACCACTGGAGCAGGCTCTGCGAATACAGGAGCAGGCTCTGCTACTGGCTCTGGCTGCGGAAGAAGTACATCCTCTACTGGAGCTTCAGCAACTGGCTCTGGAGCTGGTTCTTCAACTGCAATCGGTTCTGCTACTGGCATTACAACTACTGGCTCAACTACTGGAGCTGGAGCTGGTTCTGCTGCAGGAGCTGGTTCTGCTGCAGGGTTCTCTGCGATAAGAGCAGAAAGATCAACTACAGGAATTGGTTCTGGAGCTGGTTCTGGAGCTGGCTCTGGAATTGGAGCTGCTACTGGCTCAACTACTGGAGCAACCTCAACAACTGGAGTTGGCTCTGGAGCTGGCTGCTCAACAACAGCACCACCGATTATAACGCCCTCCTCAGCGCTATTAGCTGCTGCATAAGGGAGATGATATCCGATATCTGAATAAGTAGGCTCTGCTACTGGTTCTGGAGTTGGTTCTGGAATTGGTTCTGGCTCTGGAGCTGGTTCTGGCTCTGGAACTGGTTCTGGCTCAGGAATTGGTTCAGGCTCTGGAATTGGCTCCTCAATTACTGGAAGTTCAACTGCTACTGGCTCTACTACTGGAGCAGGCTCAGCTGTTGCAAAAGAAACAGGCTCTGGCTCTGGAGCTGTGAATACAGGCATTGGAGCTGGCACTGGTTCTGGAGCAACGAAAGGTGCAGGAGTTGGTTCTGCAGCCCTTGGAGCTTCCTCACCATAAGGTCTGTTGATAATAGGACCATTTGAAGTATCAACTGGTGCCTCTTGTGGCTTGTTGCCACCTACTTTTGCAAGTGCCTTTGTTATAACTAAAACTGTTCCAATTGCTGTTGAACCAGCTGCTACTGCAAGAGCACCTACTTTTACGAGTGTTCCGAGTTTCATGTTTGTGTTCTCCTTTGTTATGTGTGTTTAACTTCTTGTTATGCTGAACTTATACTGGTCTTTACCATTTCTCTTTGCCTCGTAAAGAGCAGCGTCAGCTTTCTTAAACAATTCTTCGTATGTTGTGCCGTCCTTACTGAATACGGCAACACCAATACTTGTTGAGAGACGGCCTGGGAAGCCACTATCAATACCATAGCGCTTAAAAGCCGATGTCAATTGCTGAAGCTTATCGCATACAAGTGCAATCGACTGAATATTCTTAATAAGAACTACAAATTCGTCACCGCCGGCACGACCTAAAATATCGGTCTCACGGAAGTTTCGACCAAGTTCATTTGCGAAAGCAACAAGAATCTGGTCACCAACTGCATGTCCACGTGTGTCGTTTATAGTCTTAAAGTTATCGATATCAATAATGATAAGGGCATGCTGTGCAGATGGATTCTTTTCAATACATTCCTCAATAAGACTTCTTGTAGTCATCTTATTGTAAAGCTGTGTCAAAGGATCCTTCTCCGCCTCAAGCTTAAGTCTATCCTCGTTCTTCTTACGCTCTTCAATATTTTGAACTAAGCAAAGAACATAGTTGCCATTTTCATAACTGTTGTCAACGTTCTTTTCCTTAGTCAAAAGAACTGATACCCAAGAGTACTCATCGTTATCAGTTAAAAGACGTACCTCAGCGTAAACTTGGTTGTTTGAATCCTCTCTTGAGAACTCAGCTGACAAGTAATCAATGTTAAGTATTTTGTTCGTTGTAGGAACATCATCTGGATGAACAACATCGGCAGCAAAATCTGTAAACTCGTCAAATGTAATTACATCTTTTTCATACTTAACAGCATATTTATCATTGTTACGAAGTACAAGGCAAATTTCCTTCTGAGGATCAAGCTCAAAGGCCATGTCATATACTTCTTCGAAAACGTTACCAAGCCTACGACGTGAAGCAAATGATTCGCCAATTGTCTTGCCTTCCTGATAAAAAGCATTTACACGTTCAACGTGATTAATATCTGTGATTACAATTACCATTACAACAGCAGGGATTGCTGCAGCAATTGTCTTAAAATTAAATCCACTCTGTTGGAAAAGAACAAATACTGATGCAGTGAGAGTTGACATTGGTAAGAATCCCTCAGGCAAACTATAAACAGGAACAAGCAGTCCCATGATAGCCATAGGCATCCAAACAGCAAGACCAACAATCCAATCAGTGAAGTTATATTCACAGAAGATAAGAATGCCGTAGTAAATGGTCCAGAAGATGGAATACATTACTTGAATTGACTTCTGATCTTTTTCACTAAGAGAAGCACCAGCTTTAATTGCTTTATCATAGAGCTTTGATGCAGTCACCATAAAGGCACCAAGCATAGCAATGCCAGCAATTGATGCTACAACAGCTCCACCCTTAAATTCAATTGCCTTAAATGGAGATGCAGAAAGAATAATGACAAGGTAAATAATCAGGAAGACCGTAAAGATTACTGTACGACGTAAATTAGAGATAACTCGCATTCTCTCTGCATAAGCAAGATTCTGAGCCTCTTTTTCTTCATCAGGTTTCTTTAAGCCATAGTATTCAGTAATTCTAGAAAGCTTACTTAAGAAATCTTTAAAAGCATCAAGCAAGTAATCACCTCCATCTACCTTTAGTTGTTCTATAAAAATAAAATAAATTTAATAAAATATAAAAATATATAAAGTAATTATATTACAACTTACACAATAAAGCAATTATTTGTTGATAAAATGCAAGCATAATTAACAAGTAGGACAAAAATAAAGGGTTGCTAATTAAAGCAACCCTTTTTGATGCAAAAATTATTCTTCTGCTTCCTTCATTTTTGCAAAGCACTCGCTGCAATAAACTGGTCTGTCCTCTCTTGGCTCGAAAGGTACCTTTGCAGGACCACCACATGATGCGCAAACAGCGTCATACATCTTTCTGTCTGCCTTAGCTGCATTCTTTCTTGCGTCACGGCAAGCCTTGCAGCGCTGTGGTTCGTTCTCAAAACCTTTTTCTGCGTAGAACTCCTGTTCACCAGCTGTGAAAACGAATTCTTCTCCACACTCTTTGCAGATGAGTGTCTTGTCTTCGTACATGTCTAAAAACCTCGCTTGAAAATAGAATTGTTATAGTTGTTCGTTTCTACAGAACAAGTATATAAATTTTACACTAAAAATCCTGTTTTGTCAAACATTCAGTTATTTAATATGACTATTTTCTGTTTTTAAGTATCTTTGGCAGAACCGAAACTAAGATAAACACAACAACGGCGATAATTGCAATGATTAAAACATTGTGTTTGTTATTGTTGTCACCTGTTGCTACGATATTCATTGCCTCAGGTCCAAAAGCGAAAGCCTGAATTGCACCGATTACAACACCGCCGAGCATGAGTATTGCAAGGAAGATGCAAACAATTCTAATAAATAATTTTCTCTGTTTCATTTTATGCCTCCAACCATTTCTTCACGTTCTCAAGCATCTCTTCATAGAGACTTGTTGCTGCATCCATATTCTTTGCAACAGCTGTGAAATAGAATTTAAGTTTTGGTTCTGTGCCGCTTGGACGAGCAACGAGCTTGTTGCCATTTTCAAGAGACCAAGCAAGTACATTTGAAGGAGGAAGTCCAGTCTTAGCTGTATCCTTATAGTCAACTGTCAGGAGAACTTTAAGTCCTGCAACATCAGTAGGTGCATTGTTTCTAAGCATCTCCATGATGTCAGCCATCTTTTGCATTCCAGCTGCGCCCTCGAACTCAAAGCTATCAACACGATTGAGATAAATGCCATACTTTGAGTAAATATCGTTCATAACATCAATCAAAGATTTACCCTGAGTCTTATAATAAGCTGCCATCTCAACTACGAGCTGAGATGCAACAACAGCATCCTTGTCACGAGCATGGATACCGAGGAGGTAACCATAACTCTCTTCCATACCGACGATGAAATTATCTTCTTTTCCATCACGTTCAAGATTTGTGATGTACTCACCGATATACTTGAAGCCCGTGAGAAGGTCAACAACCTTTGCGCCGTAATCAGCAGCAATGGCATTTACAAGACTTGTTGTTACGAAAGACTTGATAACAACAGGGTCACTTGGCATCTTGCCTTGTGCCTCATACTGTGAGAGAACGTACTCTGTGAAGAGAGCACCAACCTCATTACCAGTCATGAGCTTGTATTCATCGCCGTCACGAACTGCAATACCCATACGGTCACAGTCAGGGTCAGTTGCAAGAAGAAGGTCTGCCTTCTCTGTCTCAGCCATCTTAAGTGCACATTCAAATGCCTGACGAATCTCAGGATTTGGATATGGGCAAGTTGGGAAGTTACCATCAGGAAGTTCCTGCTCTTTTACAACCTTAACATCATCTACTCCAAGACGGGCGAGAATCTTACGAACTGGCTTATTACCTGTGCCGTTGAGTGGTGTATAGATTACCTTAAGGCCAGCGTTCTTTGCTGCCTCAGGACTTATAACTTTGCTTGCAACCAAATCGAAGAACTTGTTTGAAACATCTTCACTGATGTACTCAATGAGACCAGATTTAAGACCTTCATCAAAGTTCATGGTCTTAACATTTTCAAACATATCAACTTTCTGAATGTAGTTGTATGCCTCTGCTGCTGCCTCATCTGTCATCTGATAGCCCTCAGGGTCATAGCACTTATAACCGTTGTACTTTGCAGGGTTGTGGGATGCAGTGATGATTACACCAGATGAGCAGCGGAGCTCACGGACTGCAAAAGAGAGCATTGGTGTTGGCACGAGTTCAGGGTAAAGATAAGCCTTTACGCCGTTAGCTGCGAACACACCGGCCGTCTCTTTTGCGAAGACGTCAGAGTTAATTCTTGAGTCATATGCGATGGCAACTGAAGGGTTCTCAAATGTCGCATTGAGATAATCAGCGATACCCTGAGTTGCCTGATTAACTGTGTAAATATTCATTCTATTGGTACCGGCACCGAGTACTCCTCGAAGACCTGCAGTACCAAATTCAAGTTTCTTGTAGAAACGATCAATAATCTCTTCTTCCTTGCCGTTTATAGCGTCAAGTTCAGCTTTTAGTGTAGGTTCAGTACACTTATCAAGCCACAATCTGTAAAGCTCAGTTACGTTTTCCATAATCTGCCTCCAAATCTACAAAACTACCCTTAATTTTAACCCTTAATATGTTATAATGTCAATGGTATTAAGGGAGGTGCCAAATGTTCTCAAAAGTGAACAGCATGGGTCTTCAGGGCTTCAGAGCGGAGCAAGTTCACGTCGAATGTGACCTGTCTTCAGGACTGCCTCGTTTTGACCTCGTTGGACTGCCAGATTCGGCAGTTTCAGAGGCAAAAGAACGCGTCCGTTCCGCAATCAAAAACTGTGGTCTTGAGTTTCCAATCAGCAGAATAACCGTGAATCTTGCTCCTGCTGAGTTTAAAAAGGAAGGACCCCTCTACGACCTACCGATACTAGTAGCCATTTTACTGGCCTCCAAACAGATTAAGGTAAACCTTGATTCTGCCGCCCTTATTGGAGAGATCGCCCTGAATGGTGAAGTTCGTAAGGTCAACGGTGTTTTGCCCATGGTAGCTAGGGCAAAAGAATTAGAACTAACCGAATTCTACATCCCCGTGGATAACTGTGATGAGGCATCACTAATACCTGATATCCTCATCTATCCAGTCAAAGATGTTAGACAGCTACTCCTCCACTTCTCAGGCACTGAGAAGATGACACCGCTAAAGAATATGACCTTTGAAGAGATTCAAAAGTCAATGATAAAGCAGAGTAACGACAGCATCGATTTTGCAGATGTCTTGGGGCAAAAGTGTGCCAAGCGAGCGCTCGAAATCGCCGCAGCTGGTGGCCACAACGTGCTACTTGTGGGCAGCCCTGGCGCAGGCAAAAGCATGCTCGCGAAACGACTTCCAACAATTTTGCCCGACATGACATTCGAGGAGTCGCTTGCCACCTCCTCCATCTACTCGGTGGCGGGACTTCTCACTAAAGAGAAGCCACTTATCTTGGCCAGACCTTTCAGGTCTCCACACCACACGACAACAGATGTTGCATTTGCAGGTGGCGGCGCGAAAGCAAAGCCGGGTGAAGTCTCGCTCTCACACAACGGAGTTCTCTTTTTGGATGAGCTCCCACTCTTTACTAGATCCGCCCTTGAGACACTCCGCCAACCACTTGAAGACGGCAAGGTTACTGTCACAAGGAACGCCGTAACTGCGACATATCCAGGCAGCATCATGCTCGTCTGCGCAATGAATCCTTGCCCTTGTGGATATCTATATGACCCCGTGCATCCCTGCACCTGCACAGATGCTGCAAAGGCCCGTTATCTCTCGCGCATCTCCGGCCCGCTCCTCGACCGAATTGACCTGCAGGTTATGGTCGACCCACTCGACGCCTATGCCCTCTACAATAGAGATACGAGTCTTGAAGAGACATCCGCCACAATCAAAGCACGCGTAACTGCAGCACGCAACATCCAACTTGAACGTTTTGCCGGCTCAGATGTCGTTTGCAATGCAGGAATGACACCTAGGATGGTACGAAAATACTGCGTGATGACGCCTGATGCGAAGTCTCTTCTCATCAAGGCATTCACGCAGATGAATTTCTCAGCTCGAGCAAACGACAAGATTCTTCGCACAGCTCGCACCATAGCTGATCTCGACGGCTCGCCAGTCATCGATGTACCACACATCGCCGAAGCCATCCAATTTCGAAGAATGGATTGTTTATTTAAATAAAGAATCTTAGAATCAGGTACATATTTGTGCAAATTAAAACCCCAGGCTCATTTGAGTCTGGGGTTTCTTGTCAATTGTATTAACCTTTTAAGCCTCTAGATTGCCTATCCATGTCTTCGACAACAATGTCGTAGATTTCACCAATAGTTGAGCAATACTCAAGAACCTTCCAAGGTTCGTTTGTATGAAAGTGAATCTTGATTGGGTCGCCGTCACCACCTACTGCAAGAAGGCAGTCACCTTTGAAGTTAGCCATGAAGTAATCATGTACTTCATCTTCGTCTAAGTCGTCTCCATCAATAAGGAGCTGTGTATCATATCTAAATTCTTCCATTTTAGTTTCCTTTCTTAGTTACCAAGAAGTTTGAGGAATGGGTCAATGTACTGTGGAGTTGTTGTTGCGAACATATAGTTGAGGAAAAGAACATCTGTAATGTCGTGTGTTATTACAAATGTTGGAAGGTCAATGTCGTTCTGACCCTGGTTAACCTTACGTGGGTCAATTACCCAAACCTCGTCATAGTGGTCGCAGAGATAAGGTGCGAAGGAGTTACCATATGACTCCTTGATAAGAACAATCTTTCTACCAGTGTTTGCCTTTGTTACAATCTTTGTAACTGGGTTGTCGCCCTCGATGAAGCAGGTATACTTACCACTTGGTGGATTCTCATTGATTACCTGCATTGGGATAGCTTCCTCGTCCCTGGCAAAGCCATTTGGATAACGGTAAGCCGTGGTCTCCGTCTTAGGGAAGAAGTACTCAAGATAGTCTGGATTCTCCTTGAGGATTGATGCGCCAGACCAAGCATAAAGTGTACCTACGAATGTGTCAAAAGTACCTGTCTTACGTCCCTCAAGTGGGATTGCCTTAAAGCCAGCAACCTTTGAGAATGCTACGTATGCGTGATACGCGCCACGAGCTGTCCAGTGATGGTCAGTTCTGAAATAGAGGTACTCCTCATCAACATAGCGTTCAATTTCTTTGTATACGTTAACAGGCTTTACGTTCTTGGCAGTGATTGCATCATATGCAACTTCCATAGCAATCTTCTGTGAACGCTTGTCTGTGTGATACTCTTCTGGACCATAGAACTCGATTGAAGTTGGAGCGAGAAGCATATATACGGTTACTTTTGGAACCTTCTCTGCGAAAGTGTTAATGTAGCCTGCATATCTCTGAAGGCCAGGTTCGTTCTTACCAAAAATCTCCATTGCTCTTGTGCCCTGGACAATAATTGAACCTGTGTTTTTAAACTCCTGAGCTTCTGTGGTAGCTCTTGTGTATTCTGTAGTTGTAGTTGTGGTTGTCTGATCCTGCTTTGTTGTAGATTCCTCGTTGCCCGTTGTTGCTGAGGGCGTAGGAATCGTTGTTGTCTTACCAAAGATAAGGATGCAAATCATGATTGCAACAACAACTACTATTGAGCCTATGGCGATAGGTACCTGCTTTTTATCAAAACCTTTAACACTCATTAGATTGCCTTTCCCGACTCTACTTCAAGTATATTGTTAAATACTGCTACCTGTGAACTTGAGATGTGCTTATCAAGATGCATACTACCAAAATACCAGCGCTTGTATTCACACTCATTGCCGAGCTCCTCAAGATAAGTGTTGAGAAGTGAAAGCCTGTTTTTATTGATTGTTTTGAGCTGAAGGAAATCCTTTACTCTTGCTGAAGGTTCATGTGTGATGATGAAGTCAACCTTGTTGCCATGTTTCTCAATATTATCAGCGCCCTCAATGAGTTCCTGCTGACTTGGTGCTTCCTCTTTAAACCAAGTATTGTTGGCAATTCTAAGGTCTATGTCTGGGCTTTCGCCACCACCCATTGTAAAGAAGGTCTTACCCTCAATTGTAAACACCTGTCCGCGCATAAGGTGATAGAGGTTACCACCGAGATAGTGAACCTTTCCACCATTCCACTCAGAGATTTCACATGCATTGAGAAGTTTGAAGTTCTCATGAGTGCCATCAATAAAGCAAATATTATATTTCTTTTCACTGAGTTTCTTTAAAACCTTTGCCTCTTCCTTGCCTCCATTCCAAACGAAGCCAAAGTCACCACAAACAATTAAAGTGTCTCCGTGTCCAAGTTTTCTTGCAGCGCCACTGTTGAAGCGATCAAGATCACCGTGAACGTCACCTGTTACATAAACCATAAATTAACATCCTCTTTATTTTCAAAGGAAATATTGTTATACTATATTACAATAAAATTAAGATATTCACAAGGCGGATTTTACTATGAAGAAGCGATTAACATTTTTAATAACATTAATGTTAATTATCACAATTTTAATGCCGACTATTTTTGTTATACCAGCATCGGCCGCTTACAATGATGAAATCGATTTCCAATCAGAAATCGTATATATGGAGAACCTCGACAGCAACACTGTTATCTTCAATAAGAATTCAACAAAGAGGACTCCAATGGCCTCTCTCACAAAGATTACAACCGCATGTGTTGTACTCGACAACTGTGACGATTTGAACGAAGAAGTAACTGTAAGCCAAACTGCAATGGCCGCACTCAAAGGTACAAACAGTTCAACTGCAGGCACAAAAGTTGGAGAGGTTTTAACAGTTAAAGATCTCCTCTACTTGATGCTCGTGCGAAGCGCGAATGAGGCCTCATGTATACTCGCTGAGCACGTAGGTGGAAGCATAGAGAACTTCGTTGGAATGATGAATGAATTCGCTGAGAGCCTCGGCCTTAAGGATACCCACTACGTCAACACTCACGGACTTGACGCAGATGGCCACTACACAACCGCCGAGGACCTCGCAGTAATAATCAAATATGCTCTTCAGAACGAGACTTTCTGTAAGATAGTTTCTACACCTTCATACACACAGGCAGCGACAAACAAGCGTAAGGAGACAGCATACACAAACACAAACAATCTCCTTCTCTCAAACAGCACATATTACTATGAACCTTGTAAAGGAATAAAGACTGGTTCAACAGAAAAGGCTGGCCACTGCCTCGCATCATATGCAACAAAGAATGGTTACACATATCTCTGCATCATTATAGGCGCTCCGTATGAGCTCCTAAACGAGGATGCAACGATTAAAACAAACTTTGCATTCCGAGAGACAAAGCAGGCATATGAATGGGTATTTAGTAACATCAAGCTCAAGAACATCTGTACAACGACAGACGTTGTTGATGTTGTTAATGTAAACTTGGCGCGCAAGACTGACCACGTCAGATTGGTGCCAGCAAGCGACGTATCTACATTGATGCCGGCGAATCTCGACACATCTCTGCTTGAGATTAAAACTGTTCCGGGCTCCGTTCCAACGGACCTCAAGGCTCCAATTAAAGCCGGAACAGTTCTCGGTCAAGCTGAGATTAAATACGCCGGCGAAATCATCGAAACCGTCGACCTCGTCGCTGGCGAAGACGTTGCGCGCAGCGGAATTGCAGCCTTAAAATATGGCATCAAGAATTTCTTTACCAGCAAGTTTATGCGCTTCGTATACATCGGTATCGCAGTATTGATTCTTGCAATTATCGGTCTTCGTTACTACAACAAGAACATAAAGAAAACTAAGAAGTACAAGGTAGTTCCAAACAATAGACCAATCCGCACAACAACAGGATTTAACAGAAAATATAAACGAACTACTGGATTTAAAAATCTAAACGGTAGGAAGAAATAAAAGAAAAGCCCCCACTCATCATAATGAGTGGGGTTTCTTTTTACAATTCTATTTTCAATAACAATTAGTCATCGAGAAGACGATCTTTATCGATCTCAGCGAAGTACTTGATTGTACGAACCATCTGGCTTGTGTAAGAGTTCTCGTTGTCATACCAAGAAACAACCTGAACTTCCCAAGTGTGCTCAGAGATCTGCTCAACCATTGTCTGAGTAGCATCGAAGATAGCGCATGTTGCACCAACGATATCAGCTGATACAAGCTCTTCCTCAGTGTATGCGAAAGACTCAGAAGCAGCGTTCTTCATAACTTCGTTGATCTCTTCTGGAGTGATATCAGAACCCTTAACTACTGCGCAGAGGATTGTTGTTGAACCTGTTGGAACAGGAACACGCTGTGCAGAACCGATAAGCTTACCGTTGAGTTCTGGAATTACAAGACCGATAGCCTTTGCAGCGCCTGTTGAGTTAGGAACGATGCTGCAGCTAGCAGCTCTTGCTCTTCTGAGGTCACCCTTCTTATGAGGACCATCAAGTACCATCTGGTCACCTGTGTAAGCATGAACTGTTGTCATGATACCACAAACGATTGGAAGATGGTCGTTAAGAGCCTTAGCCATAGGAGCGAGGCAGTTTGTTGTGCAAGAAGCAGCTGAAATTACCTGGTCATCCTTTGTAAGAGTCTTGTGGTTAACGTTGAAAACGATTGTCTTAAGGTCGTTGCCTGCTGGAGCAGAGATAACTACCTTCTTAGCACCAGCATTGATGTGTGCCATTGACTTTTCTTTTGATGTATAGAAACCTGTGCACTCGAGAACTACATCAATACCGAGTTCACCCCAAGGAAGGTTGTTAGCGTCAGCTTCCTTGTAGATTTCAATCTCTGTACCATCAACGATGATAGAGTGGTCTGTGTTTGAAACCTTGTCAGCAAGAGCATAACGTCCCTGAACTGAGTCATACTTAAGAAGATGTGCAAGCATCTTAGGATCTGTGAGATCGTTGATAGCTACTACATCATAATCTGGGTCTGCAAACATCTGTCTGAATGCGAGACGACCAATACGGCCAAAACCATTAATTGCAACTTTTACACCCATGGTAAAATGCCTCCCATTAAATAAAAAACATTATAATTTTTCCTTGTGCAACATACAATATAGCCGATTGACAAAAATTTGTCAATCGTTATTTTACAAAAATCCAAAATTAGACGTTTTGCACAAAGATGTTTGAATTATCGCACTTGTTGTGGTACGATTTAAAGGATAATTATTAAATGTAATTATTTTATATATTCACTATTGACATTCATATAAATTAAGAATATTATAACTTTGTTAATTTTTAAACAATCTTTATGGAGGCGTATATTAACATGGCTAGAAAAATGTTAACTATGGATGGTAACACAGCTGCCGCACACGTATCTTATGCGTTCACTGAGGTAGCAGGCATCTACCCTATCACACCATCTAGCCCAATGGCAGACTACGTAGACCAGTGGTCAGCTCAGGGCAGAAAGAACATCTTCGGCACAACAGTAAAAGTTGCCGAGATGCAATCTGAAGCAGGTGCTTCAGGTACAGTACACGGCTCACTTGCAGCTGGTGCTTTAACAACAACTTACACAGCATCACAGGGTCTTCTCCTTATGATCCCTAACATGTACAAAATCGCTGGCGAACTTCTCCCATGCGTTTTCCATGTTTCAGCTCGCTGTGTAGCTTCACATGCACTCAACATCTTCGGTGATCACTCAGACGTTTATGCTTGCCGCCAGACTGGTTTTGCAATGCTCGCTGAGACAAACCCACAGGAAGTAATGGACCTCGGTGCAGTAGCACACCTCGCTTCAATTGAAGGTCGCGTTCCATTCATCAACTTCTTCGATGGTTTCAGAACATCACACGAGATTCAGAATATCGAAATTTGGGACTATGACGATCTCAAAGAGATGTGCGACATGGATGCAGTTGCTGCATTCCGCGCTCATGCACTTAATCCTGAGAATCCTTCAATGCGTGGTTCTCATGAAAACGACGATATCTTCTTCCAGCACAGAGAAGCTTGTAACAAGTACTACGATGCAGTTCCTGCAATCGTTGAAAAGTATATGGACAAAGTTAATGCTAAACTCGGCACTGACTACAAGCTCTTCAACTACTATGGTGCAGAAGACGCTGAGAACATCATCGTTGCTATGGGTTCAATCAATGACGTAACTGAAGAAGTTATTGATTACCTCAACGCAAACGGACAGAAGGTTGGTCTCCTTAAGGTTCGTCTTTATAGACCTTTCGCAGTTGACAAGTTTGTTGCTGCCCTTCCAAAGACAGTTAAGAAGATTGCTGTTCTCGATAGAACAAAGGAACCAGGTTCAATTGGTGAACCTCTCTATCTTGACGTTGTTGCTGCTCTTAATGCTAAGGGCATCAAAGACGTTACAGTAATCGGTGGTCGTTACGGCCTCGGTTCAAAAGATACTCCTCCATCATCTATATTCGCAGTTTACGAAGAGCTCGCAAAGGCTGATCCTAAGCCTCACTTCACTATCGGTATCAACGACGATATCACATACCTCTCACTCGAAGAGAAACCAGCTCCTAACACAGCAGCAGAAGGTACAATCGAGTGCAAGTTCTGGGGTCTCGGCGGCGACGGTACTGTTGGTGCTAACAAGAACTCAATCAAAATCATCGGTGACTACACAGACAAAAACGTACAGGCTTACTTCCAGTATGACTCAAAGAAGACTGGTGGTATCACAGTTTCTCACCTTCGCTTTGGTGACAACAAGATCAAGAGCCCTTACTACGTAAACAAGGCTGATTTCGTAGCTTGCCACAACCCTTCATACATTGAGAAGGCATACAGAATCGTTGATGACGTTAAGCCAGGGGGCGTATTCCTCATCAACTGCCAGTGGGATGCTGATGAGCTCGCAAACAAGCTCGATGCAGAGACAAAGCGCTACATCGCAAAGAACAACATCCAGCTCTACACAGTAAACGCTATCGACCTCGCTCAGAAGGTTGGTATGGGTAAGCGTACAAACACTATCCTTCAGGCCGCTTTCTTTGCTCTTGCAAACATCATGCCTATCGATGAGGCAGTTCAGCACATGAAGGATGCTGCAACAAAGTCTTACTCTAAGAAGGGTGAAGACGTTGTTAAGTGCAACCACGACGCTATCGATGCCGGTGTAACAGCATATGTTAAAATTGACGTTCCAGCTGATTGGGCTAATGCAACAGATGATGCCAAAGCTGCAAAGACTGAGGGCCGTGAAGCTCTTGTTAAGCAGGTTGACAACATCATGAACCCAGTTGGTCATATGGACGGTTACAAAGTTCCAGCATCTGCTTTTGCTGATCACGTTGATGGTCAGTTCGAACAGGGCGCAGCAGCTTATGAGAAGCGCGGCGTTGCTGTTATGGTTCCAGAGTGGAACGCAGAGACATGCGCAAAGTGTAACAAGTGCGCATATGTCTGCCCACACGCAACAATCAGACCTTACGCTCTTGACGCCGCAGAAAAAGCTGCTGCGCCAGAGATTACTAAGTTTGCTCCAAAGCCAATCAACGGCACAGAGTACACATACACACTCGCAGTATCTCCACTTGATTGTATGGGATGCGGAGTTTGCGTAGGCGTTTGCCCAACAGACTCTCTCAAGATGGTATCTCGTGAATCACAGGATGCTCAGCAGGCAGTATTTGATTACTGCGTAGCAAACGTTACAGAGAAACCAGAGACAACTGCTAAACTCTCAGTTATCTCTTCACAGTACAAGAAGCCACTCCTTGAGTTCTCAGGCTCATGCGCAGGTTGTGCAGAAACATCTTACGCTCGTCTTGTAACTCAGCTCTTCGGCGACAGAATGTACATCTCTAACGCAACAGGTTGTTCTTCAATCTGGGGTGGTCCAGCAGCTACATCACCATACACAGTTAACGCTGAAGGTCATGGTCCAGCATGGGCTAACTCACTCTTCGAGGACAACGCTGAGCACGGTTATGGTATGTTCCTTGGCCAGAACGCAATTCGTGAGTCACTCGTTGACAAGACAAACGAACTCCTCGCCGGTCACTGCACAGACGAACTCCGCGAAGCTGCACAGGCTTGGCTCGACACATATAACGACGGCGAAGCTAACAAGGCAGCAACAAAGGCTTATATCGCAGCTCTCATGAACGGTGTTGCAACAATCGACGAAGTTGATGCATTTGCAAACTCACCTAAGGCAGCTGAGATTATGGGCGACGGCGCTGACGCATTCAAGGCTCACGTTGCTGATCTCAAGGCATCTGGGGCTAAGTACTGCGACTGCCCAGCTTGCAAGCTCGCTCTTGAAATTCTTGATAAGAAACAGTATCTCCAGAAGAAGTCTGTATGGATCTTCGGTGGTGACGGATGGGCATACGACATCGGCTTCGGTGGTCTCGACCACGTACTTGCTCAGGGCCGTGACGTAAACGTATTCGTATTCGATACTGAGGTATATTCAAACACAGGTGGACAGGCTTCTAAGGCTTCTCAGATTGGCCAGGTTGCTCAGTTCGCAGCAGCTGGTAAGGCAATCCAGAAGAAGAGCCTTGCAGAGATTGCTATGTCCTACGGCTATATTTATGTAGCACAGGTTGCTATGGGCGCTGACCAAAATCAGACACTCAAAGCAATTGCAGAGGCAGAAGCTTATAATGGGCCTTCACTCATCATCGGTTATGCTCCTTGCGAGATGCACAGCATCAAGGGTGGTATGACTAACTGCCAAGCAGAGATGAAGAAGGCTGTTGACTGTGGCTACTGGAATATGTTCCGTTACAACCCAGCAGCTAAGGCTGAAGGCAAGAACCCATTCACACTCGACTCTAAGGTTCCAGAGACTGAGGGCTATCGCGCATTCCTTATGAACGAAGCTCGCTACAGTGCTCTTACACGTTCATTCCCAGATCGTGCGGAGGAACTCTTCACAGAGGCAGAGGAAAATGCAAAGATTCGCTACGCTCACCTTCAGAGACTTGTAAAACTCTACAGTGAGGACGAATAATTAAGTTTATTAATTCCAAAGGAGATCGCTCTAATGGCTAACAAGTACATAATGGCCCTTGATCAGGGTACAACAAGTTCCCGTGCCATCGTATTCGACAAGCACGGCAACATCATCGCAAAGTCTCAAAGAGAATTTGAACAGCACTATCCTCAGGCTGGTTGGGTTGAGCATGATCCAATGGACATCCTCTACACAGAGTACCAGTCAATTGCTACAATTCTTTCAGAGGGCACTGTTACTCCAGATGATATCGCTTGCATTGGTGTTACAAACCAGCGTGAGACAACTATCCTCTGGGATAAATCAACAGGCCGCCCTGTTTACAATGCTCCTGTTTGGCAGTGTCGCCGCACAGCAGCAATGTGTGAGGACTTAAAGGCTCGTGGCCTTGATAAGTATGTTCGTGAACATACGGGCCTCCTTATTGATGCATATTTCTCAGCAACAAAGATCAAATGGATCCTTGATAACGTTCCTGAGGCTATGACAGTACTCGATGCAGGTAACCTCCTCTTCGGTACAGTTGAAACATGGCTCATCTGGAACTTAACTGGTGGTGCTGCTCATCCAGAGAAAGCAGTCCACGTAACAGATTACTCAAACGCATCAAGAACTATGATTTTTGATGTTGATAAGCTCGCTTGGGACGAATATCTCTGCAAAGAGATTGGTATCCCAATGAGCATCCTTCCAACTCCTGTACCATCATCACAGATTTATGGTACAGTAGCTCCTGACATCCCTGGTCTTGAAGGTCTTGCAGGTACACCAGTATCTGGTGCTATCGGCGACCAGCCAGCTGCTCTCTTCGGACAGTGCTGCTTCAAGAAAGGTATGGCAAAGTCAACATATGGCACGGGCTGTTTCCTTCTTATGAACTCAGGCAATGAGAGAGTTCATTCTAAGAATCAGCTCACAACTGGTGTTGCTTGGTCACTAAATGGTGAGACAACATATGCTATTGAAGGTTCTGCTTTCAATGCTGGTTGTACTATTCAGTGGCTCCGTGATGAGATTCACCTTATCGACAACGCACCTCGTTGTGACGAACTCGCAGAGACAGTTCCTGACACAAACGGCCTTTACCTTGTTCCTGCTTTCACAGGACTCGGTGCTCCTTATTGGGATATGTATGCTCGTGGTTGTATCGTTGGCCTCACTCGTGGTGCTAACCGCGCCCACTTTGCTCGCGCAACTCTCGAGGCACTCGCATATCAGGTAGTTGACCTCATCAAGGCTATGGAAGATGACTCTGGCATCAAGATTGCATCTCTCCGTGTTGATGGTGGTGCTTCCGTTTCTAACATTATGATGCAGATTCAGTCTGACTTCCTCGACTGTGAAGTTAACCGTCCAAAGATTGTTGAAACAACAGCTCTCGGTGCCGCTTACCTTGCAGGTCTTGCAGTAGGCATTTGGGAGAATACTGACGATATCGAAAACAATAGACAGGTTGCAAAAATCTTTAAGCCTAACATGGACCCTGCAGAGAGAGAGACCATGTACAAGGGCTGGAAGAAAGCTGTAACTCGCGCTATGAGTTGGGTTGATCCAGAATAAGGAGGTTTATATGGATAGAAATAATATGGATTTCGAAACCCTACAGCACTTTATGACTGATGCTTTTACAGCAATCGGTGTACCTGCTGAAGAAGCAGCAATTGTTGCTGACGTACTTGTTGAATCAGACAAGCGCGGTATCAATTCACACGGCGTAAACCGTTTCAAGCCAGTTTATATCGACAGAATCAATGCTGGCATTCAGTTCGCAGAGACAAACTTTGAGATTCTCAAAGAGACAGAGACAACAGCTGTTGTTGATGGTCACCACGGCATGGGCCAGGTAATTGGTCAGCGTTCAATGCAGATGGCTATTGATAAGGCTAAGAAATATGGTATGGGTATGGTAGCAGTACGTAACTCTTGCCACTATGGTATCGCTGGTTACTATGCAACTCAGGCTACAAAGCAGGGTTGTATCGGTATCACAGGTACAAACGCTCGTCCTTCAGTTGCACCAACATTTGGTGTTGAGGGTATGTTTGGTACAAATCCACTCACAGTTGGTATCCCAACTGATGAAGAATTCGACTTCGTTATCGACTGTGCTACATCGATTACACAGAACGGTAAGATTGAATACTATGAGAGAATCGGTGCAGATGTACACCCTGGCACAGTAATCGACATCGACGGCAATGCTGTTGAGGGCGATGCTGGTGTTGCATTAAAGAAGATTCGTCAGGGCACAGCTGCTCTCACAACTCTCGGTGGTATCGGCGAAGAACTCGCTGGTTACAAGGGCTATGGTTACGCTATGGTAATCGAGCTTCTCTCTTCCATTCTCCAGGATGGTTGGTACGGAAAGGACCTCGATGGTAAAGATGAGAACGGAAATATCCGTCCATATCACCTCGGTCATTTCTTTATTGCAATCGATACAAATCACTTCCTCGGTGAGGACGTAGCTCGTAAAAAGGCTGGCGAAATCATCCGTAAGGTTCGTGCCTCTAAGAAAGCTCCTGGCCACGATAGAATCTACTCTGCAGGCGAAAAAGAATGGGAGATCTACAAGCAGAGACTCGTAGACGGTGTTCCAATCACAGGTCCTGTTCAGAAGGAATTCGAAGCTGTTCGTGATCAGTTCAATCTTCCTTACAAATTCCCTTGGGAGGACTAAGATATGAACTATGCTGAAGAATCATTAAAACTCCACTATGAGTGGAAAGGTAAAATTGAAGTTGTTTCCCGTGCCTCTGTAGACAGCAAGGAAGCACTCTCACTCGCATATACTCCAGGCGTTGCTCAGCCTTGCCTTGAGGTCCAGAAGGACATCAACAAATCATATGAACTCACACGCCGTTGGAACACAGTTGCAGTTATAACTGACGGCACAGCAGTTTTGGGCCTCGGTGATATCGGCCCAGAAGCTGGCATGCCAGTTATGGAGGGCAAATGTGTTCTCTTTAAAGAGTTCGGTGGCGTTGACGCCATTCCTCTCTGCATCCGTTCAAAGGATGTTGATGAGATTGTTCAGACAGTTTCTCTCCTCCTCGGTTCCTTCGGTGGTGTAAACCTCGAGGACATCTCAGCACCTCGTTGCTTTGAAATTGAGAAGAGACTTAAGGAAGTATCTGATATTCCAATCTTCCACGATGACCAGCACGGTACGGCAGTTATCAC
This sequence comes from Clostridia bacterium, assembly GCA_024403955.1. Taxonomy (GTDB): domain Bacteria; phylum Bacillota; class Clostridia; order Oscillospirales; family Acutalibacteraceae; genus UBA1227. The sequence goes on along the minus strand of JAKSQX010000015.1, from coordinate 756 downwards.
ACTCGCTGGTCTCATGAATGCACTTAGAGTTGTTGGCAAGGATATCAACGACATCAAAGTTGTAACATCAGGTGCAGGTGCTGCTGGCATCGCCATCATCCGCCTCCTCATCGCCAACGGCCTTAAGAATGTAATCATGACAGACCGCACTGGTGCCATCTACGAGGGCCGTGAAGGCCTTAACCCAATCAAGGAAGAGATGGCTAAGATTACAAATAGAAATAAAGAGAAGGGCACTCTAGCCGAAGTTATCAAGGGTGCAGATGTATTCATCGGAGTTTCTGCTCCTGGTACACTCACACAGGACATGGTAAAGACTATGGCCAAGGACCCAATCATCTTCGCATGTGCAAACCCAACTCCTGAAATCTTCCCTGAGGAAGCAAAGGAAGCAGGCGCCGCTGTTATCTCAACAGGACGTTCAGACTATCCTAACCAGGTTAACAACGTACTCGCTTTCCCTGGTATCTTCCGCGGCGCTCTTGACGTACGCGCAAGCGACATCAACGACGCGATGAAGATTGCTGCAGCCCATGCTCTCGCCGACCTCGTCTCTCCGGACGAACTCAGTGCGGATTACATCTTGCCTGCAGCCTTCGATCCTCGCGTAAAGGACGCTGTCGCTGCCGCTGTCGCAAAGGCTGCTCGTGACTCAGGCGTAGCTAGAATCTAAAAATAAACATAAAAAAAGGACCTCCGAATGAAGTTGTCAACTAAAAGTAGACACTAAAAAAGGTCCTAATACCCCAGTTCAGT
>JAKSQX010000014.1 GCA_024403955.1 Clostridia bacterium | reverse complement strand
TGATCAAATGCATCCTTATTCTCAATAATCAAACCTGACCAAGAAGCATTATGACTCCAATAATAATCATTTAAAGACTGGTAAAATGAATCCCTATCAATTTGATTAAAATTGTCTATACAATCATTAACTGTATAATTAATTGATGCACAAGCTCCCTTATCGGTCATAACAGTAGGGACCTTTGAAAGGTCATCTACAATAATAGTTTCCATTCCAGCAATCTGCTTTTCTGCAAACACTATAGGCACCTTTATACCCCCAAAGAATCCAAAAAGGCCCAATGCTTCTAACGCCGCTTCTCTCGCAAGCACATATTCTACAGGCTTAATTACCCTATTATTGAAACTATTATAAAACTCTTCCAAAGTCATGTTATACATACTCGCAAGCTTCTTGACAGTCCTCACTTGGCACTCGTCAAGTGGCACCTCGCAGTGAGCTATCTTATAAATCGAAGAATATGCGATTCCTGTATCCAATGACAATTGTCTAAGAGAAGGAAACTTGTCCTCAAAAATATGCTTCATATTATCCCCACCAAAAAGTTATCGTTCTAACGATAATATATCACATATCCCGCTATTTTTCAACAAAAAAATAGAACCCATACTGGTTGTTAGTTAATAGGCTCCAATTGCCGTTACACAATACCAATATAAGTTCCTTGCGATAAATATATCACTTTTCAAATTACATGTCAACTTACGTTTCTATCAATAGTTGAGCAAATTTACTATTGACTTTAAGTTGTAATACATATAAAATAACGTACGGTAATTTGAATATTTCTTATCAAGAGTGACGTAAGGGACAGGCCCATCGACGTCCAGCAACCTGACAACTGTTAAGGTGCTAAATCCTGCGGTGTATACCGAAAGATAAGGTTTTAAAAGCCCTTCGGTTGCGCCGAAGGGCTCTTTTTGATTAATTTTAGGAGGATTCTATGCATCATCTTTTTACTTCTGAATCTGTAACAAAAGGACATCCAGACAAAGTCTGTGATCAGATTAGTGACGCTATTCTCGATGCAATGCTCAAGCAGGACAAAAACTCACGTGTTGCATGCGAAACTACAGCTACAACTAACCAGGTTATGATTATGGGTGAGATTACAACGACAGCAAATGTTGACATTGAAAAAATCGCACGCGACACAATCATTAGCATTGGTTATGACAAGGACGAATACAACTTCAACGGAGAGAACTGCAACATCATCGTAAATGTTGATAAGCAATCTCCAGATATCGCTATGGGCGTTGACGCCTCCCTTGAAATCAAGGAAGGTGATGACGACGCGTACAACCTCAACGGTGCCGGTGACCAGGGTATTATGTTCGGCTTCGCTTGTGACGAGACGCCTGAACTCATGCCTCTTCCAATCTCTCTTGCTCATAAGCTTGCAAAGAAACTTCAGGAAGTTCGTGAGGACGGCACTCTCCCATACCTTCGTCCAGATGGTAAGACACAAGTAACAGTTGAGTATGACGAGGACAACAACCCTGTAAGAATTGAGGCAATTGTTATCTCAACTCAGCACGACGACAATGTTGAACTTGAGAAGATTAGAGTTGACCTCATCAACGAAGTTGTTGAGCCAATCATTCCAGGTGAACTCCTTGACGACAAAACTAAGTTCTATATCAATCCAACAGGACGTTTCGTAATCGGTGGTCCTGCAGGTGACTCAGGTCTCACAGGCCGTAAGATTATTGTAGACACCTACGGTGGATATGCTCGCCACGGTGGCGGTGCTTTCTCAGGTAAGGACCCAACAAAGGTTGACCGCAGCGCCACTTATGCCGCTCGCTGGGTTGCAAAGAACGTCGTTGCAGCCGGCCTCGCAAGAAAGTGCGAAATCCAGCTCTCTTATGCAATCGGTGTTGCTCGCCCTGTTTCAATCATGGTTGAGACATTTGGTACCGAAGCAGTTCCTAACGAAAGAATTGTAAGAGCTGTTAAAAAGATATTTGACCTTCGCCCAGCCGCTATCATTGATACACTCGACCTTAGACAACCAATCTATGAGAACGTGGCAGCTCTCGGCCATATGGGACGTGAAGATTTAGGTGTATCTTGGGAACAGACAAACAAGATCGAAGAACTTTTGGAGGCAATAAAATGAGATTTTCATACAGAACTCAGGGAACATGCTCAAAGCAGATAGACTTTGACATGGATGAGAACCATGTTGTTTCAAACATCGAATTCTACGGTGGCTGCAACGGAAACCTCAAAGCGATTTCAGTTGCAATGGATGGAAAGACAGCCGAAGAGATCTACGACCTCTTCCACGGCATCACATGTGGATACAAACCAACAAGTTGTTCAGACCAGCTTGCAACAGCTGTTATGGAGGCAACAAAAAATGTATAAGAGAATTATTTCAATCCTTCTCCTTGCTGTTCTTATGCTCACACTCTTCACAGGTTGTGGCGCAAAGAAAAAGATTCAAGGCCGTTGGTATGCAAACTACAAAATCAAATTTAAGAGTTCAACTCTCACAGAAGAGAGCGATTACTCTTTCCTTGATAGCACAACTGGCACATACACACTTGTATTCAATGAAGACGGTGGATTCGCCATCTCCCAAAGAATTGGGGATGAGGATGCAGCTGAAGTTGTAGCAGCCTACAAGGAACTCTATAAAAAGGTTTTTGAAGCAAATAAATCGAGTAGCGATATTGATGCGCTCATCAAAGACGCTGGTGTTGAAGACGAGGACGCTCTCATCGACGAGCTCCTTCTCACAACCGCAAAGAGCAATAACTTCTCAAACACTGTTGACTATATTCTTGCTGATCTCGGTATCGTATCAAAAACTTTAGCAAATGGCACATTCAAGACAAGTGGTAATAAAATTACATTTAAAGATGGCGCCGGCGAAAAAATTAATATGACAGCTGAATACGACAAAGATGATGAGATAATCTACTTAAACTTCAATGGAAATGAAGTTCAATTTAAAGCATTAGATCTCGATCACTAAGCAAAATAAAAAGAACTTGGAGCATCAGTTCCAAGCTCTTTTTTTTATTTTGTTATAAACTTCAAAATATCTTTTGGATTCTCCACAGTACACATTGGACCATATGGTGATATTTCATCTAAGTTTCTAAATCCCCAAAGAACTGATATACAATCAAGTTTTGAGTTCTTTGCAGTCTTTAAATCGACTTCAGAGTCACCAACATATACGGTTGTACTTATATCAGCCCCAAGCTCAGCCACTGCCTTCCAAACCATATCTGGAGCAGGTTTCCTTGGAAGCGAATCAGTGACTCCCAAAGCAATATCAACACCGAAGAAAGTTTTATTGAGTTTCTTTACGGCAGAGTCAATCTTGTTTGAAACAATCGCCTGCTTAACTCCACGTCTCCTAAGTTCCTCAATAACTTCAACAACGCCATCATAAGGTACAGTGTTGTCTAAATTGTGTTCGCTGTAGTACTCGCAGAAGAGATCATATGCCTTTTTATAATCGGGATTATCCCTGCCGTCTGGTATTGCAAGCTCTACGAGTTTTTTAACACCATTTCCAACAAACATACGAATATCTTCAAGACTGCGTTCCTCGTAGCCAAGTGTTCGCATAGAGTAATTGACCGAGTCCATGAGGTCGACCAACGTATAAAGAAGAGTACCATCGAGGTCCCAAATTACTGTGCTATACATCTTCATCTCTTTGAGCTGTACTCCTTAAGAAGATTGTACTTAGTGTTCCAAAGCTTCTCTGAGTAGTCTACCCAGTACTGGTGAGGATGTTCAAAACGGAGACACTCATCCCAAAGGGTATCAAGCTGAGCTTTGCAGTATTCCTGAATTTCTTTTGCTGATCTCTCCTCGTGGAGACATTTACCGTTTTCGAAAATCTTTACAAGAAGAGGCTTTGCCTCAAAGTTTGTAATTTCCTTCTGTTTCCAAGTGTAGTTAGGATCAAAGAGTGTGTATGGCTTTGACTCATCAATTACTTCACCGCAAACTGTGAGCACATCAGCTTCAGCCTTACCTGTCTCCCTATCATAAAAACGATAAACTTCCTTATTGCAAGGAGTTGTAATCTTGGAAACGTTTTCTGAAATCTTAATCTTAGGAACAATTGTTCCGTTCTTGTCCTCAATAGCAACGAGCTTATAAACGCCATCAAGTACAGGATGTGAAGAACTTGTGATAAGTCTCTCACCTACACCGAAGGAATCAACCTTTGCACCCTGAAGGAGCATGTCACGGATAATATATTCATCAAGTGAGTTAGATGCGCAGATACCACAATCTTCGAAACCTGCTTCATCAAGCATCTGACGAGCCTTCTTTGAGAGATATGTAATATCACCACTGTCTATACGGATACCCTTAGGTCTCTTACCCTGTGGTACAAGTACTTCGTTAAATACTTTGATAGCGTTAGGAACGCCTGATTTAAGTACGTTATATGTATCAACAAGGAGTGTGCAAGAGTCAGGATATGCCTCGGCATATGCTCTGAAAGCTTCATACTCTGATGGAAAAAGCTGAACCCAAGAATGTGCCATTGTACCAAGTGCAGGAATATCATAGTCGCGGCCGTCCAATGTGCAAGCTGTGCCAACACAGCCGCCAATATATGCTGCACGAGCACCGAGAATAGCAGCCTGAGCTGACTGAGCACGGCGTGAGCCAAATTCCATTACTGCTCGTCCCTCAGAAGCACGAACAACTCTGTTTGCCTTCGTAGCAATAAGGCTCTGATGGTTGATAATAAGAAGAACCATTGTCTCTAAAAACTGTGCCTGAATCATTGGTCCACGAACCTTTACGATTGGTTCGCCAGGGAATACAGGTGTACCCTCTGGAATAGCCCATACATCGCAGCAGAAGTCAAAGTTTTTGAGATAGTCAAGGAATCCTTCACAGAATCCACGACCACGAAGATACTCAATATCCTCATCAGTGAACTTCAATTTTTTGAGATAATCAACAACCTGCTCAACACCACACATGATTACGAAACCACCGTGGTCAGGAATGTTTCTATAGAACATATCAAAGTAGCCAATGGTATCCTTATATCCATACTGGAAATAACCATTTGCCATTGTGAGTTCATAGAAGTCTGTGAGCATTGATAAATTGATTTTGCTGTCATAATACTCTTTCATAGTTATCACCTCAAGTCGGCTAATTATAGCACTTTTTTAGGTCAATCTTCAACACTTCTGTCGGATTAAATAAACGAGGTATCAAATAGCCAGTATTGGCAAGGCCCGCGCCGACAATAAGTCTTTTATCGTAGAAACCCTTAGTGTATTTTGGAAATACTCCCTGTCCTGGTGAGAACAGACCGTGACCAAATAGTCTTATCTGTCCTCCATGTGCGTGTCCTGAAATAATCAGGTCTATCTCTGGATGATTATCCTTAAGATACTCTTCATAGTGCTCCGGGTGATGATCAAGGAGAATCTTATACTGATCAGCATCCTCAAAATCCCTGAGCCAATCCTTCTCAACTTCTGTTCTACTTGGTGTCTGTCCACCTATCAAAATATCATCGCTAAAGATGGTCCAAGAGTTGTCGAGAATTGTTATACCCGTGGACAAGAATTCTTCCTCACTTATCACTGGATATTTAACCTCATGATTACCATATGAAAAAAATGTTGGAGCAAGAGCTACGCATTCTTTTAAGAAAGGTATGCATTTATCCCTCTTCTTAAGGTGTCGGTCAACAAGGTCACCCACCACAAAAATCGCGTCAGGCTTCACATACTTCACATATTTTATTGCTTCATCATATGGTTTGTCATGCAAATCCGAAAGGACAATAAAAGTATAGTCTTTATTAATATTGCTCGCATTTACCGTATAGTTTGTAAGTACCATTAAGTGTTACTCCAATACATATTTTTCAAGTTTATTTACAATCATAATGCTACAGAGAGCATCAATTTTGAGGCCCTCATCAACATACTCCTCTGAGAAAACGTTACCATCCTCTCGAACAAGTGCTGCCGGTTTCAAATCGTTGTATGGGAAGAGATACGTGCAGCGCTTCCTATCCTTTGGAAGTGCCTCCTCAATTGCATTGAGAAGTTTATCTATTCCATTTCCGCGCAATGCAGAAATATATACTGTATTACCGATTGTTGGAACATCGTTTAGATCATATATCTGATCACACTTATTCATTACATTTACAATTGGCTTACCCTCTGCGCCAAGTTCTACGAGCAAGTCATTTGTGACACGGAGATGTTCTACTGCACAAGGGTCAGATGCATCGCATACATTTAATATAACATCCGCTGATGCAGCTTCCTCCAGAGTTGACTTAAATGCTTCAACAAGGTTATGAGGAAGTCTTCTAACAAGTCCTACCGTGTCAATGAGCATTACCTCTCTTCCCGAAGGCAATGTAAGTGCTCGGCTTGTTGGATCAAGCGTCGCAAAGAGTTTGTTCTCAGCGAGGACGCCGGCCTGTGTGAGATGATTCATAAGCGTAGACTTGCCGGCGTTCGTATAGCCGACAATAACAACCGTCTGTACACCGTCCTTTTGACGGCGCTTGCGCTGAAGATTGCGACGCTTCTCCACCTCGCGAAGCTCAGCTTTTATCGCATCAATCCTTCTACGAATATGACGTCTATCTGACTCAAGTTTCGACTCACCAGGACCTCTTGTACCGATACCACCGCCAAGTCTTGAGAGAGCAAGTCCCTGTCCACCTAGACGAGGTAATCTGTACTGGAGTTGTGCAAGTTCAACTTGAAGTTTGCCCTCTTTTGAGCGTGCACGCTGAGCAAAGATATCCAGGATAAGAGTTGTTCTATCAATAACCTTCTTATCCATATAGTTTTCAATGTTGCGCTGTTGTGACGGTGTAAGCTCATCATCAAAGATAAGTACGTCGATATTTGGATAATCGACAAAATCCTTTATCTCATCAAGCTTACCCGTGCCAAGGAACAGCGCGGTGTCAGGCGCAGGTCTAGGTTGCACAACTTTTGCGACGACCTCCGCCCCTGCTGTACGAGCGAGCTCCTCAAGTTCGTCTATCGACACCTCGGCGTCAAACTCGCCAGTGTCAACAGAGCACAGTATTGCTCGCTCAGGTCTAATTTTATCTTCTAAATCAATCATAGTATTTCCTTAAAGTTTAAATATAATTCCTATAGCCGCAGCAAGTAGAATATAAAAGATTGGATGAATATCCTTGATTTTTGGAATCTGCAATGCAGCGAAGAATACAAGGAACATTAAAAGTAAATATGGATTAAATGTTCCACCTGGAATTACAGCACTGACAAAAACTGTATAGCATACAGATAATATAAGTCCTATACCTGCAGGTCTAAGGCCTAAAAATGTTGCCTGTACCTTATCATTATCTTTAAACTTCTGCCAAGCTTTATAAATAATCATAATGACGATGAACGATGGAGCGACCATAAAGAGTGTCGCAAGTATACCACCGATCACGCCAGCAGTTTGGAAGCCAGCATAGGTTGCGATGTTGATACCGATTGGGCCAGGTGTAGATTCACCTACCGCAATCATATTCGTAAGATCTTCAACCGTGTACCAATCAGGATGCTTCTCCGCAATTTCCTTTAGGAAAGGCACAGTTGCAAGACCTCCACCTACAGCGAGGAGGCCAGTCTTAAAGAAATTAAGACACATAAGCAAGAGTTTATTCATCAACTTCAGCCTCCTTTCCTCTGAGGGCAAAGAAACCAAAGAGACCAGAAACCAAAATTATGATTACTGGCGAAATCTTCAAAAACGCCACCGTAATAAAAGCAGCAATAAGTATTCCCACCTGTGCGGGTGCCTTTATTCCAGATTTAATAAACTTCAAAACGACACATGCCATAAGTGCAGCAACCGCAACACGGATACCTGCAAAAGCATGCACGACATAAGGGTTATCGGCAAAGCTGGTAAAGAAAGCAGCAATAAGAGATATGATAATAAGGCTTGGAGTAATTACACCAAGTGTTGCAAAGAGGGCACCAAAGAAGCCTTTTGTCTTTCTGCCAATAAACGTTGCCGTGTTAACAGCAATAACACCTGGAGTACACTGACTCAAAGTGTAGATATCGAGCATCTCTTCTTTTGTTACCCATGAGTTTCTGTCAACTGCCTCTGCCTCCATAAGTGGGAGCATAGCATAGCCTCCTCCTATAGTGAAAAGGCCGATCCTGAAGAAACTCATAAAGAGTTTAAATAGGTCCTTCATTTTGTCACCTTATCTTCCTAGAAGGTAGTCGACAGATACGTCGAGTGTATTTGCGATTGCGAGGAGTTCGTAGTCATTAATTCCCCTGTGCTGTCCCTCAATCTTTGAGAGACCTGAACTTGTCATCTCAACACCTTGGAGATTTAATGACTCAATCATATCAACTTGCTTGATACCACGTTCTTTTCTTATCGCTTCAATCCTAGCGCCAGAGATATTCTTGTCGCCTCGAAGCTGCTCTCTTATTCTCATTGCTTATCCCTTCTTATTTCTAAAATAGCAAATTAATTATATTCCAATTTAGAAAAATAATCAATAAAAAAGAAGACAGGCTAAAACCTGTCTTCTAAAATTTATCTATTGTAAAGTTTTACACCTTTACAGATGCGCTTTGCAAGTTTTTTATCGAGTTGGTCAGGTGAAAGTCTCCACTTCCAGTTGTCACCTAAAGTACCTGGTGTGTTGATTCGTGCTTTTGGTCCAAGCTCAAGATAATCCTGAATCTGTGCAACGAATAAGTCTGCAGTTGAGGCCATACCCGCTCTTAGGATTTCACTGATAAGATCCTTATCATCCTGAACATTTAAGAACTCCTTCGCGAATTTGACGTCATCTTTCTTGGCTGATTTTATCCAACCCTTCAGTGTGTCATTATCGTGAGTACCTGCATAGCAGACACAGTTCTTATCATAGTTGTAAGGAAGATAATCGGATGGTTCCTTAGAATCAAATGCGAACTCAAGCACTTTCATGCCTGGGAAAGTTGATTCTTTGAGAAGATCTCTAACATCATCAGTTAAGATGCCTAGGTCCTCTGCAATAAACTGAATATTCCAGAACCAGTTCTTAAGGACATTGACGAGGTCCATTCCAGGTCCCTTAATCCACTGACCGTTTTTCGCTGTCTTCTCACCATATGGAACTGCCCAGTATGACTCAAAGCCCCTAAAGTGGTCGATGCGAATTATATCGTAGAGCTTCTGTGCGCCCTCAATCCTTCTAATCCACCAGCCAAAACCATCTGAGCGCATAAAGTCCCAATCGTAAAGTGGGTTACCCCAAAGTTGACCATCCTTTGAGAAGTAGTCAGGTGGAACACCAGCAACATCCTTTGGAAGGTTTTTCTCATCGAGTTTAAACTGCATTGGGTCAGACCAGACATCAGCCGAGTCGAGTGCGACATAGATTGGAATATCGCCTATGATTCCAATACCTTTTTCCTTTGCATATGCACGAAGTTTATCCCATTGCTTATAGAACAAGAACTGGAGATACTCATAAAAAAGGATATCTTCAGATAGCATTTCAGAATACTTTCTTATAGCTTCCTCTCTGTGAAGTCTAATATCCTCATCAGGCCACTCAGTCCAAGGCTTATTATCAAAGTGGGATTTCACAGCCATGTAGAGTGAATACTCTGTGAGCCACCTGTTGTTCTCGGTATAGAAGTGGACAAATTCAGGATCTTCTCTTCCCTTGCTATTTTTAACAGCTTTTCTAAGAACGTTATACCTGTTATTCCACATCTTTTCATAGTCCACATATGATGGATGCCCATACCACTCAATATTCTTAACGTCAGACTTCTCAAGGAGTCCGTCTTTAATAAGCATATCGAGGTCAATAAAATATGGGTTGCCAGCAAAGGTTGAGAAACTCTGATATGGGGAGTCGCCGTAGCTAGTCGGGCCCACTGGGAGGATTTGCCACCACGACTGACCTGCGTCGACAAGGAAGTCGACAAAGTCGTAGGCGGCCTTGCCCAGTGTGCCTATGCCGTACGGCGACGGCAAAGAAAATATTGGCAACAAAATGCCTGAACTTCTTTTAATCATAAATAACCTTCTAAAAAATAAGCCCAGCTTGCAAAACACAAGCTGAGCTCATAAGTTTTAACTACATAAGACGCTTAGCCATTTCATCCTGGTCAGCAGCATAAAGAAGAGCGTTCTTTCTAGAAATTCTACCCTGAGTGTAGAGGTCTGCAAGACAGTCATCCATTGACTGGTTACCTCTTCTCTTAGCTGACTGCATAGCTGAAGGAATCTGATAGTTCTTACCTTCACGGATAAGGTTACGGATAGCTGTGTCTGCAAGCATAACTTCGAAAGCAGCTACACGGCCGTTGCCGTCAAGTGTAGGAATAAGACGCTGTGAAATAACAGCTTCAAGTACCATTGAGAGCTGTACACGAATCTGATCCTGCTGATCTGTTGGGAATACGTCGATAATACGGTCGATTGTTTCAGCACAGCCGATTGTATGAAGTGTTGAGAATACCAAGTGACCAGTTTCTGCTGCTGTTACTGCTGTAGAAATAGTCTCAAGGTCACGCATCTCACCTACAAGGATTACGTCAGGGTCCTCACGAAGAGCTGCACGAAGAGCTGCAGCATAAGAACGTGTATCAACACCGATTTCTCTCTGGTTAACGATTGATTTGTTATGTCTATGAAGATACTCAATAGGATCCTCAAGAGTAATGATGTGGTCATTCAAGTTGTCGTTGATAAGACCAAGAAGAGCTGCAAGAGTAGTTGACTTACCAGAACCTGTAGGACCTGTTACAAGAACAAGACCTGACTTTAACTGATAGAGGTCGATAACTGGCTCTGGAACACCGAGATCACGTGGGTTAGGAATCTTAGAACCTACGAGACGGAATACAGCAGCTGTTGTACCACGCTGACGGAATACGTTAACACGGTAACGGCCCATTCCAGCGAGACCAAATGAGAAGTCGATTTCACCGCGCTCAGCGAATGCTCTCTTCTGGAATTCACCCATGATACCCTTTACAAGAGCCTCAACGTCCTCAGCCATAAGACGAGGTTCGTTAGGGATTGGCATCATAGCGCCATGTACACGCATAAGTGGTGGAACACCAACAGTAATATGTACGTCAGAAGCCTTATTTTCTTCTGCTATTTTTAAGAGTTCTGCAAGAGTCATATAGGATTTCCCCCTATTAATAATATGTATAATTATAAAGATACATCTACACTTTATCACAATAAACATAAAACCGCAAGAAAATTCTTGCGGTTTTGTATGTTTTTCACATATTTGATTTTAAAGAACTTTAGATAGGAAGTTCTGAAGTTTCTCTGATTTTGGTGAATCAAAGAGAATGGCAGGAGCTGCCTCCTCTTCAATAATACCATCAGCAACAAAGAGAACTCTATCAGCAACCTCTCGTGCGAATCCCATCTCATGAGTAACAATAACCATTGTCATACCCTCATCAGCAAGGGATTTCATAACATCGAGAACTTCACCAACCATCTCAGGATCAAGTGCTGAAGTAGGCTCATCAAAGAGCATAACATCGGGCTCCATTGCAAGTGCACGAACAATAGCTACACGCTGCTGCTGTCCACCTGAGAGCTGTGAAGGATATGAATCTGCTCTGTCTGCAAGACCAACTCTATCAAGAAGTTTCATCGCAAGTGCGTCTGCTTCCTCTTTACTCATACCCTTAAGCTTTGTTGGAGCAAGTGTCATATTTTCAAGAACAGTCTTATGTGGAAAGAGGTTAAACTGTTGGAAAACCATTCCCATCTTTTGTCTATGAATATTGATATCAACTGATACATCAGCAATATCAACGCCGTCGAAATAAATGCTACCACCTGTTGGATCTTCAAGGCAGTTGAGGCAACGAAGGAATGTAGATTTACCAGAACCTGAAGCACCGATAATTACAACAACTTCGCCTCTATCAATCTCAGTTGTAATACCTCTAAGTACCTTATTATCTCCAAAGTGTTTCTCAAGGTTTTCGACTCTAATTACTGCATCTTTTTTCTCAGTGTTCACTACGTCTCAACCTCTTTTCTAACAATGCTAGCAATCTAGTAAGGATAATAACGATTACAAGATAGATTACCGCAAGACTAAGATAAGGTACCAAAGCGTTATAAGTTAAGCTCTGGATATTCTGAGCCTGCTTTGTAACGTCACGAAGAGCAATTACAGAAACAAGAGATGTGTCCTTTAAAAGTGTAATCATCTCATTGCCAAGTGCAGGAAGAATATTCTTGATGGCCTGTGGAATAACGATATACCACATAGTCTGAATATAGTTGAAGCCAAGACTACGGCCGGCCTCTGTCTGTCCCTTAGGAATAGACATAAGACCTGAACGTACAATCTCAGCAACATATGCACCAGAGTTGATACCAAGAGTTACAATACCGCAGACAATAGTTCCTGTATCAGTCTTTGGAACAAAAATTACAAAGCCCATGATAAGGAGCTGAACCATCATTGGTGTGCCACGAATTACTGTAAGATAAACATTTGCGATAGCGTTCAATATCTTAAGAATAAAAGGTGGTTTAGTAACAACATAGTTGCTATAAAGTGTACGTGTAATAGCAATAATTAGGCCTATTACAATACCGATAGCAAGTGCACCGAGCGTTACTATAAATGTGATTTTTAAACCACTTACAAGAAGTTTCCAACGATCAGCAAAGACAAAAGTCTGGAATAACTGATACATGAAATTCTGTAAGCCTTCAGGAAGCGACACTATCCATGCTGGAGCGGTCGTTATCCAGTTTGAAAATGAAACAAAATTCATAAAATCTTCTCTCTAAACACGAAACAAGGGGCAGTATCTCTACTGCTCCTCATCTCAAAATATTAATTACTCAACAATTATTTGCTGCTGATGTACTTCTCAACGATCTTGTCGATTGTACCGTCAGCCTGAAGTTCTGCAAGGGCCTTGTTGTACTCAGCAAGGAAAGCATCGTTTGTCTTAGCAATAGCTGCCGCATAATCCTCATCAGCATAAGATGTGTCAAGGATTGAGAGACCTTCGTTAGCTGCTACATAATTCTTAGCTGGTTCGTTGTCGATTACGACGCAATCAACCTGGCCGTTCTGAAGAGCCGCAACTGCCTCAGCGCCTGTCTTATACTGCTTAACGTTTTCCTGGCCATAGTCACCTGTGCAATAGATGTCACCTGTTGTACCAGCCTGAACACCGATTGTCTTGCCATCAAGATCATCAACTGTCTTAATGTCAGAACCATCAGGAACAATGATTACCTGAACGCCCTTAGCATATGTCTCTGAGAAGTTAACGCTCTCTTTACGCTCATCAGTTACTGTCATACCAGCCATAGCGAAGTCGATTGAGCCACCGTCAACAGCAGCGATAAGAGAATCAAATTCCATATCTTTGACTACGAGTTCATAACCAAGCTTATCAGCGATAGCCTTAGCGATGTCAACATCGATACCACCAAATGATCCGTCATCATTAACGAACTCATATGGAGGGAAAGCTGCGTTTGTACCCATAACAATCTGTTTCTTACCTGAGTTTTCTGCAGGAGCCTTTGTGCAAGCTGCGAATGCAAGCACCATAACAAGAGCAAGTGCAAGTGCGATTAATTTTTTCATGATAATATCCTCCGTTTGAATTATGTTTTGTTTTTCGGGATGGCATAATTATACACTACCATGAATAAATGTCAACACTTTTTTGAATATTTATTCACAAAATTTTTGAAACATATAATTAATATAGGTTTTATGCATATTTATTCTGCATTTTTCGCATAAATTATTGCATATTATCCATTATTTTCGAATTGCGAGTTGTAGAGATTTGCATAAAAACCATTCAGAGCCATAAGCTCATCATGTGTTCCCTGTTCTACAATATCGCCATCGTTTAAACAAAGAATAAGGTCAGCGTTACGAATAGTGGATAGACGATGTGCAATAATGAAACTTGTTCTACCTTGCATAAGGTTATCCATTGCTTCCTGAATCATAACCTCTGTTCTTGTATCAACTGATGAGGTTGCCTCATCGAGTATGAGTACCTTTGCATTTGAGAGAATTGCACGAGCAATTGTAAGGAGCTGCTTTTGTCCAGCAGAGATATTGTTTGCTTCCTCGTTGATCTCCATATCATATCCGCCTGGAAGAGTGCGTATGAAGTGGTCAACCTGGGCAGCCTTCGCAGCCTCAACAACCTGCTCGTCTGTGGCAGTGAGTTCGCCATAACGGATGTTATCTCTGATACTTGCTTGATAAAGCCAAGTATCCTGAAGAACCATACCGAACTCACGGCGAAGATCTCCGCGGTCAAACTCCGTGATGTCGTGGCCATCTACGTAGATGGCACCATCCTTCAAGTCGTGGAAACGCATGAGGAGTTTGACGAGTGTTGTCTTTCCGGCACCTGTCGGACCTACAATAGCGACCTTCTGTCCTGCCTTAACATCACAGGAGAAGTCTTTAATTACAATCTTATCTGTATCTTCGTAACCAAACTTAACGTGGTCAAACTTGATATCACCTTTGATATCAATATCGGCTGTGCATACCTTTGGCTCAGGATCATCTATCTCGTCTTCACCAAGGAATTCATCAACACGCTCATACGCTGCAACAAGCATCTGGAACTGGTTGGCAATCTGAGCAACCTGAGAGATTGGCTGTGTAAAGTTACGAGTATAAATAATGAATGCCTGAATACCACCGATGGTCATTGTACCCTTCATAGTCATGCCAGCACCGAATACAACAACTGCAACGTAACCAAGGTTACCAATAAGAATCATGAATGGGTGCATAAGACCTGAAATGAAGTTTGACTTCCAAGCAGCCTCATAGAGTTTCTCATTGTCTTCGTTAAAAGATGCTACAGCATCCTCTTCACCATTAAAGGCTTTAACAGCTACGTGACCACCGTACATCTCCTCAACCTGTCCATTTACTGAGCCGAGAATGTTCTGGTGACGGAAGAAGTGCTTCTGCGACTTCTTCATAACAAATGCCATTACTCCAGCGGACATAGGTAGTGTTATGAGTACAACAAGTGTTAAGCGCCAACTAATTGTCAGCATCATAACCAGTACGCCGAGAAGAGTAATAACTGCAGAAATTGCCTGGGACAATGTCTGGTTTAAGTTCATGTTGATGGTGTCTACATCGTTAGTAATACGAGAGAGTACATCACCATAACTTACTCTGTTGAAATAAGAAACTGGAAGACGGTCAATCTTCTGCATAATGCTGGTTCTAAGATTGTAAGCAATCTTTGTGGATACACCAGCAATGATAAATCCCTGAAGGTAATTGAAAATTGAAGAAGCACCGTAGAGCAAAATACAATAGAAAACTATTTGTAATATACGGTCAAAATCAATTTCGCCTGTTCCAGCTGCAACAGCTTTAACACCATCTGCAAGAGTGTCCGTTGCCATAGCAAGAACCTTAGGGTTGATAACTGACAATACAGTTGCGGCAACTATTAATACCATTACAAGTATTATCTTCCACTTGAATGGAGATATGAATTTAAGGAGTCTCTTCATTGAACCCTTAAAATCCTTAGGCTTATCGCCCATTACTATGCCTCTGCGGCCTCCCATCTTTGGAGGTCTAGCATTGGCTTTAATGTCTTTTGCACTAGCCATTACGCAAGCTCCTCCTTTGAAAGTTGGGATTCGCAGATTGCTCTGTAATATGAGCAGGAATCAAGAAGCTCAGAATGAGTTCCCTTACCCACTATTTTTCCTTCATCAAGAACGATAATCTGCTCAGCGTTCATGATGGTTGATACACGCTGTGCAACAATTATAATTGTTGCTTTGTCTGTATATCCTTTAAGCGCTTTTCTGAGCGCTGCGTCTGTCTTAAAGTCAAGTGCAGAGAAGCTGTCATCGAAGATGTAAATAGGTGGCTTCTTTGCAAGTGCTCTGGCAATTGAGAGTCTCTGCTTCTGTCCACCAGACACGTTCGTCGCACCCTGTGACACCTCAGACTGTATGCCTTCAGGTTTGTCATATACATAACTTGCCTGAGCAACCTCTAAAGCTTCTTTAATATCCTCTGCCTCGTTACCATACTTGACGTTTGACTCAACTGTACCAGAGAAGAGAACTGCCTTCTGAGGAACATAACCGATTGCTTCACGGAGGTCATGAAGTTTAACATCACGAATATCCTTACCATCAATTTTAATTGAGCCCTTAGTGACATCATAAAAACGAGGAATCAAGTTGATAAGAGTTGACTTACCTGAACCCGTGGCACCGATGAAGGCTGTTGTCTCACCAGGTTTTGCAGTAAAGGTAATATCCCTAAGTGCGGCCTCGGCTGCATCGCCATAGCCAAAATCAACATGATCAAATACGATTTCGCCTTTGACATCAGTGAGGTTCTCTGCATTCTCTTTGTCCTTGATAGAAATCTCTGTATTCAAAACTTCAGCAATACGATCTGCAGATACCTGCGCACGTGGAAGCATTACAAAGATTGCTGATACAAAGAGGAATGAGATTAAAATGTGCTGTGCATACTGAAGGAAGGCCATCATATCACCAATCTGAAGTGTACCGGCGTCAATATAATGTCCGCCTATCCAAACAATTGCAAGCTGAAGGCCTATCATTGCCATCTGAATAACAGGTCCCATAATAAAGAGAACTCGCTGAACAAAACGCATTGTCAAAGTGAGATCTTTATTCGCATTATTAAAGCGCTCTTCCTCATGCTGCTCGTTGCCAAAAGCACGAATAACGAGCATACCTGAGAGTTCCTCACGTGAGACAAGGTTGAGCTTGTCGACGAGATTTTGAAGTGATTTAAACCTTGGAAGTGCTATGAGGAGAAGTACTCCAAGTATCGCAAGTAAAATTACTACTGCAAGAGCAGCAACCCATGCGAGTGACTTACAAAGTTTAATAGCCATAAAGATTGAACCAATAGCCATAAATGGTGCAAAGAGCATCATTTTAAGGCCCATAGCTACAAAGTTCTGGACCTGTGTTACGTCGTTCGTTGTTCTTGTGATGAGTGATGCAGTTGAGAACTTATCAATCTCACCACTCGAGAACTCATTTACTTTTGCAAAAAGGTCGCGACGGATGGTTTTTGACGTACCCGTTGCAACCCTGATAGCGAAGAAGCTTGAAGCGATGCTACAAACTACTGAGAGAAGTGAGAGACCGAGCATTTTAAGACCTATGTCCTTAATGCATGCATACTTCTCTGGTGCCGTAAGGTCTGATAATATTCCCTGGTCAACAATCTCACTCATCATGTTTGGAAGACTGAGTTCCGTATAAACCTGACCCATGAGAAAAGCAATCGAGATAATTATTATCAAAATATACGGCTTTAAATAACTTAAAACCTTTTTCAACTAAATACTTCCTTGCTTAATATCTATAAATCCTTGGCACTCTCTTATTGATGCCACAGATGATTTCATAATTGATTGTATCAGCGTCTCTTGCTACTTCGTCTACGCTGATTTCATTCTCGCCCTGTCTACCAATGAGGACAACCTCGTCGCCCTGTTTACAATTTGGTACGTCTGTAACGTCAACCATAAACTGATCCATGCAGACACGACCGATGATTGGGGCGTAAGTGCCATTGATAAGAACGCGGCCCTTATTTGAGAGAGCGCGTGGATATCCGTCACCGTAGCCAACTGGGATTGTAGCAATTTTAGTCCTACCAGTTGTCGTATAAGTTGAACCGTAGCTTACTGTGAAGCCAGCATCAACTTCCTTAACATAAGCGACATGAGATACAAGTTCAAGTGCAGGTGTAAGAGGAAGTTCATCTTTACAGCGAACCTCATCGCTTGGGTAGAGGCCGTAGATGATGATACCAGCACGAACCATATTGTCATAGTTCTCGTTCATAGCGAGCACACCAGCTGAGTTACAAATATGACGAATAGCGAAGTGATATCCATCTGCCTCAAGACCATTTACAAAGTCCTCAAAAAGCTTTGCCTGATTTTTTGCAGAACCAAGGTCAGACTCATCTGCTGTTGCAAAGTGAGTGAAAACACCCTCAACTTCAATATTTGGAAGCTTAAAGATATTCTTAATCTCCTCAGCAGATTCAGGTGATGGTACAAAACCGATTCGTCCCATACCCGTGTCGAGTTTGATGTGAATCTTTGCTATCTTTCCGCGCTTCATAGCGTAGTCCGCAATCATCTTTGCAGACTCAAATGAAAAGACAGTTGAGGTTACGTTGTAATCGATAACGTCCTGAAGGTCGTTAGGGAAAACGTAACCGAGTATTAAAATAGGATTGCGGATACCGGAAGCGCGGAGTTCACGGGCCTCGTCGATGGTCGCAACGGCGAAGGCGTAAACGCCTATCTCGTTGAGCACGTGTGCCATTGCAACGGCGCCGTGGCCGTAGCCGTCAGTCTTAACAACTGCGAGAACCTTTACGTCAGGTCCAACCCTATCTTTAATTTTTTGAATGTTTTCAGAGATAACTGCAAGGTCAACTCCAACATATACTCTTGAAGGATTCATATTTACCTCCATATATAATAAATAACTGTTTACTTAATTAACTGAGATATTATATTACATTTTACCTTTAAAGTAAACAAACTTACTTTTTCTTGCCATCTACCAATTTCCTACTTATATATGCATACAATCAAGGCTGTAATCGCAGCAACATTATAAAAAGACAAAATAAAAAAGGTGAGCTTTAAGCTCACCTTTTTCTTTTAATTACTGTTCGTCAACTGCGTAAACAGAAACCTTTTTACGGTCTTTGCCCATACGCTCGAACTTAACGCGGCCATCGATCTTTGCGAAGAGTGTGTCATCTGAACCCTTACCAACGTTGTTGCCTGGGTGGATGTGTGTGCCTCTCTGCTTTACAAGAACGTTGCCTGCAAGAACAAACTGTCCGTCTGCTCTCTTGACACCAAGGCGCTTGGACTCGGAGTCACGACCATTACGGGTAGAACCCATACCTTTCTTATGTGCCATAGAAACTTACACTCCCTTCTTATTCAGCCTTTGTTGTCTTCTTTGCTGGAGCCTTTTTAGCAGCTGGCTTCTTCTCAGCAGCAGCCTTTGGAGCAGCAGCCTTTGGAGCAGCAGCCTTCTTTGCAGGAGCCTTAGCAGTAGCTTCCTTCTTAGGAGCAGCAGCCTTCTTCTCTGCAGCTGGCTTCTCAGCTGTATCTGTAGCCTTTGCAGCCTTCTCGAGGATCTTAGTGATTTCGAGCATTGTGTATGGCTGTCTGTGGCCCATCTTACGCTTTTCGTTCTTCTTTGGCTTGTAAGTCATTACAAGTACTTTCTTTGCCTTGCCGTTCTTTACAGCCTTTGCCTCAACTGCTGCGCCCTTAACATAAGGAGTACCAGCCTTGATGCCTTTGTCTGTACCAATAGCAAGAACCTTGTCAAGTGTTACCTTAGCGCCTTCTTTAACGTCGAGCTTCTCAACGTAGATCTTGTCGCCTTCAGAAACCTTGTACTGTTTTCCGCCTGTTTCTACAACTGCGTACATACTGTTTTCATTCCTTTTTTTAGACTCGCTACGATAGGTGTAAATGCTTTACTTACGTGCTTTCAGAAGCACACCCAGAATATGCGGCTTGTGTATTATATCATTATAATATAAGGGAGTCAAGAAAAACTTGACTCCCAAATCTCTTAAAGTTTGCCCCAGGCTTTTTTCTTTTGCTTAGCTTTTTTCTTTGAGAAGAGCTGCTTCTTCAAAATCTTCTTAGCCCTCTTTGTGAGCTTTGCTTTTTTCTTAGCCTTTTTCTTAGCTTTTACGAGTGCTTCTGCTTCAAGCTTAGCCTGCTGTGCCGCTGCCTTTGCTGCAACATCTGCGAGCTTCTTCTGCTCTTTATCATAAGCTTTGCGCTCTTTCTTTGTCATGTCTTCAAGGCGCTCTGCGAGCTCTTCTGTAGCCTGAGCTTCAAGCTTCTTCTGTTTCTTGCTCATCTAAAACTTCCTCCTCTATATCTGGAACTATCTCCGTAGGATTCTTCTTATATTTCACAAATTTCACGATTAATAATACCAAACAAACCACACAAAGTGCAATAGATAAAAGTTGTGAGACACGGAGGTTTGAATTCGGAATATAGAGACAATCTGTACGAAGTCCCTCAACTATTGAACGTTCAAGTCCATACCAAGCACCATATGAAAGACAGATCTGTCCACGGAACTTCCTGTGATTTTTAAACATGAAGTAAAGAATCACAAAGCCTATAAGGCACCAGAGTGACTCATAAAGGAATGTTGGATGAACGCCCTTGTAAGGTTCAACAAGGAGGCCATGTTCAGCCATGAAATCCTGGTGGTCGATAAGATACTCCGTTGTCTTATCACTCATCATTCCCCAAGGGAGGTCTGTGTTTATACCAAAAGCCTCCTGGTTTGTGAAGTTACCCCAGCGGCCGAGGCCCTGGCCCATTAGGAAGCCGACAGAGGCGAGGTCAAGGACATCGAGCGGACGAATTTTGCGAACTTTACAAACAATGAGTGCCGCCAAAGCTGCGCCGATGACGCCACCGTAAATGGCGAGGCCGCCCTCGGAAATATTCAAAATATGTGATGGATATGTGAGGTAGTAATCAAGGTTGAAGAGTACATAATATGCCCTTGCACCAAGTACACCACCTACTGTGCCCCAGATAATTGCATCATAAAGAGCATCTACATCTATCTTTGCGCGCTTCGCAAGCTTTGTGCAGAAGATGAGCGCTAAAAGATAACCCGTTGCTATAAGGACACCGTACCATTTGATGGAAAAATCCATATTTCCGATTGAGAAATCAACAAGAGTTGAAGGTACGGAGAAACCACGTTTTATAGCGTTGAAATATACTATCGTGTAGTCTGACATAAACTTACTCCTTTGGAAGAATTACTGAGAGCGATGTGTTATCCACATCATATTGTCTCATGAGATGTTCATTTACATCTTCAAGTGTGAGACTCTTAAATATATCAATTTCATCGAAGAGCTTGTAGTTTTCAAAATATGAAGTTATGAGTTCATTTGCAAGTCCATCGACATCATTGTAACTCATTATAGCACGTCCATACTGTGCTCGGCGAATTCTTTCAAAATCTTCTGATGAAATTCCATTTTTCTTAACTTCAAGAACGCGATTCTTTAAAGCTTCAGCAACATACTTAGGATCCTTACTGTCACCCATAAAGAGAATTATACGGTAACCAGGTCCAGTAAAGTACTCGGCTCCGAAGCCCGTAGAAATATATCCGTTATCGAGAAGGTCATTATAGAACTCAGTCGTATCACCAAAGAGGCAGTCGATAAGAACTGAGGTCATAATCTTTTCTTTGAGAGTTGGTCGAGCATTGTGATCAGCACCTGGATCCTCTTTGAAAGCGAAAGCAAACTGTGGCATTGCCACACTCATTTTCTGTTCGATGTAGGACTCATTAATCTCATAAGGTTCATCAAAATGCCTTGTAATCTTTTGCCCCTCGGTTGATTTAATAACTTCGTTTACAACCTTAACTACCTCTTCAACACTGGTGTTGCCAACACATGCGAGAGCCATATTCTGAAGACAGTAGAATTTGTTGTAACAGTCATAAAGCATATCCGCTGAAATCTGAGAAATAGTCTCTTGAGTTCCAGCAAGGTCAATGCGTACAGGGTGGTTCTTGTAAATACAACGAAGAAGATTAAACAAACTCTGCCATACTGGATCATC
Source organism: Clostridia bacterium (assembly GCA_024403955.1). Taxonomy (GTDB): domain Bacteria; phylum Bacillota; class Clostridia; order Oscillospirales; family Acutalibacteraceae; genus UBA1227. The sequence goes on along the minus strand of JAKSQX010000014.1, from coordinate 11,927 downwards.
CTGATACATGCGGATCTCTTGTCCGATAATACCCTGCTCTTTTTCAACAGTCTCCTGTGTGAAATATGGGTGTTGTACAAAGTCTAAAAGAATCTTTAAATTCTCAGCAAAGTTTGCACCACAAGCGAAGAGATAACATGTCTTATCAAACGTAGTATAAGCATTCGCTGACGCACCAGTCTGAGCAAATCTCTGGAAAGCATCGACTTCATCGGACTCAAAAAGCTTGTGCTCTAAGAAATGAGCTGTACCATTTGGAATCTCCTCAGCATCAATTGAGCCGTAATCAGTTCCAAAGATTGCATATGTGCTTGAATACCCCTCTTTTGGATATACAAAAATCTTAAGACCTGACTCATGGTCTATCTCATAGAAGGAGTCTTGAAGAAGTTCATTATCAATCTTGCGAATTTCCATTATTCTTCCCCTCCTTCTGTTCCACGAAGCAGGTAGATAGTATCAAGTGTGACATTTGCCGCAGCCTGTTTGACATCATCCAAAGTTACTGCGAGAAGTTTCGCAGTGTGTTCTTCAGGAGTTTCAAGTTCATCATCCATAAACTCTGAGAAAAGCCATGAATCAATATCTTCAGGTGTGTCACATACCGTCTTATATGTGTCAGCAAGTGAGCGCTTTGAGAGTGTGAGGTCTTCCTCAGTAACACTTGTTGCAAGATATTTTAGCTGATTTTGAATCTCAGTGATGGCTGTTTCAGCATTTTCATTCTCAATGCCACTCTGGACCATAATTACTCCTTTATTGCGGAAAGCACGTGCAGCGCAGTAATAGCAGAGACTCATCTGCTCACGTACAACAGTAAAGAGCCTTGAGTGAACTCCGCCACCGAAGAGGTCAGTCATAACTTTAATCTTAGGGTAATCCTCATCAGGGTCCATCATTCCCGCTCTAAATCCAAGAACAAGTTTACCTTGGTTGACTGGAAGTTCCTCCTCTACACGTTTTACGGATTCAGCTTCATACTGAACTGAAGTGAAGAGCATATATGGTTCGCGGTCGATTTTACTTATGTAACTCTCGAGCAAATCAGCAACAGCTGCTGCATTTGCAGAACCAGTTACATTAACCTGAATTCGACCGCCTGCAATAATCTTTTTGTATGCATCATAGAGATCTTTTGGTGTGACAGCCATTATGCCCTTTTCAGTACCGTTTACCTTCGCGGAGTATTCCTCATCAGCGAACATCTCCTCAATGGCGCGGGTCAAGGCATACTGTCGTTTGTCATTAAGTTCATTTCTGATACGTTCAACAGCGAGTCTTCGCTCCTGTTCAACTTCAGATTCCAAAAATGCTCCATCTAAAATGTTAGGATTAAAAACAACTTCAAATAAAAGTCTTGCGCATTCAAGGAAGATGTCCTCACCATCAAGTGCGAACTTGTTACCGAGAACACTCATCGTAAGACGCATAATATGGTTGTCGCCCTGCTTTGAAAGACTTGGTGACAACGTTGCACCATAGAGACCAGCAAGTTTTTTGTTTAATTCAATATAACTTGGGTACTCCTTGCAGGAGCGATTGAGCAAAAACGGTACCATCGCATTAAGACTTGCATCTTTCTTAACGAGTGGGACTGCAATGCTAATTGAAAGCCTACCAGTTGTAAATCTATCAGTCTCATAAGAGCAGAGCCTGACAGCTGGAGCAATCTCAATTGTCTCAAATACATTTTTCATCAAAAAAATCCCCTTTTCATATGAAAGTATTTTAACATAAACGTTACTTTAATTAAAGGTTTATGGTATAATTTTACCCGAGGTGTTTATATGGCAAACATAGTACTAAATCCGTTTAGCGAAGCGCAGACATATAGCGACTTCACAGACTTTACTGCAAACGGAATTTTAAAGAAATATGACATTAGAGAAGCAAGGAACGGCAACAAGTATGTTGACCTCATTCTCGCTGACTCGACAGGTGAAATCTCAGGTAAATTCTTCAACTACGAACCAGGTGTTTCTAAGGTTTGGAACACTGGTGATTTCGTATGTATCGTCGGCCAGGTAAAACGCTACAATGGTGCTTTCCAGGTAACTGTTGAAGACGTCTCAAATCCTCCTGCTGATGCAAAGAAAGAGGACTATGTCAAATCGGCTGAGTATGACCCAATCGATATGTTCGCAAAGATAATTACAATTGTTGGAACATTCAAGGATGAGGACTTAAAGAAACTCACACTTTCTATCTATGAAAAATATCAGCAGAAACTTCTCTACTACCCAGCAGCAATAAAAATGCACCACGCAGTTCGCGGTGGTCTTCTTCTCCATACACTTTCAATCATGACACTTGCAGAAAAAATTTGCGAAGTATACCCACAGGTTGACCGAGACCTCCTTCTCTGTGGTGCCGCCCTCCACGACATCGGCAAGCTCTCAGAGATGGACTCAGACGACACGGGGGTCGCTGGCGAGTACACCATCGACGGCAACCTCGTCGGTCACCTTGTTCGCGGTGCCATGATAGTTCGTTTCATGGGCACAAGCCTCAAGACACCGGACGAAAAGATTCGCCTCATCGAGCACATGCTCCTCTCACATCACGGCAAACCAGAATTCGGCGCAGCTGTTCGTCCAATGTTCCTTGAGGCAAACCTCCTCCACGAACTCGACGAGCTCGACGCAAAGGTATATGAGTTCTCAGAGATTACCTCTGAACTCGAACCAAACACACTCAGCGCACGCCAGTGGGCACTTGATGATGTTCGCATCTACAACCACGGCAGAAAAGAAGTTAAGCCACAAGCTAACATTTTAGAGGACTGATATGCCAGATAATAACGCTTACATTAATTTTGGCCCAGATCAGGATTGGACCGAAATAGTAATTGAAATCTGCGCGGATGATATTGACCGCGCATCTGACATCGCAAATATGACAGTGCCATATGGCATCTATATCGAGGACTACAGAACCCTTGAGGAAGAGGCGTGGGATATTGCCCACATAGACCTTATTGACGATGACCTTCTCCAGAAGGACAGAGACAAAGGTATAATTCACATCTATCTAGAACCCGATGTTATTCCAACCGAAGCTATAGCCTTCCTCTCAGAGCGCTTTAATGCTGAAGGAATCAAGCACACTATAAACACCACTCTCTGTAAAAATGAGGACTGGCAAAACAAATGGAAAGAGAACTATAAACCAATTGAAATTGGTGAGAAACTCGCCATCTGCCCCGACTGGATTACGGACTATGACCCTAAAGGTAAAAAGGTTTTAAACCTCGAACCAGGTCTTGCCTTCGGCACCGGAACGCACAACACAACAAGACTTTGTCTAGAGACATTAGAACAAAAAATAAAGGGCGGTGAGACCGTCCTTGACCTAGGTTGTGGTTCCGGAATCCTCGCTCTATCAAGTCTTCTCCTTGGTGCAGAAAGTGCTGTTGGAGTTGACATAGATGAGCTCGCAACTAAGACTGCAATCGACAATGGCAAGGTCAACGCCTTTACACCTCCTAAATATCAGATCTTCTGTGGCGACATGACAGAGAAAATCACTGGCACATTCGACATCGTTGTGGCCAACATCGTAGCCGACATCATCATCCTCTTCTGTCAAAACGCAAAGAACTTTATGAAGCCAAACGGCATCTTTATCGTTTCTGGAATTATTGATAACAGAGAGCAAGATGTCCTAAAAGCTTTTGAAAAATACAACTTTACAATACTTGAACGGCACCAGAGCGAAAACTGGCTCTGCTTCGTTCTACAATAAAAAAAGCGACTGCACAAAAGCAGTCGCTTATTTATTATCAAATTAGATTCGTTCAGCATTTTCCCTTGTAACTTTAGCAATAAAGTCATCGAGAGACATTGTTTCAGTCTCACCTGTATCACGTGAACGAACAGCTACTGTACCAGCCTCAGACTCCTGTGGACCAAGTACAAGCATATAAGGAACACGGTCAACCTGCTGAGCCTCACGGATCTTGTAACCAACCTTCTCATTACGCTCATCAATTTCAACACGAATACCGAGAGCCTTGATCTTCTTGTAAACATCCTGTGAGTAATCAAGTGTCTTATCAGATACAGGAATAACCTTGACCTGAACTGGAGCAAGCCATACTGGGAACTTACCAGCGAAGTGCTCTGTAAGGATACCGATGAAACGTTCAATTGAACCGAAGCATACACGGTGGATCATAATTGGACGCTGTGGCTTACCCTCAGAGTCGATATATTCAAGATTGAAGTTGATTGGCATCTGGAAGTCGAGCTGGATTGTACCACACTGCCAAGTTCTGCCGAGACAATCCTCGAGGTGGAAGTCAATCTTTGGACCGTAGAATGCGCCATCACCCTCATTGATGATATATGGCATGTTGAGCTTATCAAGTGCACCGATAAGGCCATTTGTTGCAGCTTCCCAGTCCTCGTCAGAGCCCATAGAATCCTCTGGGCGAGTTGAAAGCTCAACGAAATACTTAAAGCCAAACTTCTCATATACTTCATTGATGAGGTGAACAACGTTCATGATTTCATCAGTGATCTGATCTTTAGTCATGAAGATGTGAGCATCATCCTGAGTAAAGCAACGTACACGGAAGAGACCATGGAGTGCACCCTTGAGTTCGTGACGATGAACAACACCAAGTTCGCCAACACGCATTGGAAGTTCACGATATGAATGAGGCTGTGAAGCATAAACCATAACGCCACCTGGGCAATTCATTGGCTTAATGCAATAGTCCTCTTCGTCAATAACTGTTGAGTACATGTTATCTTTGTAGTGATCCCAGTGTCCACTTGTCTCCCAGAGTCTTCTGCTCATGATAAGTGGAGTTGAAACCTCAACATAATCATCACGATAATGGATATCTCTCCAATAATCGATAAGAGCATTCTTTACAGCCATACCCTTTGGAAGGAAGAATGGGAAGCCAGGACCTTCGTCCTTAAGCATAAAGAGTTGCATCTCTTTACCAATCTTTCTATGGTCACGGCGTTCTGCTTCTTCAAGGAGTTTTAAGTAATTATCGAGTTCTTCCTGTGTAGGGAATGCTGTACCGTTAATACGGGTAAGCATTTTATTATTGCTATCAGCTTTCCAATAAGCACCAGACAAACCTGTGAGCTTGAAAGCCTTAAGAGCTTTTGTATATGTGATATGAGGACCTACGCACATGTCAACATAGTCGCCCTGTGAGAAGAATGTAATTCTAGCATCTTCTGGGAGGTCGGCAATATGCTCAACTTTATATTTCTCACCACGTTCCTCCATATGCTTGATAGCTTCAGCACGTGGAAGTTCATAGGTCTTGAAAGGAAGGTTCTCCTTACAGATCTTTCTCATCTCTTCCTCAATCTTAGGAAGATCTTCATCAGTGAGTTTTGTGTCACCAAGATCTACGTCATAATAGAAGCCCTTTTCATTAGCTGGACCATAAGCAAAGTCAGCCTGTGGATAAAGGCGCTTAATAGCCTGAGCCATGATATGAGCAGCACTGTGACGAAGGACGTGAGTTTTCTCCTCTTCTGGACACTCTGCTACTGTTCCGTCGTTGTAAATAACTTTCATACTTTTCTAAATCCCCTTGGAATAAATTCAAGGGAAATTTTACATCTTCAATGGTATAAAGTCAATTTTTTCTTTCTAATAAATAATATTATTACTAAAAACAACGAGGAAACCGCTAGGGTAATGAAGAGATGCGCTTCATCACCTAACTTATCGCTGGTGTCCGGTCCTCCTGATTCACCTAGAACTTGACGGCTAATCTCAACTGGCACCATTTCATTTACAACTTCGTTATTCTCATTGACTGACGCCTCATATGTAGTCTCATATTGACTAAACGGCATAAACGAGAAGAAGTATGAATTCTCATCGAGAATGAACCCGCTCGCTGTTCCAAGTTCTTTGACGTAATACTTATATCCACAAGGAAGGTCGACTGTCATTGCACAGTCGCCTTTTTCATTTGGCTTAATAATCTCGAGCAGCGAGCCGGCTGGAAGACCAAAGATTTCCTCTGCATTAAATACGCCAAAAGATACCATCTTATAGTATTTTGACATTCCATCGAAAGTCGTATTACTCATCGATTTTTTGAATGTCAAAGAACACTTTTGACGATCGTTTTGGAAGGTAATTTCCTGCATATCATCAAAGAGTGCAACCTCTTTTGTCTCACTACTTAAAACATATCCCTTAGGTGCATTTTTCTCCTTGACGAGATAGAAGCCATCGAAGAGATCTCTCGTATAAACAGGACCTTTTTCATCTGTCACAAGAGTATCCACAAGTTCGCCTTTTTTGTAACGGCAAGTCCCATCTCCTGTGAAAATATCCTCAAGAGCATATACCAAAGCCTCACAGCCCGAGAGATACTTCTCTTCATACCTCGGTGTAAACACCTCTCTACCATCAACCTCTGACTTATCAAAGCCGACTAGAACCTCTCCTTTTTTGTAAACTCCGAAGTTCCTCATGATATTCTCGTTGTCAAAGGTTTCGTTTACAATCTGGCCCTGTTCAGTAATTGAAAAATTAAAATGCTTTTCCGAGAGTTTGTAGCCCGCTGGAGCCAAACTTTCAAAGACATAATAGTTACCATAAAGGACACCTTTAAAGGTTGCTTCGCCCCTCTCATTTGTCATCTCTGTTGCGATATGATTATCATTTTCATCGTAAAGTTCAAACTGTGCTCCAGGAACCGGTTTTCCCGTACCAGAATCAATTTTCAAAACGATTAGGTCGCCACTTTTAACGACATTCGAAAAAGCTACAACCGAAGTGAGTCCTCCCTGTACTGTTACAGTTTTTGGATCCTGTTTGACATATCTGTCGGGCATCTGTTCCGTCACTGTGTATGTCCCTATTGGAATGTTATTGAGAATAGCAGAGCCACTGGCATCCGTCGTAAGAACGGTATTGACGCCAGGTCCAACCACGTTAAACTTAATACCTTGAACAACACCATCAGATGAGCGTTTCTGAACCTTAAGTGCGCCAGCTAAAGCATATACTTTGTAAGTATATGCGACATCAACCTGACGTTGGCCAAGCACCATAGATTGACCCTCCGGTGAAGGTGTCATCAAAAGGAATCCCTGTGCAGTTGTCGGCTGCGCCTTTTTAGTGAGATTCAAATTGGCGCCATTTACATATCTTGATGCCGTGAGGGTCAATGTGTTACCTGACACAGAGCAGCTCACGCCGTTATCTGCCGAGACATTATACGAGGATAAAACTCCATTCGTATCAGTCAAAGTTTTTGAATACTTACCCGTATTTCCATCAAAATTCAGTTCAATCCTCTGGCCTGCAAATGAGGGTTGTTTATCATGACTATAAATCTTAGAAATCAGGGTGTTATACGCTGCAATACCATTTGAGTTTACAGCGATTATGTTATAAAAATAATTCTCTGGTAGATAAACCGTTCCAGATATACCGCCATAGGCATATTGATAATTTACTGCCTGTCTCGTATTTGAAGTTGTTGAAGTTCTTACTCCAGTTTGGAATTCCCAGATAATCACCTGTGTAGCGGCATAGATGTCTGCGGCCGCAAAGCCATATGTGTTAACAGGAAATCCGTAAAGAGTTGTGAGCATAACGCCTCGGCGCTGTCCCGCAGACATCTTCGCCCAAGCCCTATCTATATTTGTGTCATATGTTGAACCGGTTCTATCCGCGGCAGCATATGCCTCAACATCAAACTCCATACAGTATGCCCAAATAATATTGCCATCTGTACTGTGACGAGGACTACCTAAAGAGTAGAAATCCTTTGTCATATAACCCATATGAATGTTTGCGGTATGGCCGGTGTGGAACGTGTAGTTATATGATGGAGAGGCCATAAAATCCTGGACGCCAGAGGCTCCAGGATTACAATATCCATCCATATTAACTATCACGCGCTCCCCGGCCGCAATATTTGTATAATCGACATCCGCAGCAAGCGTACTGATGCACACTGACACAAATATTAACACCGCAAGTGAAAGAGAAAGAATTCTCTTCCAATGCTTTCTTATTTGCATGTCTTTCCTCCTGTATGGGGAAAGGTGGTCACACCGCTTTTTGGGCGCGTTATTGGGAGTAACGCTGGGGGTGTGTGAAGTCGTTATTTCTTCTTGGTAAACTTGGTATGACCACCTTTTCGCACGAATTATGACTCGAACTCAATATTGTGAGCTGTTACACGGAAGTGATATCTCGTATTACCTTCCTTATCCTTATATGACTCATTCTGGAATGAACCCTGGATAATGACCTTCTGACCTTTCTTTAAATAGTTCTCAACAAACTCAGCTGTCTTATCCCAACAAACGATATCAAAGAACTCACCGTTTTCACTGTCACGTTCGTTATTAGCAATAGTGAAGTCGGCAACCTTTGTCTTCTTATCAGTTACTTCTTTGATTTCAGGGTCTCTTGTAAGACGTCCGCTTAAAAATATAGCTTTCATAGTTTTCCTCCTTGGGTATAAAAAAATAAGAGACGGTTCAAAACCGCCTCTTATATATATTCCCAAATATTGCTAAAAACGGACGCGCTAGCTACGAAATGCCGGAAAATTTATGACGAGTGGTCACAAACTACCTATCCCATTTCTCACAGAGAGCAATAATCTGATCTGCAAATTTTGCAAGATCCTTATTTGCTCCACCCTCATTATGAGCAATAGTCTGGATGAGTCTCTGACCAGCAAGATAGAGCCTACCATATGGGCTATTAGCTCTAACAAGTGTACTCTGTTGCTGTGGCTTCTTCTCAATCTTTTTCTTGTTGCCCTCAGAGATCATCTTGTTAGTGATAAGGTCAACAACTGCATATGGATACGGCGCATAAGCATTTAAGCCGAATTCATTTCTAAGCCTTGCCGTATATGACTCGCAGACCTCATCCTCACCGTGGCATACAAATACCTGCTGAGGTGAAAACTCAAATGAATTTATCCATTTGAGAAGGCCATTTATATCAGCGTGTCCAGATACACCTGGCAACTTACAAACTTCGGCTAATACCTCGATCTCTTCTCCGAAGATCTTGACTGAGTCTGCACCGTCAACGATTGCTCTACCGAGAGTTCCTACAGCCTGATAACCAACAAATAGAATTGTACATTCAGGTCTCCACAAATTGTGCTTTAGGTGGTGCTTAATACGACCAGCTTCACACATACCTGATGCAGAGATAATAACCTTTGGGTCCAAATCATAGTTAATACACTTTGACTCCTCAGATGAGATGGCAAGTTTCAAATTTGGAACTTCGATTGGGTTCTTACCCGCCATAATAAGTTCAAGTGTCTCAGGGTCCAAGTATTCCCTGTCACAGTTGCTGTAGATATTTGTTGCCTCAATTGCGAGTGGGCTATCCACATAAATCTTAAAATCCCCGTGCCCAGTTACAAGTCCCTGTTCTTTAATCTGACGAAGGAAGTAGAGCATCTCCTGTGTACGACCAACAGCAAAGGAAGGAATTACTACATTGCCTCCCCTGTCAAAAGTCTTTTGAATTATATCAGCAAGACTTCTAACATATTCAGGTCTAGCACCGTGTGCTCTGTCACCATATGTCGATTCAGTGATTATATAATCTGCAGAAGTGATGTACTTTGGATTATTGATAAGTGGTTGATCTGTATTACCAATATCACCTGAGAAAACAAGTTTCTTTGAGATACCGTTCTCTGTCAAAAAGACTTCAATTGAAGAAGAACCGAGAAGGTGTCCTGCATCAACAAAACGAATTTGGACACCATCAGCAACATCCACCATAGTGTCATATGGATATCCCTCAAAGCACTCAAGTGCCGCAATAGCATCATCCATTGTGTAGAGAGGTAGCACCTCTTCTTTACCTGCACGTTTTGCTTTTATGTTTTTCCAGTTTGCTTCGAATTCTTGTATATGCGCACTATCACGAAGCATGATATTGCAGAGACTCTGTGTAGCCTTTGTTGCAAAGATAGTTCCTGAGAAGCCCTGTGCACAAAGAAGTGGCAATTTGCCAGAGTGATCTATGTGAGCATGAGTCAAGAAGACGTAGTCGATTTCAGATGCGCCTACTGGCAATTCACCTGACTCATATACATCGGCTCCCTGCTCAAGACCATAGTCTACAAGCATCTTTTTTCCACATGCTTCCAAATAATAAGCGCTGCCCGTTACTTCATGGGCAGCGCCGCAAAATGTTAGTTTCACGTCAACACCACCTGTAGCACAAGTTTCAAGTAAATTATACTACAAAGTTGTGGTGATATTAAAGCAAAATAACAAATCTAATTTATTCTTCTGTATCTGTTCTTGTATGATATGCCTGGTCTGATTCAACAACGATTTTTGCTTTATTCTTATTGTAGTAAAGATAAGCAATACCGATGAAGATAATGCAGATAAGTGCATAGATGAAGAATACTGGGTCAACTACAGAACCTGAGAAGATAATGAGTGAACCGATAGTACCGAGAATTGGGCAGATGAGACCAAGGAATGTATTCTTAATCTCGCCCTTCTTCCAAAGTTTAATAACCGCAACATAAAGAATGATATATGTGAGATAAAGAACGCAGATAGCAATTGAAGAGATATCAAGGTTGCAAAGTGGTACGTCCCTACCGAAGAAGTGAAGCTGAGCATCACTTGTCATTACGAAGTAGTTGATGAACAAGTAAACAACTGAGAGAGCGTAAACTAAAAGGCCTGAATTAACTGGCATGCCACCGAGTTTCTTGTTTTCCTTCTTGAATACTTTAGATGCTGGCATCATGTTACGAAGAGCAAGTGAGTATGGAAGACGTATAAGGCCAAGTGAAACGCCGTTTACTGTACCGAGGATTGAGATAACAACCGCAACGAGTACAAGCTTTGAAACTGTATCACCAAAGAGTGTTGAAGATGCGAGATAAACTGCATTGTCGCCAACTTCTCTTACTGTATCTACACCGAGGAATGAAGTGATTCCAAGGAAGTATGCGAGATAAACAACAAGTACAAAAATAGGTGCTACAGAAAGAGCAAGTGGAAGGTTCTTCTTTGAATTCTTAATCTCATGGCAAATTGAAGTTGAAACAATCCAACCATCAAATGAAAAAGCAAGAGGACCGAAAGCTCCAAGCCATGCAAGGCTTGATTTTGCATCCATACCAAATGTTGTAGCAGCAGCACCAACAACAGCACCTGTTCCACCCTTTGCAAGGCCTACAACAGCAAGTACTATAAGTGGGATGAGCTTGATGATCATTGATGCATTCTGGAACCAACCACCAAGTTTAGCTGAAAGAATATTAACCGCATAGAAGAATGTAAGGGCAATAAGGCCGATTACTGTATTTCTCCAAATTGAAAAATCCTCAAAACCAAGCAAGTTGGAAACATAAATACCAGAAGCCCAAGCAACAACAGCGCCAAGAGTTGGGAGGTAGAGGAAAGACTCAAACCATCCAAAAGCTGTGGCGGTACCTGTACCTACAAAGTCTTCTGCATATGAAACGAGTCCACCTGGTTTATCAGTGCGAATAGCGAGCTGTGAAATGGTCAAAGCGCCAAATACAACAGCGATAGCAGCAATAACGAATACAAGTACGCCAAGCAAGACATTATAGTTGGCATAAGCAAGTACGTCATCTGCTTTGAAAAAGATACCGGAACCGATTACGATACCAGTAATCATGGTGATTGCTGTAAACAATCCATAATTCCTTTTCATAATATTACCTCCTAAAAGAATTGCTTTAAAATATAGCACTTTTCATATGTATATGCAATATAATAATACAATTTATTGAAATATGTTCATCAAACAACTTTATAATTCTTCTTGTTGCAATTTAAAATTAATTGTGTTATATTGTTTGAGCGGTTAAACGCATATGCGCTCGTAGCTCAGCTGGATAGAGTGTCTGGCTACGAACCAGAAGGTCGGGGGTTCGAGTCCCT
>JAKSQX010000013.1 GCA_024403955.1 Clostridia bacterium | reverse complement strand
AGCGGCAAGACCAACTGTGCAATTAACTACGCAGTTAAATTGCATTCTCAGGGTCTTCCGGTCGTCATCGCCGACCTAGATATCGTTAACCCTTACTTTAGGACAGTCGATAGTCTTGATGAACTTAATGCATTAGGGATTAAGCTCATATCGTCCGACTACGCGGGGTCAAACGTCGATTTCCCAGCCTTGCCTGGTGAAATCTACAGTTTGTTTGACAACGCGACGTCGTACGCAGTAATGGATATCGGCGGGGACGACCGAGGCGCGTACGCGCTGGGCCGCTACCGAGAGAAGATCCTAGCTGAAGATTACGACATGTTTTTGGTTATAAATAAATATAGACCGCTGACAGCTACTCCAGAACTCTGTGTGGAGATCATGCAGGAGATTTCGGATGCTGCAGGCATTCCGTTCACTGGAATAGTAAACAACTCTAATATTGGCGCTGAGACGACTTTAGAGGATGTGGTAAAATCCTTTGATTATGCTTCATCAGTCTCATCACTCACTGGTTTACCAGTAGTAATGACCACAGTTGCTGATTGGCTTAGAACTGATGGATTAGATTTATCTAATAAGTCAGTGGGAGAGTTGGTTCCAATTAAGTTACAGAAAAAGATCTTCGAGGAGGATTGAGATATGGCAAAAGTAACGTTTTTGACAGACGTGTGCAAGGGCTGTGGCCTTTGCGTAGGCGCTTGTCCAAAGGGCATTATTGCTCTTGATGAAACAAAGTTGAACGCTAAGGGCCATCATCCAGCCGCTTGTGTGGATATGGATGCATGTGTAGGTTGTGCTTCATGCGCAATTATGTGCCCTGACTGCGTAATTACAGTAGAAAGGTAGTGAAGTAATGGGCGAGAAAGTTTTAATGAAAGGTAACGAAGCTATTGCTGAGGCTGCTATTAAGGCTGGCTGCAGACATTACTTCGGTTACCCAATCACACCTCAAACTGAGGTTGCAGCATACATGTCAAAGCGTATGCCTAAGATTGGTGGCGTATTCCTTCAGGCTGAGTCTGAAATCGCTGCTATCAACATGGTGATTGGCGTTGCTGCTACTGGTAAAAGAGTTATGACATCCTCTTCTTCACCTGGAATCTCACTCAAGCAGGAGGGTATCTCATACCTCGCTGGTTGTGACCTCCCAGCTTTAGTTGTTAACGTTGAACGTGGCGGCCCTGGCCTCGGTGGCATTCAGCCTTCACAGTCAGATTACTGGCAGGCAACAAAGGCCGGTGGACACGGCGACTATCACAATATCGTACTTGCACCTGCATCTGTTCAGGAGATGGCAGCTCTTACAATCAAGGGCTTCGAACTCGCAGATAAATATGGCATGGTAGCAATGATTCTCGCTGACGGTACTATGGGTCAGATGATGGAACCTGTTGAGATCGATGATATCGAGATCAAGACAGTTGATAAGCCATGGGCACTCACAGGTACAGGCATGAAGAGAGAACACAACATTGTTAACTCTCTCTACTTGAAGCCAGACCTTCTTGAAATCAAGAATTTCGAGCGCTATGAGAAGTACGCTGTTGTTGAGCGCGATGAGGCTATGTATGAGGAATATCTCATGGATGATGCAGAGATCTGTATCGTAGCATTTGGTATCACATCTCGTGTAGCTAAGAACGCTATCAACGAAGCTCGTGCCAAGGGCATCAAGGTTGGTATGATTAGACCAATCACACTTTGGCCATTCCCTAAGAAGGCTTTTGAGGCTCGTGTAGACCAGTGTAAGGCATTTATCTCTGTTGAGATGAACATGGGCCAGATGATTGATGATGTTAAACTTGCAACTTCTTGTAAGAAGCCTGTATACCTCTGCAACCGTGTAGGTGGTATGATTCCTTCTCCAGAAGAAGTTTTAGCAAAGATTCTTGAAGTAGGAGGTGCTAAGTAATGGATGTAGTATTCAAGAAACCACATGCTTTAACAGATGCACCGCTTCACTACTGTCCTGGTTGTACTCACGGTATTATCCACAGACTCGTAGCTGAAGTTATCGACGAGCTCGGTATTGAGGGAGACACAATTGGTGTTGCATCAGTAGGTTGCTCAGTTATGGCTTATGATTACTTCAATGTAGACTTCGTTCAGGCAGCTCATGGTCGTGCACCAGCAGTTGCAACTGGCGTTAAACGTTCAGATCCTTCTAAGATCGTATTCACATATCAGGGCGATGGAGACCTCGCTGCTATTGGTACAGCTGAGACAGTTCAGAGTGCTGCTCGCCGTGAGAATATCACAATAATATTTGTAAACAATGCAATTTACGGTATGACCGGTGGTCAGATGGCGCCAACAACGCTCCCTGGCATGGTTACACAGACCTCACCATACGGTCGTAACGTAGAGGCCGTTGGTTATCCAATCAAGGTCTGTGAACTTCTCTCTAATGTTGATGGCGCCGCTTATCTCGAGCGTGTAGCTGTTAACAACGTAGCTAATGTTCGTAAGGCAAAGGCTGCTATCAAGAAGGCATTCCAGAACCAGATTGATGGTAAGGGCTTCTCACTCGTTGAGGTTGTTTCTACTTGTCCAACTAACTGGGGCCTCACTCCAGCTAAGGCACTCGAGTTCGTAGAGACAGATATGATTCCTTATTATCCACTCGGCGTTTACAAAGACATCTATGCAGAGGAGGGTGACAAGTAATGAGTACTTTAAATATCCTCTATGCAGGCTTCGGTGGTCAGGGCATCCTTTTCTCTGGTAAGTTTTTAGCATATGAAGGCCTTATCGCAGGCAAGCATGTTTCATGGCTTCCTTCATACGGCCCTGAGATGCGTGGTGGTACAGCTAACTGCTCAGTAATCATCTCTGATGATGAGGTTGGCTCACCAATCGTGGACAAGCCAGATGTACTTGTAGTTATGAATCTTCCTTCACTTGATAAGTATGAGGACGCAGTAGTACCAGGTGGTAAAATCTTCGTTGACTCAACACTTATTGAACGTAAGGTAAATAGAACTGACGTATCAGTTTTCTATATCCCTGCAACAGGTATTGCTGCAGAGAAGAAAATCCCAACACTTGCAAACATGATCATCACTGGTAAGATGCTCAAGGAGATTGGTATCTCTCTTGATAATATCGATACAGTACTTGGTAAGATTGTATCTGCTCGACATCAGGATCTCTTGGAAGTAAATAAGGACGCAATTAAGACAGGTTATGATTTGGAGGCATAATTATGCTTGATATTAAATTTGAAAAGACTACTGCTCCAAAGCAGAAGCCAATAGACGAATCAAAACTCGGTTTTGGACAGATTTTCTCTGACCATATGTTTTTAATGGACTATGACAACGGTGAGTGGCATGACCCTCGCATCGTTCCTTTCCAGGATCTCTGCTATAGCCCAGGTACAGCTGTATTCCACTATGGCTGCGAAATCTTTGAGGGCCTCAAGGCTTATAGAACAGCAGCTGGTAATGTACAGCTCTTTAGACCTATTGATAACGTACGCAGAATGAACGACTCTGCTGAGCGTCTCTGCCTTCCACAGATGAATGAGGATGATATGCTTCAGGCAATCATCGAGTTCACAAAGGTAGAAGCTGATTGGGTTCCTCATTCAGAGGGTACATCACTTTATCTCCGTCCATTCCTTCTCGGTATCGACGAGACACTCGGTGTTCATACAATTAAGAAGGCTCAGTTTATCATCATCGGTTCTCCATCTGGTTCTTATTACCCAGAGGGAATCAACCCAGTTAAGATTATGATTGAGACTGAGGATGTTCGTGCAGTACGTGGTGGTACAGGTTACGCTAAGTGTGGCGGTAACTATGCAGCATCAACACGTGCAGGTCACAAGGCAGAACTCAAGGGTTATTCTCAGGTTCTCTGGCTTGATGGTGTAGAGCAGAAGTATATTGAAGAAGTTGGCGCAATGAACGTTATGTTTAAGATTGACGGCGTTGTTGTAACTCCTAAGCTTATCGGTTCTATTCTTCCTGGTATCACAAGAAGATCTTGCATCGAACTTCTTAAGGATAAGGGTATCCCAGTAGAGGAGAGAAGAATCTCTGCTGAAGAACTCTTCGACGCACTCCGTGCAGGTAAGCTCGAAGAAGCTTGGGGCACAGGTACAGCAGCAGTAGTATCACCAATCGGCGAACTTTCATTTAATGGTGAAAAGTACACAATTAACGATTTCAAGATTGGTGAGACAACTCAGTGGCTCTATGACACGCTCACTGGTATGCAGTGGGGCAAGATTGCTGACAACAAGGGTTGGATTGTACCAGTTAAATAAGGAGTAAACATATGACCGATAGACAGAGAAGGGACAAAGAGCTCCCTTATATCTCATCCCTTGGCCCATGCCTTGATTTCTTTTGGTGTAAATACTGGCTCAGACATTTAAATAAGAGCATCCCTTTCAACCTTCCTAAGGAGTGGTTGATCTTCAAAATCATCGGTTTGAAGCACGGTAAGAACTGTGTTATCGACTTCCCATTCAGATGTGGAATCGGTAAGAACATCACTATCGGCGACAACCTCTACTGCAACACAGGTTGTGTATTTGAAGATGAGGGTAAGATTACTATTGGTGACGATGTATTTATCGGACCTAACGTAACTCTTTGCACAGCTGGTCACCCAGTACACCATGTCGCAAGAAACACAAGATATGAATATGGTATTCCTATTACAATTGGAAATAACGTTTGGCTCGGTGCGAATGTATTAGTACTTCCTGGTGTAACAATTGGTGATAACACCGTTATCGGTGGTGGCAGCGTTGTTACTAAGGATATCCCTGCAAACGTAGTCGCTGTAGGAAATCCTTGTCACGTAATGCGTGAGATTAAGGATGAAGAAAAACAGTACTTCTTCAAAGATCGTAAGTTTGATGACGAAGCTATGAAGGTAGTAATGGACGGCGGCAATCCATCTTTATTTAAATAATTGCTAATATATTAATGGAATAAATTCTCCAAAAGAAGAACCCCAGTAGAGTGTGCTACTGGGGTTCTTCGACTTTTATATTATTCTTTATTTTCTTCTGTTGGAACTTTCTCTTTAAGTAATACAAACTTCTCCATAGGGAAGAGCACTACCATCTGAACAAAGCCTGCAGCGAAGACTGCAATTGTGCGGGCAAGCTTTACGAGGAATGGAATACTTAAATTTGAAAGCCATCCGAAAAGTGCGGCTTGGAGCCAAGTTGAGAAAAGGATAAGAGCACAGATTAAGAAAATGTAGATTACAAAGCAGTATGTTGGAGCATCTGATTTGAATGTAGTCTTCTTGTTCTGGATATATCCGTAAATATTTGCGAGGGCGTTACTTAGGAAGAATGGGAGAACATATCCCCAAGTTACAACACCACCGACAACATATTTGGCATAATCTGCTGCGCCACCTTCGGTCGTAATATCAAAGATTGAATTAGGTACGAATATTCCTTGAAGGAATGTAGGCAAAGTTGCCTTAACACTGTCAAATATGAGAGGTAAAACATTTGCAAGAATAAGTTGAATTATTGTTACACCGAGAGATACAACAATAAACTTGACTATCTGCCAAAGTGTTTTGATTCCGCCACCTTTGGCCTCTGCCTTTTGATCGATGTTTGTAATAAAATTTGCCATTTGGGCCTCCTTTGCTGTAACGACAATAACTTACATATAATTATTTATATATTTCAATACATTTGTCAAGCCAAGCAATGTAAGCATCTTCACGGAGAATAGCACCGTCTAGGACCATAAAGTCACCGAGTTCAGGTGTTCCTTTTTCCGGTGGAGTGTTGTTGAACACTTTTTCTTTTACTGCTGCGAGATATTCATGCTTTTCCTTGTGTTGCTTTTTCTGACTCTGGAGGAGTTTTTCAAACTCTCTATCTAAGAGACTGTCAGAGTAGTATGTACGAAGACGGAAAATGTCCTTATATGTACGCTCAATAGGGACATCATCTCTGAGCCAATTTAAAAACTCATCGCGGCCAGCAGGGGTGATGGTGTAGAGCTTCTTCTCCATCTTTTCACCGCGAATGTCAGTGTCGTATTCAAGCATACCTTCTTCAACGAGCTTCTTAAGTTCTGGATAAATTTGGCTGTGCTCAGCGTGCCAGAAACTTGTGAGAGCCCTGTCCTCAAAGGCTTTTTTTATGTCGTATCCAGTCATTGGTTCTCTATTTACGAGACCAAGTATCGCATATTTGAGATTACGCATATAGTTTCTCCCAACGTTTCAATATACATACATTCTATATAATTTTGTCTAAATGAACAATGGGCGAATATGACAAATTAAATATGTAAATATTTACATATTTGTCAATGGATAAATTGCAATAACTGCCCTAAAATATTATTGGTTTATTATGTTCGGATTAAATTAAATATTGAGGAGGACTATTATGAGTATTTTTAAGAATCCAATTCATATGCCAGATCCATCGTTCGATGTAATCTACACCGGCTTTGTAGAGTTTGATGAGGATATTGAACACTATGATTTAGGTCTCGGAGAAATGAAGTCTTTTAGAGTCAAGGCTGGTAAGGTAAGCGGCAAGGTTGACGCTGACATCGCGCCTGTTGTATCAGTGCTTTGGAAGACAAAACGTCTTGATGGCGGAGTAAAGTATGAGAGCAAGTTTGTTGCAAGAAAGGGTGCGCTTTTGACTATTTCATGTGATGTCTATGGCAACAACTCCAAGATGCTTAACATACTTTACAATACTGGCTGGCCAGGATTTACTTGGCTCGCACATACTATTACATTTATAAAAGTTGATTCTGTAGTGGGTAACAAAGTTGAGTTTACCTGCTACAAGGTTAATTAGGAGGTGCGCGTTATGAAAACTAAATTTTTATATTACACAGAATGCGCATGTCCAGCTCTTATGTTCCCAGTAGGACTTAAGGGACTTGGAGCACAGGTCGTTATTCCAATTGAGGATGGCCCATGTGAGGGCGGCGAGATTAACGGCGTTATTAAGCCACTTGGCGCTGACTGGAATACAATTCACCTCCTTGGTATTACGAGTGATGTACTCGCAAAATATCAAATTACAACAGATGATGGAGCAGTACTTGACCTCTTTACTGATGGTAGGATGAAGGTAATGTGGGACAAGGTTCCAAAGAACCTTTTGGGACTCAAACATTATTTCTCAGACTATGTATATTTTAGAGAGTTCCTTTACTATCATACAAATGATGAGCGCTATAAATGGCTTGAGGACACACCTTGCTTTGCTATGATTGGCATGAAGTTTACTATGAAGGACAAAAAACCATATTTCCTAATTAGCTATTACGCTTATGCAATTATTGATGAATAGGAGAGAATTCAATGAGAATCAAGTATTTTTCAACTTTGAGCGAAGGTGATAAACTTCGTGGTTTTATCGTAATGCCAAAAGAGGAGAAGGATAAGTATCCAGTAGTTATCTTAAGCCATGGTATGTGTTCAAACTTGTTTGTTACTGCACCTTATGCTATTCCTTTTGTTAAAGCTGGCTATGCAGTATTCCTTTATGACTTTACAAAATCTGGCTCTGGCATCTCTGGTGGTGACTCAACCAAGATGAGCCTCAAGACAGAGGCAAAGGATATCGAGAACATGGTTTCATATGTTCGTGGACTCCCTTGGGTTGACACAGATCACGTTATCCTCTCGGGTTGCTCACAGGGCGGTATCACATCAGCTCTCACAGCTCCAAAGGTAGAGGATTTGATTGAGAGAATTATTCTCTACTATCCAGCATTCTGTATCCCAGATGACGCGCGCACAGGCCGTGCAATGGTAACCAAGGTTGACCTTGATAATATTCCAGAGACATACTGGACACTGTTTGTTAAACTGGGTCCTCCATACCTCCTCGATTCACTCGAGCTTGAACCATGGAAAGAGATTAAGGACTTTAAAAAGCCTGTATTTATCGTTCATGGCAAAGAGGACCCAATCGTAAATATTAAGTATGCAAGAAAAGCTGCTTCAGTTTATGAGAATTGTATTTTGAAGGAGATTCATGGTGACCATGGTTTTATCTTTATTGGTTTGCCACGAAGCATTAAAGAAACAAATAAATATATCGCGTCATACAAAGATTATTAATTAGGGGTATTTAATATGTTTGATTACAAAATTAGACCTTTTACAACTAAGAGTGAACAGGGCAATACAATCAGGGGTATTGTAGTTACTCCAAAGGAGTTTTCTGGCAAGCTCCCTGCAATTGTAATGTCACATGAGTTTTGCGCTAACATGTGGACAACTTTCCGCTATGCAAGGAAAGTTGTAAATGATGGTTACGCATGTTTCTGTTATGACTTTACTCGCTCTGGCTCAGGTATCTCGGGCGGTAGTTCAGTAGGTATGAGCGCTGTTCAAGAGTCACGCGACGTAGTTTCAGTATTTAACTATGCAAAGTCACAGGACTATGTTGATACAACAAATATCACACTTTGGGGCTGCTCACAGGGTGGCATGGCAACATCTTTAGTTGCTCCTGAACTTGAGGATGAGATTTCTAAGATTATCCTTTACTACCCAGCACTTTCAATTTGTGATGACGCAAGAAAGGGTTCAATGATCACAGCTCGCTTTGATCCAAAGAACCCACCAGAGAAGTTCTGGTGCGCAATTGTTCATGTTGCTAAAAACTATTGCACAGATGTAATTGACCTTGATCCATATGAGCAGATTTGCACATTTAAAAAGCCAGTGCTTTTGATTCATGGAAATAAGGACCATATTGTTAATGTTTCTTATTCAAGAGAGGCTGCAGAAAAGTATCCAAATTGCGAATTCCATGAGTTCCCAGCTGAACATCTCTGGATTGGCGGCGGTGCTAAAAAGGCTGTTGAGATTACAAGAGAGTTTTTAGCAAAAAATAAGTAAGGAGAACACTATGGCAAAGTTTATTAGTGCTCGTAAGGCGGCACAACTCATCCCAGATGGCGCGACCGTAGGTATCGGTGGCATGGGCCTGTCTGGATGGGCAGAGGAAATTGCTTGTGCAATAAGAGATAATTTCGCCGAGACAGGCCATCCATGCAACCTTCATTTAAAGCAGGGTAGTGCCATGGGTGACTGGGGTCACGGTAATAACTTTATAGGATGGGATCGCGTACGCCGCGATGAGCCTGACAAGACTCATGGTGCGCGTGGCGCCACACGTTTTGGTGAGGCAGGTCCAGGGCTTATTGCGAAATGGACCAGTGCTCACATAGGCTCTGCGTTTAGCCTTTGCGACCTAGCCCGTGCTGAACAGCTTGAGAGCTATTGTCTCCCACAGGGTGTTATCATCAACCTTTGGCGTGAAATTGCAGCAGGTCGCCCAGGCCTTATCACCAAAACAGGACTTGGAACATTCGTTGACCCACGTGTAGAGGGTGGACGTATGAACAAGTCAGCAAAAGATGACCTTGTTAAAGTGGTAGAGTTTGATGGAGAAGAGTACCTCTTCTATCCAGGATTTAAAGTTGATGTTGCACTTCTTCGTGGAACAATCGCAGATGAAAAGGGTAATATCTCTTTTGCTCATGAATCAGTAATAAATGAGGGCCTTGCAATTGCAGAGGCTACAAAGAATTCTGGCGGTATTGTAATCGTTCAAGTTGAGTATCTTGCAAAAGCAGATACACTCAACCCAAAGGATGTCAAGATTCCAGGCGCCCTCGTAGATTATGTGGTAAAAGCGAAGGATCCAATGTCATGTTGGCAGGCAGAGGGCGATTATTGGGAACCTTCATTCTCTGGTCAGATTAAAATCCCACTTGATGAGATTAAGCCTATTCCTTTTGATGAACGCAAGATTGTTTGTCGCCGTTGCGCGATGGAACTCAAGGCGGGCGACCTTATCAACCTTGGTGTTGGTATGCCTGCTGATGTATCAAAGGTTGTAGCAGAGGAAGGTCAGCTTGAAAAGGTGACGATGTCAACAGAGTCAGGTATGGTTGGTGGCGTACCATCAGCGCTACCAAGCTTTGGTAGTGCATACAACCCTGAGGCAATCATTACGCCAAATGATATGTTTGATTTTATTTCTGGTGGCGGACTTGATATGACTTGCCTAGGTATCGGACAGGTTGATAAATACGGTAACAACAATGTTTCTCGTATGGGCTCGCGCCTTACAGGTCCTGGTGGATTTATTGATATTACTGCTGCTACCAAGAAAGTTATATTTGCTGGTACTTTTACCGGACATGCTGAATACAAGCTTGGTGATGGTAAGATTGAAGTTGTCAAAGAAGGCGACATTAGAAAGTTTGTTGATACTGTAAGTCAGATTACATTCGCTGGTCAGTATTCACCAGAGGATCAGGAAGTACTCTACATTACCGAACGTGCAGTATTTAAACTCATCGATAAAAAGATGACAATTATAGAAATCGCTCCTGGCCTAGATTTGCAAAAGGATATTTTGGATCAGATGGATTTCGTTCCAGAGATTGCTCCAGACCTTAAGACTATGGACGCAAGCATTTTCAATGAGAAATGGGGAGGTCTCACACTATGATACTTGATGAGAAGAGACTCCTTATGCAGAAACTCTGCAGAGAATTTGCAGAGACAGAATTCACAGATGAACTTCTCGACAGACTTGAGGAGACAGGTGAGTTTGACTGGGATATCTTCAACAAGATGGCTCAGTATGGTTTCTGCGGAGTAAAGATTCCAACAGAATACGGTGGACAGGGTGGCGACTCACTCGACTATGTTTTGATGGTTGAGGAGTTTGCTAAGGTGTCCCCAGTACTCGCAATTTATGCTAACACCTCAAACTCGCTCGGCGGCGGACCACTTATGATCTGCGGCAACGACGAGCAGAAGGCAAAGTATTTAAAGGACGTTGCCACAGGCAAGAAGATTATGGTCTTCTGCTTGACCGAGCCAGGTGCTGGCTCCGACGCCGGTGGAACAATCACAACAGCTACTGAGGATGGAGATTACTTCGTACTCAATGGCCGTAAGACATTCGTGTCTGGTGCACCAGTTGCTGACTACGCAGTAGTACTTGCAAAGACTGACACAACTCAGAAGGGCTCACGCGGTATATCAATGTTTATCGTTGATATGAAGGCCCCTGGCGTATCTTTTGGTAAGCCAGAGAAGAAGATGGGTATCGTTGGTTATCCAACTTGTGACGTTATTCTTGAAAACGTACGTGTTCACAAGGATGACCTCGTTGGTAAGCGCGACAAGGGTTTCGGCGCTGCTATGGCAACACTCGACGGTGGCCGTCTCGGTATCTCAGCTCAGGCACTCGGTATTGCAGAGGGCGCTTACAACGAAGCAGTTAAATATGCTAAAGAGCGTAAGCAGTTTGGAAGACCAATCGCTGACTTCCAGGCAATCAGCTTCATGATTGCTGATATGGCAACTGAGATTGAGGCTGCTCGTGAACTCATCTATTCAACAGCACTTAAAAAGGATGCTGGTGACCCAGATGCTTCTAAGTACTGTGCTATGTCCAAACTCTTTGCAGCAGAGATGTGCAACAGAGTTTGCTACAAGGCTGTTCAGATTCACGGCGGTTATGGCTATATCAAAGAATATAAAGTTGAGCGTTTCTACAGAGATGCTCGTATTACAAGCATTTATGAGGGTACCTCTCAGGTTCAGCAGATGGTAATCTCAGGAAATATTTTGAAGAAGTAGGAGGGAACATATGAAATACATAGTTTGTGTAAAACAGGTTCCTGATACTTCAGGAAAGGTTGCTGTAAAAGAGGACGGCACAATGGACCGCTCCAAGATGGCAACAATTATCAACCCAGATGATTTAAATGCTGTTGAGGCAGCACTCAGCTTAAAGGATAAGAATCCTGATGCTAAAGTAGTTGTAGTATCAATGGGACCACCACCAGCAGCTGGTATGCTCCATGAGATTCTCGCTATGGGCGCTGATGAAGCAGTACTCGTATCTGGCCGTGAATTCGGTGGCTCTGATACATTCGCTACATCACAGATCCTCGCTGGCGCTATCGCACACATTGGCATTGAGTCTGATGACGTAATCTTCTGTGGCCGTCAGGCTATTGACGGCGATACAGCACAGGTAGGCCCACAGATTGCTGAGAAACTTGGCATTCCACAGGTGTCCTATGCTGCTGATATAGAGCAGAACGGTAATAAACTTAAGGTTAAGAGAGTTCTTGAAGATGGCTACATGAATATCGAGGTGGAGACACCTTGTCTTGTGACTTGTATCAAAGAACTCAACACACCTCGTTATATGACTGTTCGTGGCATCCTTGAATTTGACAAAAAACCATACAGCGTCTTTGATTTTGAGATGCTCAAAGATGAGCCACTTATTGAACTCGATACAATCGGTCTCAAGGGTTCACCAACAAACGTATATAAATCATTCTCTCCACCTGTTAAGGGTGCAGGCAAGATGATTGAAGCAACAGAATCTGGCATCTCTGCAATGGTAGAAGAACTTGCAGAGAAGCACATTATATGAGGGAGGGAAAGGCTTCATGTATGATTGTACAGATATAGGCGCTTTCAAAGGCGTCTGGGTATTTTGTGAGCAGCGCGAAGGCAAGCTCAACACAACAAGCTTCGAACTCCTCTCAGAAGGTAGAAAACTTGCTGATGACCTCGGTGCAGAACTCTGCGGTCTCCTCATAGGAGATGGTGTTGAGGGCCTCGCATCAGAGCTCGGCGGATACGGCGCAGACAAAGTATATGTTGCGCAGTCGCCACTCCTTGGCACTTATACAACTGATGCGTACACAAAAGTACTTTGTGACGCAGTAGTTGAGAAGAAGCCTGAGATAGTTCTCATTGGTGCAACAAACATCGGCCGTGATCTCGGCCCTCGCTGCGCCGCAAGACTTCACACAGGTCTTACAGCAGACGCAACTCACCTCGATATTGATACAGCAAAATACTTGGATTTTCTTCGCGAAACATCTACAATAGATGTAGATAGTATGACTTGGGATATGGAGGACAAAGGTCTTAAGATGACACGTCCTGCTTTTGGCGGACACCTTATGGCAACAATCATTTGCCCACGTTTCCGTCCGCAGATGTCCACAGTTCGTCCAGGCGTTATGAAATGCGCTGAATTTGATGAGGCTAAGTCAAAGGCCGTAAAAATAGAAAAGCTTAATGTGAGCCTCACAGAGGACGACATTAAGACTAAGGTTTTAGAGGTTGTCAAGGAGACCAAGGAGATTGTTGACCTCATTGGTGCAGAAGTTATCGTATCAGTTGGTCAGGGCATCTCTAAGGATCCCGAGAAGGGTATTGCTCTTGCAAAAGAACTCGCTGACGCACTCGGCGGTGGCGTAGTTGGTGCTTCCCGTGCAGTCGTTGACGCAGGTATCCTCTCAAGCGACCACCAAGTAGGACAGACAGGTAAGACTGTTCGCCCTCGCATCTATGTTGCACTCGGCATCTCTGGTGCCATCCAGCACAAGGCTGGCATGCAGGATTCTGAATATATTATCGCTATTAATAAGCAGGAGACAGCTCCAATCTTTGAAGTTGCAGACTACTCTATTGTTGGCGATTTGTTCACAGTAGTTCCAATTATGATTGATGCATTAAAAGAAGTGAAGTAATTATGCTAGAACTTGAAAATTTGACGGTCTACGAGGCATTCGCAAGATCAGTGGAATATTTCCCTGACAACAAGGCGTTGACTTATCTTGAAAATTCCTTTACCTATAAGGACCTTGACGCTAAGGTAAATGAATTTGCGGGTAAGTTTTTAAATCTTGGAGTTAAAAAGGGAGTACACGTAGGTCTCTGGTGTGGTAACGAACCTAATTTCGTTATCACTGTTCTCGCATTGTCAAAAATTGGCGCAGTTGCTATTCTTTTCAACACGAGCCTTCATAAGAAGGAGCTGTTCAAACTTGTTGAGGCAACTGATGTTGAGTTTCTTGTAATTGGTGATGGATATAAGGATGCAGACTTCAGGGATGAAGCTGATAAACTTATCGATTCAATCTACAGACTTAGAAATGTGATTTATATTGGACTCTCAGGTGATCCTAGAAACTACACTGATATGAAGACAGTTGCAGTTGTTCCTGATGAGCAGATAGAAGAAGTAAGAAAGTCCATTGACCCTAAGGCTAATGGTTATATTCTCTTCACAAGTGGTACAACATCACTCCCAAAAGCGGTTGTAGGCTCACATTATGCACGCGCAAATATGGGACTTGCACAGGGAAATGATATTAAAACTACAGAAAATGATAAGTTCTGTTTAGCGATGCCACTATTTCATTGCTTCTGTTTCGCAGTAAACCTTATGTCTGCATTATTCTATGGTGCATGTCTCTGTATTCCAAAATCAATGCATGTAAATGATATACTTGATACTGTGACTGAAGAGCATTGTACTATTCTTAGTGCTGTACCATCTCTTTACCACACGATTATCAGTAAATATGATGTGTCACAGTATGACATCTCAACTCTTCGTGCGGGCTATATTGGAGGTAGTTCTTACAGCGCATCTCTATTTGAAGAGATTGAGGATACGCTTCATATGACATTACTCTCAAGTCTTGGTCAAACTGAGGCGACTGCAGGTATTACGACTGCAAGATTAACAGATTCTTTGTTTACTCGTTCTACTACTGTCGGACATTTCCTTGATCACGTAGAATATAAGATCCTCAGCACGGGTGAGATCTGTATCAGGGGATACAACGTTATGTCTGGATATTATAAAGACTACGAGAATACCTCCCGGGTCATTGATGAAGACGGATGGCTTCATACTGGCGATACAGGTTTTTTGGTTGGCAGTGACAATCTAGTGCTCACTGGTAGAATTAAGGAGTTTATTATTAGGGGTGGCGAAAACATTAGCCCTCTTGAAATAGAGTCGGTTCTCTATGATGATAAACGTATTATCGAATCTAAAGCAGTTGGTATCTATGATTCTCATTACGGTGAAGAAGTAGCACTTTGTGTAATTCGAGATCCCATGTCATTAATTACAGAGAAAGAAATTAGAGATATATTGAGAGATAATATTGCGGATTATAAAGTTCCTAAGTACATACTTTTCATGGAGAACTTTCCAAAGTCATCTTCGGGAAAAGTTTTGACAAAGGATCTTAAACGTCAGGCAACATTATTACTCGGTTTATAATTTGAAAGGAGATAAAAATGAGCAAAGTAACCCAGGAAAAGATCAAGCGAATGGAAATTGCTGGTCTTAATCAGCAACCGGACAGAGTTCCTATTACTAGCCAGATTGAGACATTTGCATATGGCTATGGTGGAACTACAATCGCAGAGGTAAAAAAGAACCCTTTTAAGGGCGTAGCAGCTTTTAAAAAGTGCTACGAGGACATTTATTTTGATGGATTCTTTGAACCTATTTTCGTACACCCATTTGCCTTCTTTGACGGACTTGGTGCAGATTCATATTTTGCATCTGACGACGGTGTAACAGCACAGCATAAGGAAATAGCTCCTATGAACGGAACAGAGGAGGAGTATAGACAGCTTATTGAGGATCCAACTAAGTTCTTCCTTGATGTTATTAACCCTCGTAAGTTCCCTAACCTCAATGGCGCTGAAGTCGATCAGAGAAAGGCTATCGTTAACGCTATTAAGGGCGCAGGTGGATTCCTTGCAGGTCTTGCAGGCGGTGGAATGGCTCTTCCAATTCTCACTGACACTCCAGGTTTCATGGGTGGATTTATTGAGATGCCATATGATAACCTCTTTGACTTCCTTCGTGGATTCAAGGGCTCATCAGTTGATATGAGACGTCATCCAGAACTTGTAATTGAAGCAACAGAAGCTATCTTTGAGACATATACAAAGGAATGTGAGAAACTTTACTCATTCCTCAACGCACTCTCAGAGCCTCCACGTATGGTAAAGAATGCATATAACATTTTTGTAAAGGGTGGAGAACCTGTATGCACAAGATTCCCATGGTTCTTTAATCCAACTCATGCTCCTTCATTTATGAACCAGCAGCAGTATGAGAAGTTCTACTGGCCAACATATAAGAAGACCCTTGAACTCATAACAAGTTACGGTGGACAGACATGTACTCTCCTTGAAGGTGAGTGGGGTCCAGAGAAACTTGAACTCTTCAAGGATCTTGAGAAGGGCTCAGTAATTCTCTACGTTGAGAATGATGACATCTGCGAAGCTAAGAAGCAGATCGGCGATTATCAGGCAGTAATGGGTGGCCTTCCAATTTCCATCCTTAAGGCTGGTACAAAGAGAGAATGTATTGAGCACACAATGAAAGTTTATGATGCTTGTGCTCCAGGCGGTGGATTTATTTACACAACAGATAAGTCACTTCTTTCAACAGATGACTGTAACCCAGATAACCTTAAAGCTGTAAACGAGTTTGCTCGTGTTTACGGTGAATATTAATAGGAGGTAGGAATAATGGAAAAGAAGTTTTCAGAGATTATTAGCGATTATCTTCGCGATACTTTAAAGAAATTTATACCTATCTTCTGGATTCCAGGAGTAGGCGACAAATTACTCGATAAGCTTATGAATTCATATGCTCTCAGCCTTGCTTGGAAGGGTTGGGTAATGCTTTCTTTGATGTAATCGGGGATTTCTACACTTTTTTCTTAGGGAATATTTTTATGAGTAAACGATTTGGAATTTTGTTCAGCGACAGTATAATGTTGATCTTCCTTGGACTCGTTTATGCTTGGAGTGTTTTCAAGAAGCCACTTGCAAATGCATATGGCTGGAACGATTCTCAGCTCACATGGACGTTTACAATTTGTATGTTTATGTTCTGTCTTGGAGGATTTGCAGGCGCTAGACTTGCAAAGTTTACAAGCCATAGAGTTTTAACTTGGTTCTGTGGTGCTTGTATCGGTGCTGCCTTTTTTGCAATGGGATATATGACAAGCCTCTGGCAGATTTATGTTCTTTATGGCGTAGTTATAGGATTTGCGGTAGGTATTGTATACAACTGTGTACTTGCAACTGGTAATAGATGGTTCCCTGATAAGGGAGGCCTTGTAGCTGGACTTCTTCTTATGTTCTTTGGAGCAGGAAGCCTTTTCCTCAGCCCACTTTCAAATTTCCTTATAATGACATACGGCCTAAAACTTGCTTTTGCAATGATTGGAATTATGTTCGTATTCATTTTCCTTATCGGTGGATTGTTTGTAATCACTCCTTCAGACGAGGACTCCAAGGAACTTGAAAAGATTGCTGTTAAAAAGGAAGCTTCATTAGATATTATCGAATTTACACCTAAAGAGATGCTTAGAACTGAGAGTTTCTGGATCTATTTCCTCTGGTGTGCTCTCGTTTCAGCAATAGGTATTGGCCTTCTCGGACAGATTGCTACTATTTCAGGTTCAGTTGGAATGAGCAGTGGCAAAGCTGCACTTATGGTAAGCCTTTTTGCTGTGTTTAATGGTCTTGGCAGACTCTACTTTGGTGGATTCTATGATAGACGTGGTAGAGAACTTACAATGACAATCTTTGGTATTGGATTTGTTCTTGGTGGCCTTGCACTTGCATTTGGTGTAATTATCAACTCATCAGTACTTATCATTATTTCTCTTGTACTCTTTGGTATTGCTTACGGTGGTGTTACTCCAACAAATGCAAACTTTGCACGTAGTTTCTTTGGAAATACAAACTATGCAACAAACTTCAGCCTTGTTAACTTCAATCTTTTGATTGCTGTTTTCCTTGGCCAGTATGTAGGCTCAACTCTTTATATGAAGACTGGTGGATACGCATCAACTGCAATTGCAATTACAATTCTTTCAATTGCTTCACTTATCATCCAGTTCTTCATCAAACCAGCGCGTAAAAAAGAACACGATTGTATTGTATAACTGATTAAGGAGTGGCTTGTGCCACTCCTTATTTTGTGATAAAATTTATCTGTTATTTTTTATAAAGAAGGATGCCTATGAGCAGAAAAACAAAAGTAAAGATTTCTATTGTAATTAAGTTCTTTGTGTTCTTGTTTGCCACTGCTGGTCTTCTGGCTTGTATGTTCGATTTGAAGGGCTTTATGGGTGGCGCGAACGCAGCTTTAAAGTACTTTACAAATCAGAGCAACATTTGGATTGCAGTACTCGAACTAGTTCTGGCATTTGCGCTTCTCGGCTCGTTAAAACGTGAGAAGTATGAACTTCAGCGAGCTGCTTACGTATTGCAACTTGTCTTTACTGTATCCATCACTTTAACTGGCCTAATTTTCTGTGCAGTTTTGCTTCCAGCTCTTTTGGCATCAGGTACAGAATATGCTGATAAGATTCTTGCGTGGCCACAGATTTTCCTTCATGTGGTAGTACCAATTCTTTCCGTGGTTGATCTTCTTGCATTTACAAGACCAGTTAAGTTTAATTTCAAACCTTGGGATTTCCTATGGGCTTTTATTCCACCAATTTATTACTTGGGATTTGAGATAATTGGATACAAGCTCAATTGGGACTTCGGCGGAGGTCAAAACTATCCATATTTCTTTATGAACTGGGCTTCTCCAGCAGGACTATTTGGTTTTTCAAAAGAAATGCCTTATTTTATGGGCAATGGATATTGGATGCTTGTAATTGTTATTATTGTACTTGGATTTTCATTCTTCTATTCAAGATTTGTGAACAGAAGAATCATTAGAAATAGAGAAAAATTAATCTAAAGGAGTTTTTATAAATGGATGCTTATAGAATTACTATCAACGGTGTAACAAGAGATCTTCCTATCTGTGAAGCAAATGAGCACCTCGATATCGCTGCTTTCGTTATTTTCGGCGATGTAGAAATGACAGTAAAGGGCGCTGAGGGTCTTCTTGCTAAGGCTCCAGAGTTTGACTACATCATCACTGCTGAGGCAAAAGGTATTCCTCTTGGTTATGAGATGGCTCGTCAGGCTGGCAAGCCTTACTTCGTAGCAAGAAAGGGCACAAAGCTCTATATGAAGGAAGTTTTTGGCGTAGAGGTACGTTCAATCACAACTGACAGAGTTCAGCATCTCTACCTCGACAAAGCTGAGGCTGATCAGATGAAGGGCAAGAGAGTTCTTATCGTTGATGACGTTATTTCAACTGGTGAATCTCTTAAGGCTGTTGAAATTCTCTGTGAAGAGGCTGGCGCTAACGTAGTTGGTAAGTGTGCAATCCTCGCTGAGGGCGATGCTCAGGATAGAGAAGATATCTTCTTCCTTGAACCACTTCCACTTTTCTTTAAGTAATTAAATAAAAAGAAGAAGGTGCTCCTTTTGGAGCACCTTCTTTTGGTATAAAGACTAGCAATAAGATAATTACCAGTGATATTAAGCTGATGATAGCACCGAGTTTTAAACCTTGTGCGTGATATTTCATTGTAATGTTATGAGTACCTTTATCAAGCTTTATGCCGATGAGAGAATCTCCAATTGGCACAATCTTGTAGTCTGGTGCTTTGACACCGTCAATGTAGACATCCCATGACTTGTCATAGTTGATTGAAGTGTAGAGGGTGCAGTCTTTATCTGCTGTAACTTTACCTTCAATTTTTGTATCAGTCATCTTTGTAATACCTAGTGGGTTTTTGCTAAGGATTTCATAACCTTCTTTGAAAACTGTCTCATCAAGGCTGTAAATATATACGTCAACATATCCTGATGAGCCCTCATCGATAGGGATATCAATGCATAGATTTTCTTCTGGGCTGTGAACTCCGAGGTCGAAAATATAAGGCTCATCAACAGTCTGAGATTTTACCCAAGAGGCGTCTTCATTGCGCATTGTAACAGTTTGAACATTGCTTGATTTTACGTAGATGTAAATGTTCTGGGAAGCAGTTGGAGTAACTGTTAAAGTGAATGATGCTGATTGGTCATCAGCCTGTTTAAAGAAAGTATAACTGCCAGTTTCAATGTCATCAAATTCATCTAAGTTGTAGTAGAGGCAGTCCGTAATTGGAACTTTCTTAAATACATTATCAAGACCAGTTGCAAGCTTCCAGTATTCGTTTTGGTTAACGAAAGGATCTACATTGCTTGTGTTCCAATTTGCTATTTCATTTGGTACACAGTAGCCTATTGGAAGATCATAGAGATTCTCATATGCAGTGAATTTATCGACCATACAAACTGATTTGTAGAAGTGGTCTGAAAGGTCTATAGCATAGGAATTATTTACAATATATTTTAGTCCAAACATAGCGTTGTAGACTGGAGTTTGAAGGTTGTAGGTGTAACTGTTGATGTAGTTACTAAACATACCGAGGTTGGACTGTAGATTTGCGGACCTCTCATATGCCATTGAAGAGAAAACAGAGAGTCCGTTGTATCCATACCAGGAATTATCCATGCGAGCACGGAGATCTGTAAGCTCCATTCGGTAGAAATTATTGCCCTCAAGTTTGTCGAGGTTCTCTTTGACTTTCTTGAAATCAGGATAATCACTTGCGTAGTTTTGCTTTGGCTGGTCTATGTCGTAGTTGTCAGTGTTTGCAATAGCTATTTCTGCAAACATGAGACAGAACAGGAGTCCGGCCATAGCAGTGGACTGAATACGCTTACTCTGCATAAGCTTAAGCGCAATAGTGTAAGCAATTACAAAACATAAACTGATTATTACAGTCTCAAGTTTTACGTTCTTAGAACCAATCTCTTCAGCAATGATGATGAAGAGCGCAAGGCCGATTCCAACATTTAATATCTCGCGACCCTTGAGCTCTGTTATGCGAAGAAGGGCCTTCGCACCGATAGTTATAAGCACGAATGAGTAGCAATAAGACCAGCGATAAGGAAGATCATTAGGGAAGTGGAATGCGTGCCAAATATTGTTTAAATAATTGATATCGAGTGAAAGAGCAAGTACTAAAAGAAGAATGAATTTTGATATTTTCTCTCGGAGTGGCACTGAACCTAAATAGAGGTAGAGGAGCGCGCACATTACTGTGATTACACCACAGAAAATGTTTGGAAGAACATCTTCACCGCTGCTGCGAATTGTTGGTTCGAGTCCAGCGAGGTGCTGGCAGAGGAAGTCAAATATATTAAAGTAAGTGGAAATTTCTGAAGGGAATGAGTCGGAAGTTGCCGAGCAAGTTTTAAGACAATAGAAAGTCGGCAGCAGCGCTACTGCGGCAAGGCCACCAGCAAGGAGGGAAAAACCAGCGAATTTGCCAATTCGCTTAAAGAGTTCTTTTCCAAACTTTGCCTTTGTCGCAATATACATAAGTGCGTATAGCACTGAGAAAATGCAGCACATATAGGCCATATAATATGAGGAGAACATAAGGAGAGCTAACGTAATAACGTAGAGAAGACCTTTGTCTCCATTAAAAATCTTTTCAATACCAAGAACTATAAGTGGAAGAAGCATCATGCCGTCAAGCCACATAAAGTTCCAATAATATGCTACGAAGTATCCTGAGAAAGCATATAGAACACCAAAACCAGCTGTAATGAAGTTCGAAACACCAAATTCAGGTGACTTTTTGAAGTAGTAAGTTGCAGTGGAAGCAGAGAGCGCAGCTTTTAACGTGATAATAAAAGCGATACATTCAGTTGTATTCTTATGACCAAAGAGAAGGATGAAGAAAGATATTGGGCTGGAGAGGTAGTTGAAGAAGTTGCCGAGGAAACTTCCACCGCCACCAGAAGTCCAAGAGTAAACAAGACTGCCTCCATGAGTGATTCTGTCATAGAGTTCGGCTAGTAATGGACCATATTGATGATATAGATCCATTCGCAGTATTGTTATGTCACCAAATGGGAACATATCATAGCAAAATGCAATAAGTAGCATAACGCCAAAAGATGTTCCAAAAGCTAAGAGTATATAGCGCCAATCAGACGTGAAGGCTTTTATTTTTTCTTTCAATTTGGTTCTCCGTCCTTCGTTAATTTTGGAAAGTCTGTATGAAAGTATAACATATTAATTATATAAAATAAATATTGTTTAATATTCTAATTAGTTGTATACTAACTAGTAACTTATGCATATTTATGCAAGGAGGCATTTAAAATGGCAGACAACAATTTCACAGGCGACCTTGTTATTTCCGAGGACGTTATTGCTACAATTGCTATTAATGCTGCAAAGGACGTTGAAGGCGTTGCAGGTCTTGGAAATAGACCTATGGACTTCTATACATCATTTAAGGTTAACGCAGAGAACATCAAACACGTTAAGGTTGATCTTACTGACTACAGCATTAAGCTTCACATGTTCTTAATCCTTAAAGCTTCAGCTAAAATTCAGGATGTTTCAATTAACGTTCAGAATGCTGTAAAGGCAGCGGTACAGAACATGACTGGTCGTGTAGTAACAAAGGTTGATATCACAATCTCCGGTATCGCTTCCGACCTCGAAGATAATTCTTCAACTGAACCTTCAGAACTTTAAACGACAAACTTGCCCTTCGCGCACTATGTCGTGGAGGGTTTAATTTTTGGGGTGTGTTTATGAACAGAAGTAAAGAGAGAGAACAGGCCTTTCTTCTCCTTTTTATGAAGAACTTTAATCCTGAGCTCTCCATTGATGAAATCTATGATATGGCTGTTGAATCAGAATTTATGCAGCCAAGTGATTTCACTAAGAAACTCGGAACACTCACTGTTGAAAAGATTGGTGACATCGACGCTAAGATTGGCGAGTTCTCAGTAGGCTGGACAATTGACCGTATCACAAAGGTATCTTTGTCCATTCTCAGAATAGCAGTATGTGAGATGCTCTTTATGGATGACATTCCTGTGGGAGTATCAATCAACGAAGCTGTTGAGCTCGCTAAGAACTACGCAAGCGCTGAGGACGGCCAGTTCATCAACGGTGTACTTGGCAGTATCTCAAAGTCACTTTAATATGGGACTTTTCCTTGGCATTGACACTAGCAACTACACTACGTCAGTTGCACTTTATGACAGCGAAACAAAAAATGTAATAAGTAAAAAGATGCTTCTTCCTGTGAAAGATGGTGAAAAGGGTATTCGTCAATCTGACGCAGTCTTTCATCATACACAGCAGATAAGGGAACTCCTACCGGAGTTACTCGGTGAAGCAAACGGCAACATCAAAGCTGTTACCGTATCAACAAAGCCACGCTTCGTTGAAGGCTCTTACATGCCTTGCTTTACCGTGGGACAGACAGTGGCTACATCTGTAGCATCTGCCTTAGGTGTACCTCTATTTGAGGTATCACATCAAGAGGGGCATGTCACTGCGGCACTCTTTAGTGCAGGAAGACTTGATCTTGTTGGTGAGAACTTTCTCGCATTTCATGTCTCAGGAGGCACAACAGAGTCACTCCGCATTTCAAAGAGTGACCGTTGTCCAGTTACTGCAGAAACTCTCGGAACTTCATCTGACCTAAAGGCTGGTCAGGCCGTTGACAGAGTGGGTGTGATGCTTGGGCTTAAATTCCCTTGTGGTCCTGAACTTGAGAAGCTTGCTTTGAAGTCCACCTTTTATGCTCCAAAGATTAAGGTATCAATGAAAGGTGCGGACTGTAGCCTCTCAGGACTTGAGAATAAATGTAAGAAGATGTTTGACGAGGGACAGTCAAAAGAGGATATATCTCTTTTCTGTTTGAAGTACATTGAATCAGCTCTCAAAGAGATGCTTGATTCAATTCTCGCGGCTAAACCTTTGCCGATTGTATTCTCTGGTGGGGTTATGTCAAACAGTATTCTTCAAAATGGACTTTCGGAGTATTGCGATTCTATAGGCAGAGAGGCATTCTTTGCGGAGCCACAGTACTCCAGTGATAACGCGGTAGGCGTTGCAATTTTAGGTTCTTATCTAATTGAGGTATAAAGATGATAAATGTGACACCTGAGGTTTACTCGGTAGCTGGGTTAAATAATTATGTTAAGACTTTGATGGAACAAGATTTTGCTCTTCAGTGTGTAGCTGTTGAGGGTGAGATTTCAAACTTCAAGGCTCATTCTTCTGGGCATTGGTATATGACGCTTAAGGATGATACCTCATCAATTAAGGCTGTTATGTTTAGAGGCCAAAACGAGCATATGAAGTATAAGTTCGTTCCTGAAAATGGCATGAAAGTCTTGGCGGTTGGCCGTGTGTCAGTCTATGAACGAGATGGTGCCTACCAACTCTACATTAATGACATGATGCCTGAGGGTGCTGGTTCATTAGCAGTTGCTTTTGAGCAACTTCGTGAGAAGTTGGAGAAGGAGGGCCTCTTTAGGGAGAATCATAAGAAACCGCTTCCTAAGTTTCCAAGAACTATTGGTGTCGTAACTGCAGAGACTGGCGCAGCTTTTCAGGATATCTGTAAAGTCTTGAGACGTCGTTGGCCTGGTGCAAAGGTTGTATTAAGCCCTTCTCTTGTACAGGGTGCAGATGCACCAGCTTCAATTGTCGCTGCAATTGAAAAGCTCGACAGAAGTGGCGTTGCAGACGTCATGATAGTTGGTCGTGGCGGTGGCTCTGCTGAAGACCTATGGTGCTTTAATGATGAATCTGTGGCTCGCGCAATTTACGCATGTAATACGCCTGTTATCTCAGGCGTTGGTCATGAACCTGATATAACAATCGCGGATTACGTTGCAGACCGCCGTGCTCCTACACCGTCTGCAGCAGCTGAAATAGCTGTACCTGATAGACAGGCTGAACTTGATCATTTGAAACAGCTCATGTCTAAACCTGTAATGCAGGGACCTATTGCTCTCATAAATGAGCGTAGATTAATGCTTGATTCTATTGTTGATAGAATCAGTACAAGAGCTACAAGAAAGGTTGAGATTGAGCGTAATCGCTTCTCAGTTATGGCAAGCAAGCTCGACGCTTTCTCACCACTTAAAGTTCTCTCAAGGGGATACAGCATAACTGAGGGACCAAATGGTGTTGTTAAGTCAGTTGATGACGTGAAGACTGGCGACAAGTTAAACATTAAACTCTCTGACGGCACTTTGAGTGCGGAGGTAGTATAAATGGCAGAACTCACATACGAACAATCAATGGAGAAACTTGAAAAGATTGTAGCTCAGCTTGAGAGTGGAGAACTTGGACTTGAGGAATCACTCAAGCTCTTTGAAGAGGGAACAAAACTCGCAGCTGATTGCAATAAAGCATTAAACGATGCAGAGCAAAAGATCTACAAATTAAATGGGGAAGAAGTTGAAGAGATAAATGTTATCTGAAAAAGCTGAAAGACATTTTACGTCTTCCATAAACCTTATCAATGCAACTCTCGCTGATTACCTTTGCATCAAGCACACACCTTATCAGGTTGTCGCTGATGCTATGGAATACAGCGTTGACATAGGTGGTAAGAGAATTCGACCATTACTTGTACTTGAATTTTGTAAGGCTTGTGGTGGTGACATTGTCGATGCTCTACCTTTTGCTGCAGCGCTTGAGATGATTCATACCTATTCGCTCGTACATGATGATCTTCCTTGTATGGACAATGACTCACTTCGTCGTGGGAAGGAATCAACTTGGAAGAAGTTCGGTGAGACGTATGGTGTACTTGCTGGTGACGCACTTCTCACTTATGCATTTCAGATTGCATCTGATGCTGGTGTGTCTGACCACACAACAGTTAAATGCACACGTCTTCTCGCCAACTATGCTGGCATCTACGGTATGATTGGTGGACAGACACTTGATATTCAAAATGAGGATGCTGAGTCTTTAACTATTGAGGAACTTCAGGAGACACATAGACTTAAGACTGGTGCACTTATCCGTTGCGCATGTGAACTTGGTTGCGTCGTGGGACACGGCTCGGCTGAACAGTTTGAGGCAGCAAAGGTGTTTGCTGAAAATCTCGGCCTCGCTTTCCAAATTATTGACGATATTCTTGATGTAACTGGTGACCCTACAATCCTCGGCAAAGAGGTTGGACAGGACCTTCAGAACGGAAAGATTACATATGTTACACTTCTCGGCGTTGACGGCGCTGAGAAACTCGCAAGGGAATACACTGAAAAAGCATTGGAGGCTCTTAAAGTTTTCCCTGATGCTGAGTACTTAATTGAAGGAACAAAGTATTTGCTTGAAAGAAACAAATAAATCTGGTGTTTATTATGGCTTACAATTACTTGGAAAAAGTGAATAATAACCCTAAATTGCTCAAAGAGATGTCATACGCAGAACTTGACATCTTGGCAAAAGAAGTTAGAGAGAAACTTGTTGACACTGTCTCAAAGACCGGCGGACATCTTGCATCAAACCTCGGCGTAGTTGAACTTACTATTGCTATGCATAGGACGTTTGATTCTCCGAAGGATGCCTTTGTCTGGGACGTAGGTCATCAGGTCTACACTCATAAACTCTTTACAGGTAGATATGACCAGTTTGATACCCTTCGTCAGGACGGAGGTATATCTGGCTTCCCTAATCCTGAGGAATCAGAGCATGATATCTTCGCGGCTGGTCATTCAGGTACATCTGTATCTGCAAGTTATGGCCTCTCAGAGGCAAAGAGACTTAAGAGAGATGACTCTTACACTATCGCTGTAATCGGCGACGGCTCATTCACAGGTGGCCTTGTATATGAGGCTCTCAACAATGCTGGCCGTAAGCAGAGCAAAATAATCGTTGTATTAAACGATAACGAGATGAGTATCTCATCCCCAGTTGGATCTCTCGCAAAGTACTTAGCAACAATTCGTACAAATAGAGCTTACTACAGGACTAAGAACACAGCTCTTGATGTACTTGATAAACTCCCTGGTGGTGAGAGAGTTCACGACGGATTGACTGCAGTTAAGCGTGCTGCTAAGGACTATATTTACCAGAATAACAATTTCTTTGAGAACTTGGGATTCCAGTATATGGGTCCTGTTGATGGTCATGATATCAAAGCTCTCTGCCGTGCCTTAGAGGGTGCTAAAGAATTTGATGACCGTCCTGTACTTCTTCATATCCAGACTGTAAAAGGTATGGGATATGAGCCTGCTGAACTTGATCCATCACAGTTCCATGGCATCTCAAGGTTCAATGTTTTGACAGGTAAACCTATCTCAATGCCTGGTAAGAAAAATTATTCCGATACCTTCGGTGAATATCTCTGCGAAATTGCTGCAGAGAATGATAAGGTCTGTGCAATCACAGCTGCCATGTCAATTGGTACTGGCCTTGAGGCTTTTTCAAAGAGATATCCAAACAGATTTTTTGATGTGGGAATTGCTGAGGAACATGCGGTGACATTCTCTGGTGGCCTCTCTAAGGGTGGCTTCATCCCTGTGTTCGCAGTTTACTCAACTTTCCTTCAGAGAGCGTATGACGAGCTTGTACACGATGTATCAATGCAGAATCAAAAAGTTGTATTGGCTATTGACCGTGCAGGTTTCGTTGGAGAGGATGGCAGAAGCCATCAAGGCCTTTTGGATGTCGCGTTCCTAAGGACCATTCCTAACTCGGTAATTTACAGTCCAAGCTCATATGAGGAACTCGGATTGCAGCTTCATAAGGCTGTTGATAATGGCGGCAAGGTAGTAGCAGTTCGCTATCCTCGTGGGTATGAGGGATATCTTCCGGCTGGTTATAAGGCAAAAGATGAACCTGTCTCAATTTTTGGTAAGAAGACTGCACCGGTTGCTCTTGTGACTTACGGCAGTATTTTCTCAAATGCCTGTGTTGCTCAAGAAAAACTTCTTGAGTACGGTATTGAAACAAAGATTATTAAACTCAACAGAGTTTGGCCTATTGATGAACTGGCTCTTAAGGAGGCGCTTAAGGCTGACGTTACTCTTTTCTTTGAGGAGGGCATCAAAGCTGGTGGTGCAGGCGAAGGTTTCGCAACAATGCTTCTTGAGAATAAGTATGAGGGCGACTTTGCCCACATCGCCATAGATAACACCTTTGTTCATCACGCGCCAATAAAAGTTTTGGAGGATGAATTCTCACTTTCACCTCTGAAGATGGTAGAAGAAGTATTAAGGAGAGTATAAGGTTTGAGCGACAAGAAGAGACTTGACGTAGTTGTTTTTGAACTGGGTCATACAGATAGTCGTGAAAAAGCGCGCGCCTTGATTATGGCCGGACAGGTTTACGTCAACGGCCAGAAAGAACTGAAGGCTGGCGCGCAAATAAAACCAACAGACGCTATTGAAGTGCGTGGCAGTAAGATGCCATATGTAAGTCGCGGTGGTTATAAGCTCGAGAAAGCTATGAAAGTATTCCCTCTAACACTTGAAGGAAAAACTTGTATGGATATCGGCGCATCAACTGGTGGCTTTACTGACTGTATGCTTCAAAATGGTGCAGAGAAGGTATATTCAATTGACGTTGGCTACGGCCAACTTGCCTGGAAACTTCGTTCAGATGATCGCGTTGTAAATATGGAACGCACAAACTTTAGAAATGTCACTCATGAGGAGATACTTGAGGATATTGATTTTGCCTCAGTTGATGTATCTTTCATTTCACTAAAGATTATCTTGCCAGTTATGCGTGAACTGTTAAGGAATGGTGGCGAGGCCGTTTGCCTCATAAAGCCACAGTTTGAGGCAGGTCGTGAGAAGGTTGGTAAGAAGGGCGTTGTGAGAGAACTCTCCACACACGCCGAAGTTTTGGAAACTATCACGACCTTTGCAGTCGAGTCTGGCTTTACCCTAAAGGGCCTCGACTTCTCACCAATTAAAGGTCCTGAGGGAAATATCGAATATTTAATGTTTATTGAAAAATCAGAGACACCTGAGAATAAACTTGAGTTCTCAGCACTTGAACTTGCTGAGAAGTCTCATCAAATCTTAAACGGGGAGGGAGAGAAATGAGAATAGCTCTTATGCCTAACCTCACAAGGGAAAAGGCAAAAGATGTCACATTTGAGATATGTGAATGGCTTGATAAATACGGCGCTGAATATGCTTGTCTTGAAGGCAACTATGATATATTCAACACTATTAAGAACATGAAGCATATGCAGTTTTCAGAACTTCTTCCTTGGTCTGATGTTGTAATCTCAGTAGGTGGTGACGGTTCAGTTCTCAACGCTGCGAGACAGACTATTGACTATAAGAAACCAATTCTCTGTATCAACGCAGGAAGACTTGCTTTTATGGCTGGTCTTGAGAGTAATGAGCTTGAACTTCTTAAGGATTTGATTGATGGCAACTACACTCTCGATAAAAGAATGCTCCTTGATGTTGAAGTTATTAAGGATGGAAAGGTAGTTGCAGAGAGCTGCTGTATCAATGACGTAACACTTGCTCGTGGAGCACTTCTTAAGATTACTGATATCAATGTTGACTGTGATGGAAAACGTTCCAATAGTTATAGAGCAGACGGTGTTATCGTTGCAACTCCAACTGGATCTTCAGCATATTCGCTCTCAGCTGGTGGACCAATTATCAACCCATCAATTGAGGCAATTGTTGTAACACCAATCTGTCCACAGACACTGATTTCACGTTCAACCGTGTTTAGTGCTGATAATGAGATAACTCTCTACTGTGACGAGAATTCAAGCAACACCAATCTTAATCTGTCACTTGACGGTTGTGCTGCTTTAGATATTGGAATTGGGGACATAATTAAGATTAAGAAGTCGGAGAAAGTTGCACAGTTCATAAGAATTAAGAACGATGCTTTCTTTGAAATTCTTAATAAGAAACTTTTGGGGAAATAAATAGGGGGACAATATGAATATAAGGAAACAGCGCCAACAGGCGATACTTGAACTCATCAAAGCTGAGCCAGTAAGTACTCAGGACGAACTCATTTCAAAGCTTTTGGATAAAGGCTTTGAGGTTACACAGGCAACAATCTCACGTGATATTAAAGAGCTTCAGCTTGTAAAGAAGATTGGATCAAACGGTAAGTCAGTTTATACAGCAAATGAGACTCCACTTGAGAAACTTTCATCAAAATACAATGCTATCTTTACAGAGGCACTTGTAAGCGTTGACTACGCTCTCAATACTGTTGTAATAAAAACACATGTAGGTATGGCTAATGCTGCATGTGCAGCTCTTGATGCGTCTAAGAATGATGGTATTCTCGGCACAATCGCTGGTGATGATACTATCTTTGTATGCTGTAGAGATGAAGAAGCTGCAGCAGCATTATCAAAGAAAATTGGAGAAGTTTTAGGAGAATAAAATGCTCACTAACTTGAGGATTGAAAACATAGCTATTATTGAATCTGCTACCATTGATTTTGGTAACGGTCTTAATGTTATGAGCGGTGAGACAGGTGCAGGCAAATCAATTATTGTCGACGCTATCTCTGCAATCCTTGGTGAACGTACTTCTAAAGAACTTATTAGAACTGGTGCTGAAAAGGCTCAGGTTACAGCATTGTTTGAAGACATAACCCCTAATGTCACAAAGCTTCTGTATTTCTTGGGTATACCAGTTAACGACGATAAGGCACTTCATATTTCAAGGACTATAAGCCTTGATGGCAGGAATTCCTGCAAAGTAAACGGCTGTGCTGTGACTGTCACAATGCTAAAACAGCTAGGTAAAGAACTTATAAGCATCCACGGCCAGCACGACAGCCAAAACCTTTTAAATCCTGAATGTCATTACAAGTATCTCGACGCTCTTGCTGACAACGAAGATCTTTATAATGACTACCTTGAAAAGTATTCAGCATACTCAAACCTCTATAAGAAGTTTAAGGCTCTCTCTCAGAATGAGGAGGAGAAGCAGAGACGTATAGAGTTTTTGCAGTATGAGATAAATGAGATTGAGAGTGCCGGTGTTAGAATCGGCGAGTATGATGAGCTCTGTGAGAAACGTGAACTTTTTAGAAACTCTGAAAAGGTTATAGGCGGGCTCAAAGACGCTCTATCAATTCTCACTGATGGCGACGAGACCACGGGCGTTGTAAACGCCATGTTCGACGCCTCCAAGTCAGTTGAAAAGTCTGCCGCTCACTATGAGCCCGCATTAAAACTCAGTCAGGAGATGACTGAACTAACATATCAACTTGAGGAAAAGAAGAATGAGATTGAGAAGACCCTCTATGAGCTCTCATTTGACCCAGAAAAGCTCTCTGAGATAGAGGAGAGGATAAGTTTCCTCTTTAAGCTTAAGGGCAAATACGGTGAGTCAGAGGAGGAGATACTCGAGTATCTTCAAAACTCAAAGGATGAACTTGAAACTCTCATTAATCTCAACTTGAGTCAGGATGAGATAATTGCAAAGCTTGAGAAGGATAAGGAGATCCTTCTTGAAGCTGCAGATAAACTCTCACTTTCAAGAAAACATGCGGCATCAGAATTTGAGGTTCATGTAAAACATGAACTCACATTCCTCGACATGCCTAATGTTGAAATCTCAGTTAACTTTGAACGTACAAAACTGAACACAACCGGTTCAGATAATATAGAGTTCTTGATCTCACCTAACCCAGGTGAGGCATTAAAGCCTCTTGCAAAGATTGCCTCTGGTGGTGAACTCTCAAGAATTATGCTCGCTATTCAAAACGTCCTGTCTGCAAACGACAACGTTGGCACAATGATTTTTGATGAGATCGACACAGGCGTATCAGGTAGTGCAGCAGAGAAGATTGCAAAGG
The DNA here is from genome assembly GCA_024403955.1 of Clostridia bacterium. Lineage (GTDB taxonomy): Bacteria > Bacillota > Clostridia > Oscillospirales > Acutalibacteraceae > UBA1227. Next base: position 3,634 of record JAKSQX010000013.1, on the reverse strand, counting down.
TCCTTAAGAGTGTCTGCACAAAGGGCCAGGTAATCTGCATTACCCACAGCGCACAGGTCGCTTCCTATGCGGATAATCATTTTGTAGTTGAAAAGAAAGTTCAAAATGAGAAGACTTATACGTATGTGACGCCTCTCGACAGGGACGGTCGAATCAACGAAGTTGCCAGAATTATTGGCGGCGTAAACATTACAGAATTGCAAATAAAGAGCGCTACCGAAATGATCGACAGCGCATGCATATAGAAGGAGAATATAAATGCAAATTTATGAAGAACTCGTTGCCCGTGGCCTTATTGCCCAGGTAACAAACGAAGACGAAATCAGAGAGATGGTAAATGCTGGTAAGGCAAAGTTCTACATTGGCTTTGACTGCACAGCAGACAGCCTCACAGCTGGTCACTTTATGGCACTTACACTTATGAAGCGCCTTCAGCAGGCTGGTAACACACCTGTTGCTCTTATTGGTGGTGGTACAACTATGATTGGCGACCCATCCGGTAGAACTGATATGAGAAAGATGCTCACAAAAGAGGACATCAACCATAACGCTGAATGCTTTAAGCGTCAGATGGAACGCTTTATTGAATTTGGTCCTGGTAAGGCAGAGATGGTCAACAACGCTGATTGGCTTTTAAACCTCAACTATGTTGAACTTCTCCGTGATGTAGGACCTTGCTTCTCAGTAAACAACATGCTCCGCGCTGAGTGCTACAAACAGAGAATGGAAAAGGGACTCTCATTCCTTGAGTTCAACTATATGATTATGCAGTCATATGACTTCTACTATCTTTTCCAGAATTACGGCTGCAATATGCAGTTCGGTGGCGACGACCAGTGGTCAAACATGCTTGGTGGTACAGAACTTATCAGAAAGAAACTCGGTAAGGATGCCCACGCAATGACAATCACTCTTCTCACAGACTCACAGGGTAAGAAGATGGGTAAGACAGCTGGTAACGCAGTATGGCTTGACCCTAAGAAGACATCTCCATATGACTTCTACCAGTACTGGAGAAATGTTGATGATGCTGATGTTATGAAGTGCATCCGTATGCTCACATTCCTTCCACTTGAGCAGATTGACGAGATGAGCTCTTGGGAGGGTTCTAAGCTCAACGAAGCTAAGGAGATCCTCGCATACGAACTTACAAACATGGTTCACGGTGAAGAGGAGGCGGCTAAAGCACAGTCTACTGCACGTGCACTCTTCTCTGGTGCCGGCGACCTTGAGAATATGCCTGAGACAAAGCTCGACGCAGTAGATCTTACAGATGGTAAGATTGGTATCCTTACCATCATGGTAAAGGCTGGTCTCGCATCTTCAAACGGCGAAGCTCGCCGTCTTGTTCAGCAGGGTGGTATCTCTGTTGACGACGCAAAAGTAACAGACCCACAGGCTTCATATGATGCTGCTGCACTTGAGAGTGGCATCGTTGTTAAGAAGGGTAAGAAAGTATTTCACAAAGTTACACTTTAAGGATTAAACAATGAAAAGAATAACACTATCTTTAGTTCTTGCACTCCTGTTTTCACTCTGCTTTGCAATTAATGCAAGCGCAGCTGAATATACAGCAACTGTTGACGGAGTAAAGAACACAAACATTGCTACAAATACAAGCTACAAGGCAAAGACCGACCTCAAAGCTGGCTCAAAGATTGAGATAATCTCTGAGCAGAATATCGCGTCGCTCTATATTGTTTGGTATAAGGTACCAGGTAACTGGACTGTAAACGATACAAAGACAATTGATACTGGTTTTCTTCACGAATATGTTGAACTTGAAACTCCTACCAAGTCTTTTACAATCACTTCAAATGATGCTGCTGGGATCTGCTTTATAAAAGCTTTTGCTGAGGGCGAGACTATCCCTGACGATATTCAAAGATGGAATGCTCCTCAGGAAAAGACTGATGTTATGGTCTTTTCAGCACATGCTGATGATGAGTCACTCTTCCTTGGCGGTGCTATAGTTGATATTATCGCTAATCATCCCGATGCAAATGTTCAACTTGTATATATGACAAACCATATTGCAACTGAGTGCTTCAGAGAACATGAGCGTCTTGATGCTCTTTGGACTTTGGGTATTAGAAACTATCCAATAGTTGGAGAGGCTCCAGATGCATATTCTATGGATTCTCTTGAGGCGGGCCTCAAAGTAACTGATTATGATAAGGTCCTTGCTTCATTTTTAGACTTAATTGTCAATATGAAACCACAGGTTGTAATTACGCAGGACTTTAAGGGTGAATATGGCCACGGTCAACATATGGTTATGGCTAAAGCTGTTGCTGAGGCAGTGGAGAAGTGTGCTGCAGACGGCACTCATGATGTAGCAAAAACTTATATACATCTATATAAAGACAGTGGCGCTATGGAACTTGATCTTAGACAGCCACTTGACGCATATGGTGGAATGACAGCTCTTGATGTTGCGAAAGAAGCATATAAGAAGCACGTATCACAGCAGTGGTGTTGGTTCTATGTTTCAGATGACTATAAGTACAGCTGTGATGAGTTTGGTCTATACAGAACAACAGTAGGTGCTGACACAGGCAAGGATATGCTTGAGAACATCAAGACCTACAAAGTTCAGGATGAGGAAGAAGCTGCAAGACTTGCAGAGGAGGCAGCAAGACAGGCTGAGCTCGATGCACAGGAACCTGCTTCTAAGGATACAAGAAGACCAACTACTGGTCTCTCATCAACTCAGATTATCATTCTTTCATCAATAACAGGCGTATTTGTTCTCATCCTTTTTCTTGTAATAGCAAAGAAAAAGAATAAGAAGACAAAGTACGTTCCAAAGCACAGTGCAAAAGATAGAGGACAGACAATAGTTAAAAAGTAAATACAACTCATTGAGGACGGAAAAGTAATCAGCGTTCAAGGTCCTCACGAAGAACATTACGACGCTTTTGTTCACCAGCACTATCACTTTGTATGCTCAAAGTGTGGCAGGGTATATGATTTTGAGATCCCAGCAATTTCTGAGATTGACAAATTGGCAAAAGAGTATGAAAATGGTGATGTTACATCATATACACTTCTTTTTAACGGTGTATGTAATAGTTGCAAATAAAATTTAACAATAAAAACAAAAACATTTTTTGGAGGTAAGAACTATGAAGAAGTTTGTATGCACAGTTTGCGGTTACATCTATGAAGGCGACGCAGCTCCTGCAGAGTGCCCAGTTTGCCACGTTGGCGCAGATAAGTTCAAGGAAGTACAGGGTGAGCTCACACTCGCTGCAGAGCACGAGTATGGCATTTATGATAAGACAGTAAAGAACAATCCTGACATCTCTGAAGAAGATAAGAAGTACATCTTTGAGCAGCTTATGGCTAACTTCAATGGCGAGTGCTCAGAAGTAGGTATGTACCTTTGCATGGCTCGTATCGCTCACAGAGAAGGTTATCCAGAAATCGGTCTCTATTGGGAAAAGGCTGCTTACGAAGAGGCAGAGCATGCTGCTAAGTTTGCAGAGCTCCTCGGTGCTGATCTTGAGCCTAACATGAAGGCTACAACAAAGGACAACCTCGCTTGGAGAGTTGACTGCGAATTCGGCGCTACACAGGGTAAGTTCGATCTTGCTTCTTGCGCTAAGAAGAATGGCCTTGATGCTATCCA
>JAKSQX010000012.1 GCA_024403955.1 Clostridia bacterium | reverse complement strand
GTGGTTGCGCAAAGAACGACGGCCTTAAGGCTGCTATCGAGCACGTTTTGAAGCTCAAGGTTATTGAGCTTAAGACTGACCCACAGCTCATGGGTGCTCTTGGTGCTGCTGAGTATGCACGCCAGAAGGGTATGGCTAAAGCATAATTGAAAGGAGACATGCATTATGGATGCTCTTTTAAATATTGTTTTAAAAGTAGTTAAAATATTTGCTAAAGTTATTGGCATTCTCTTTATTGTTTATTTCTGGAACTTCGACCAAAAAATTATGGGTTGGGCATACGTTCAGGTAAATAAGGTATTTGACCGTAAGCCAGTTGATATTAAGTTCTAATGGAACTGTTTAATACCATAATCAAAGACACAAACGAAAAGATTGCTGGTATTACAACTAAAACGTGGGATTACGATGCCACCGACTGTTGGAAAAATCTTGAGCGCAGCGAACTTATTATGCAGAGCGACCAGGCTTTTGAACTCGGTGGCAGCGGAACTCCTTCCGCAAACTTTACTTGTGTCACAACAACAACTGACCTTGTACCAAAGGATGAAATCATCCTTTGTGGTAAAGACTTAAATGAACTTCGTGGTGACGTCTCATTTGCCCGTGTTGTTTTACTTGGAGTAAAAGATATAGGTGATGAAGACGCCGCTCATGCTGCTATTCAGCAGATGGACTTTGTACGTTACCATGTTTATCCTGACGGATACATGGTACGTGTATCTGCTGAGAGCAACCAGGAGCGCGTCCGCGTTGCTCGTGAGGCGGTTTCAAAGGGAATAAGCTTTAAAAAGATAGGAAACACCTATGTTAAAGCTTATAAGGAGAATGAAAACGTACTTAGTGTTCGTATAATTTTCCTTACAGACCAGGAACTTATTCGTGAGTTAAATAAGACTGCAAACAAGGTTTCAGATATTACAAATGCACTATCTCATATTCTTGATGGTATTGATACTGACTGCGCTCATTGCGCACTTAAGCCAGTATGTGATGAGGTTGAGGGTATGAAGGAGATGCACCTAGGTAAGAATAAAAAGAAATAAACAGATTTTTAAATTGAGAGGCGATATTTTTGAAAGATTTAAAACACCTCATATATTTTGAAAATTTGCTACAAGAGGCAAAAAATGAACTTGTAGATCAGGCTATTAAAGAGGGAAATCATCCTCTCGGATACAACTGTTATTACATTCCGGAGACACTTCTTAATCTCCCAGGTTGCTTCTCATCACGTCTTCGTGCACCTCGTTGCACTTCCACAGACGTAGCAAATTACTATATGACACAGCGTAACTGCCCATATGCTCGTTCAATCCTTGAGCGTGCAGTAGAGGGTGGATATAACTACCTCGAGGCTCTCTTTGGAGCAGAGGCATGTTCCACAATGGAACGTATGGAGGAGCATTTTGCCCTCTACAACCCTGTAAAGAACGACAAGTTCTTCACAACAATTATTGACCCACCTATGAAGGGTGATGACACAAACCTTGAGTACTACAAGGTTCAGCTTAAGGAGAAGGTGTTAAAGCCTCTTAAGAAGAATCTCGGTGTGGACATCTCTGAAAAGGCTTTAAAGGCCGCCATCAAGGATCACAACGATATTGCAAAGATCATCACTGAAATTGGTGAGTTTAGAAAACTCGACAATCCTCCAATTACAGGTTATGAGTTCCATGTAATTCAGCTTGTAAGTGAAGTTTGTCCTCACTATCTCATTAAGCCTTATCTTGAGGAGACTTTAGCTGAGATTAAGAAGCGTAAGCCAGAGCCTGAATTCCCATTCAGAGCTCGTCTTGTCGTTGCTGGCTCAGAGATTGACGATCCAGATTTTACAAAGCTTATTGAGTCCTGCGGTGCTATGGTTGTTGCTGACCGTTATTGCTTCGGTAGCTTCCCAAGCCGTGAACAGATTGAGATAAAAAAAGGCGAGAAGGCATTTGATGCTATCTGCAGACATTATCTCGAGACTAACCAGTGCGCACGTTTCATGGACGGTGAAAAAATCGACCAGAGAACTGCTGAAATCATGAAACTTTATAAAGATTTTAAGGCTGACGGTGTAATTTACGAGCAGATGAAGTTCTGCGAGTTCTGGAGCTATGAGAAAGTTCTCGCCGGCAACATCCTTGCAAATCAGTATAAAGTTCCTGTATGTACTATTGAAAAAGAGTATATGCTCGGTTCAATGGGACAGCTTAGAACACGTTTCCAGGCATTTGTTGAGTCCCTTGAAATCAAGGCTATAGGAGGTTAATTATGAATTTTTCTGAATTTACTGATATTCTCGTTGCCCCTATAGATAAAGCCCTTCAGCGTTACGATCCAATTTGGCTCGCTGAAAATGGCAAAGGCGGACAGCGCACACGTTATAACGACAAAAATGGTATTGAAAAATACAGAGAGTGGAGAGGAACAAAGGATACTCTTCGCGACTATGTTGCATGGCTCAAGAATGTAGGTTCAATGGGTCAGATGGTTGCATCTGCGCCAGTTGCTTGCCTTAAGGGCTTCTGGGAGTACCGTTGGATGGGTTCATACCTCGGCACTTTCATTTTCATCAACAGACTCTTTGAGGGTTATCGTGGTGAGGAACTTAAGATTGCTAACATGCACATGCACGCAATCACATCCAGTCTTACAAAGAAGATTGCATTCGTTTTGAAGAACGACAAGCGCCTCGGTGGAGGTCCTGACAGTGACAACATCATTCCATATGATGAGACACTCCCACCACTTTATTTGATGGGATTCCCTGGACTTACACCAGTTCCACTTCAGACACTTCCAGAGTTCATTATCTGTGATATTGACCAGCATATTGAACCATATTACATCGATGTAGCTGAGTCTATGGGTCTTCCTGCAGACGTATGCTCACGTTGTTCTGCTGAGACTGGTGTTGCTATAGATGACGCTTTCCCAATTATGGGTAGAGGTATGCTCTCATCTAACATGCCTTGTAATGCGTCTGAGGCAACTTCATCCTTCCAACGCCGTAGGATAGGCCTTCCTGACTTCCCTGTAACACTTGCAATGCAGCATCAGGAAGAGGAGGGTAAAGACTTCTCAGAGCAGGTACTCAAAGATTCAATGAAGTTCATTGAGGATATTTATGGCGTAAAATATGACTGGAATGAACTCTTTAAGTATGCAAAACTCATGAATGAGCAGAATGAGATTGAGATGGAGAAGTGGGACATTTTCGCAACTCCATATTCACCACTTAATGGTATTTCTGAGACACTCTACAAGCTCTATGAGTGGCAGAGCGTAAACGGCGCAGAGCCAATGTTTAACGAGGTTGACCGCAAGGTTATCAAGATTATGCGCGACTGCGTTGATAAGAAGTATGAGGCATTTGGTGGCAAGACACGCCACAGAGCATTCCTTTGGGGACCATCTGCTGTTTATTACACAGATTTCCCAACATGGGCACAGAACTGCTGGGGTATAAATGTTGTTCTTAATATGGATTCAACAATGGGTTATAACCACATTGACACTGAGGACCCAGTTAAAGCAATGCGTGACCTTACAGAGTTCTCACAGCGCTCATGTATGCGTCACCACGCTGTTGGTGGCTGGGATAACATCAATGCTGTTTGGGATTGGGCTAAGCGTTTCAATTGCGATATGATCATCTGTAACGACAACGTTGCCTGCAAGGGCATGAACGGTGTCCATGCGGCTCTTGAGGAGCAGGCGGCAGAGTATGGCATGCATTGGGTATGGCTTGAGCACGACCTCGAAGACAGCCGTACAGTATCCCGTCAGGATATGCGTAAGTGCATCAATGACTATATGTCAGTAGTTCTCGGTGAAGAGCCTCTCGACGCAACAATCGTTGAGTTCGACGACTCTGAAGGATATTAATGAAAGGAGCTATGGATAATGGAATTTGTACTTAAAGCTATTTTAAAAGTTGTTAAAATTGCTCTCATCCTTTTCGTAGTTACCTTCGGTATCTATATGAACAACCTTGAGAACAAGCTTATTTTCTATGTTATTAGACCTCTTCTTAACAAACATTACGACTCACAAGTTCGTGACAGAAGAGTTTAATTCGTAGCAATTTAAACAATAAACCCACTCGAGTTTTTGGGACTCGGGTGGGTTTTTATTCAGCCTCTTCTATGTTATTATAAATATGTATTATTTATTAGAAGAGGAGGCAAATACATGGCAACACTACTTAAAAATTGCAAGATTTATGATGGTACTGGCGCTGATGCTTTTATGGGCTCAGTTCTCTTTGAAGACGACAAGATTCTTGAAGTCGGCGAAGTTGATGAGAGCAAGGCTGAGAAGGTCTTTGATCTCGGTGGAAAGTCCCTAGCATCAGGATTTATTGACATTCACTCGCACAATGACTGGTTCTGTATTAAAGAGGAACCAATGAAGTATTTTGCACCATTTATCCAGCAGGGTATAACCACTTTTGTAACAGGTAACTGTGGCTGTTCTGCTATAGGTTTTGATGAGGCTGGCCGTGAAAATGCTGACCTCTTCGGCGGTGGTATTTTCCACTTTGGTGGCACGACAGGCAAGTACGGAAACATTAAAGATTTTAATGCTGCTTGTGATAAGAAAATGCCTTGTAATGCAGCAACTTGTGTTGGCCATGGCTCCGCAAGAGCTGCAGTATCAGGCCTTGAGGCACGTGACCTCACACCTGATGAGATGGACAGAATGCTCGGCATTATCGAGGATAACTTGAAGAACGGTGCTGCGGGTGTATCTCTTGGCCTCATGTATGAGCCAGGCCTCTATGCTCCAACAGAAGAACTTAAGAAAGTTGCAGAGCTTTGCTGCAAGTATAATAAGCCACTTACAGTTCATCCACGTGCAGAGTCAAAATACTCAATGTCATACGACAAACTCTTTGGAAGATCACATCTTCTTCGTGCTGAAGATGAGCTCTATGAAATTGCTCACGGTACAAATCTTAAACTTCAGCATTCACACGCAATCTTCGTAGGTACGAGCTCTTTCAAGGATGTTGACGAGTTCCTTGAGATTCAGGAGAAGCTCCGTGCAGAGGGCGTAGATGCAATGTTTGACATCTATGATCATGACGTCGGTGTATCTGTAATCACAGTTGTTCTTCCACCTTGGTATCAGGGTATGTCCAAGGAGGAGAGAAAGAAGCCAATCAACAAGATTAAACTCTGGGGTCTTATAACTGCGACAGCTAAACTCCTCGGTTTCGGCTTTGACGATATCCAGGTTGCATATATTGGTGAAGGATATGAGGAATACGAGGGTTACTCAGTTCATGAACTCGCCAAGAAGTATGGCAAATCTGATCTCGACATGTACCTTGAACTCTGCGAGAAGTCTAACTTCAAGGGCCGCGTAAATCAGGGACCATACATAAGTGCAGACATCATTAAACGCTTTGAACACAACCCTAATTGTCTCTATATGACAGATGCTTGGGTAGAGGACTACGGTGTTCAGAATCCTTCTATCTACGACTGTTTCCCTAAGTTCCTTCAGGATTCTTTGAAGGGCACAGGTGACACATTGCCTAACACAGTTCGTCGTATGACAGGTGCAAATGCTGACCGTTTCATGCTCAAGGACAGAGGTTATGTTAAGCCTGGCTATTATGCTGATTTCACAGTATTTAACGAGGATGAAATCCTTGCTGCTACACCAAACCAGACACATGCTTTCGGTATTGACAAGGTATTCATCAATGGTAAACTTGTATGTGATGAAAATGTTTTAGACGAAGAAATTTGTAAGACTTCAGGACGTGCATTAGTAGTATGAGAATTTTAGGTATTGACCCTGGTTATGCAATAGTTGGTTGGGGTATTTTGGATTACGACAAAGCTAAATTTTCTATTGTAGATTTTGGTGCGATTACAACTGATAAGGACACACCATTTCCAAAGAGACTCGTTGAAATTTATGAGGATTTGGACTACATAATTAAGCGCTGTCATCCAGAGGCAATCTCGATGGAAAAACTTTATTTCCAGACAAATGTAAAGACCGCAATCGACGTAGCACAGGCGCGCGGCGTACTTTTACTCTGCGCCGAAAATAATGGAATACCAGTCTATGAATACACGCCATTGCAGGTTAAACAGTCGGTGACTGGCTACGGCAAAGCGGACAAGAAACAGGTCATGCAGATGACCAAAAAACTTCTTGGCCTTACCAAGGTGCCGAAGCCAGATGACACAGCCGACGCACTCGCTATGGCCATCTGTCATGGACATGTTGGAGGCTCCGGTCTTTCCGCCGCGCCTTCAAAGAGAAAACTCACAGAACGCAAGGGAATATAAGTAAAAAATGGGGCAAGCTGGAAACAGTTTGTCCTTTTTTAAATTTTGTAACCAATTGATATTTTATTTCACGCATGTTATAATTACACAGTTAATCTATATTATAATGCGCGTATTATGTCTTATATTTATAGAGGAATTTCCTAGGGCTTAAATGGGGAATATATTTTGAAAGGAGAATTCACGTGTTTTTTAGTTTGACAGGAGAACTCGCATACACTGATAACAACACTGCTGCAGTTGACGTGGGTGGTGTCGCTTATCTCTGTTATGTCTCTTACAACACGCTAAAAGAACTTGGACCAATCGGTTCCAAGGTAACACTTTACACTTATCTCAAAGTAGGAGAGGACGTTATGGACCTCTATGGCTTCTTTGAAAAGGAGGAACTTGATGCATTCAAGCTCCTTATCTCAGTCTCTGGTGTTGGACCAAAGGCTGGCCTTTCAATTCTCTCAGAGATGACCCCATCCCAGCTCTATCTCGCAATCGCATCTGGTGACGCAAAGTCAATCACAGTTGCGCAGGGCGTAGGCCCTAAGGTTGCGCAGAGAGTTTGCCTTGAACTCAAAGACAAGGTTGGCAAACTTGGTGGAACAGCAGGTGGCGCAACATTCACAGCAGCCGTAGCCGCTTCAACCGGTAAGGGTGAGGCACCTAAGGCAATTGCAGCACTTGTTGGACTCGGCTACAGCCAGTCTGAGGCTGCCATTGCAGTTGGTAACTGTGACCAATCACTTCCAGTTGACCAGATGATTAAACAGGCTCTAAAGCAACTCTCAAAATAAGGAGGATGACATATGAATAACAGCACATTCAATCCTGAAGATATGGATTTTGAAAGCAGATATGTTGATCCTCACTACAGTGGAGAAGAGGATGCCTCAGTAGAACTTTCACTCAGACCTAAGACTTTGAATGACTATATCGGTCAGGAGAAGGTTAAAGAAAACCTCAAGGTTTATATCGATGCAGCAAAGCGCCGCGGTGAGGCAATGGATCACGTTTTACTCTACGGCCCTCCGGGACTTGGTAAAACAACACTTGCAGGTATTATCGCTCACGAGATGGGTGTAAATATCAGAGTTACATCTGGTCCAGCCATTGAGAAGCCAGGTGACCTCGTTGCTCTTCTCACAAATCTCGATGACGGTGACGTACTCTTTATCGACGAGGTTCATCGTCTCTCAAAGCAGATTGAAGAAGTTCTTTATCCGGCAATGGAGGACAGAGCCGTTGATATCATCATCGGCAAGGGCCCATCAGCTCAGTCAATCAGACTTGAACTTCCAAAGTTTACCCTTGTCGGTGCAACAACAAGAGCTGGTCAGATTGCAGCGCCTCTCCGTGATAGATTTGGCGTAATCCTTCGCCTTGAGCTCTACACACCAGAGGAACTTGCTTGTATCGTTAAGCGTTCAGCTGATGTTTTGGGAATCGGCATCGAAGAGGATGGTGCAGTTGAACTTGCATCACGCTCACGTGGCACACCACGTATTGCGAATAGACTCTTAAAACGTGCTCGTGACTTCGCAGAGGTAGTTGGTAATGGAGTCATTACCAAGGAGACTGCAGAACTTGCACTCGCAAGGATGGAGATTGACCCACTCGGTCTCGACAATATCGACCGTCTTCTTCTTACAGCAATGATTAAGAACTACAACGGTGGACCTGTTGGTCTTGACACTATTGCAGCAGCGATAGGCGAGGAGGCCATCACAATCGAGGATGTCTACGAGCCATATCTTATGCAGATTGGTTTCTTATCAAGAACACCTCGTGGTCGTATGGTGACACCAGCAGGCTACAAACATCTCGGCATCCCTTATCAGGGCAAGCCAGAACAGATAAAGTTTGAGGACTAAGAATGCGAGCTACAGAATATTGGCAGGACTATGAACTTATTGATTGCTCCTCAGGTGAGCGCCTTGAGCGTTGGGGAGACATCATTTTCGTTCGTCCTGACCCACAGGTAATTTGGAAAACTCCAAAGACAAACAAATATTGGAAACAGGCTCACGCACATTATCATCGCTCAGCGAAAGGCGGCGGTGAGTGGGAGTACCTTAAGAAGATTCCAGATGAGTGGACCATAAATTACCGTGATTTGACTTTCAAAATAAAGCCAATGGGCTTTAAACATACAGGCCTCTTTCCAGAGCAGGCAGTGAACTGGGATTTCTTGCGTGAAGTAATACGAGAGAACCAGGGCAAGGGCTGCGGAGAGAACGGCCAGGTTAAGGTACTTAACCTCTTTGCCTACACCGGCGGTGCGACAATAGCTGCCCTTGCCGAGGATGCGGCAGTGGTACACGTTGACGCATCAAAGGGTATGGTGGCTTATGCTAAGGAGAACGCACAGGCATCAGGTCTCCAGGATAGATTCTGTCGTTGGCTTGTAGATGACTGTGAGAAGTTCATCGAGCGTGAGATTCGTCGAGGCAATAAGTATGACATTATCATCATGGACCCACCTTCATATGGTAGGGGACCTGGTGGAGAGGTTTGGCAGCTTGAGGATAAAATCTACGATTTCGTAGATCTCGCGTCTCAAGTATTGTCTGACAAACCTCTTATGGTTCTTATCAACTCATACACAACAGGCCTCTCACCATCAGTCATGAGTTATATCTTAGGCTCAACTGTTTCAAAGAAATTTGGTGGAGTTGTCTCCTGTGATGAGATAGGACTTAAAACTACAGAAACGGACATGGCATTGCCATGTGGTGCTAGTGCAATATGGACAAGGAAGTAATTCTTCAGTTTAAAGACGTATATTTCACATATGATGAAGATGAGGTTCAGGAGAAATCTTGGGCTGTAAGTGGCGTGTCTTTAGATGTACATAAGGGTGACTATATTGCAGTGCTTGGACATAACGGTTCAGGTAAATCAACGCTAGCTAAACTTTCAAATGCGATTTTAATCCCTGATAAGGGCGAGGTACTCGTAAAAGGTATCAAAACAACTGACGAGGATAAGACAATGGAGATTCGTCAGCACGTCGGTATGGTTTTCCAGAATCCTGACAACCAGATTGTTGCAACAGTAGTTGAGGAGGACGTCGCTTTCGGTCCTGAGAACTTGGGACTTGCTCCTGAGAAGATTAGAAAACGTGTAGATGATGCACTTCATGCTGTTGGTATGTATGAATTTCGTGACAAAGAACCTCATAAGCTCTCAGGTGGACAGAAGCAGAGAGTTGCAATTGCCGGTATTATCGCAATGCAACCTGAGTGTATCGTACTCGACGAGTCCACAGCCATGCTCGACCCTAAGGGTAGAAAAGAAGTAATGAGAACTATCAAGTCACTTCATGACGACCTCGGTATGGCAGTAGTCTTCATTACCCACAATATGGATGAGGCTGTACAGGCCGACAAGGTTGTGGTTATGGAGAAGGGAAAGATACTTCTTCAGGGAACTCCGAATGAGGTCTTTAAGAACGTTGATGAGATTAGACGCGTAGGTCTCGATGTTCCTCAGTCAAAACTCCTCGCTATGAAACTTGGTCTCAAGGAAGATGTTTTGACACCTATTGAATGCGCAGACGCAATAATTAACGATTGGAAGAAAAAATAATGTCGATTTTGAAAACCGACAATTTAACATACAAGTACAGTGTGGGTACACCTTTTGAGGTGACTGCGCTTGATTCAGTGAACCTTGAAATCGAGGAGGGAGAACTTGTAGCAGTAATCGGTCATACCGGTTCTGGTAAGTCAACCCTCATTCAGCATTTCAATGGTCTCTTGAAGCCTACCTCCGGTAAGGTATATGTCGATGGACAGGATATCTGGGAGAGCAAGGCCACACTCCGCGAGGCCCGCTTTAAGGTTGGCCTCTGTTTCCAGTATCCTGAGTACCAGCTCTTTGAGGAGACTGCGTTTAAGGATATTGCCTTCGGTCCAAAGAATATGGGCCTCTCTGAAGAGGAGGTAAAGGAGAGAGTGCTTAGAGCTGCTGAATTTACCGGTGTAACTACTGAGATGCTTCAAAAGTCTCCGTTTGACCTCTCCGGTGGTGAGAAGCGTAGAGTTGCTATTGCCGGTGTTATGGCAATGGAACCTAAGATCCTCATCCTCGATGAGCCAACCTCAGGTCTTGATCCTAAGGGACGTGACCAGATCCTTCACCTCATTAGAAACTACAAGAACGAGACTGGCAGCACAGTAATGATCGTATCTCACTCAATGGAGGATGTTGCCCGCTTTGCTACAAAGGTACTCGTTATCAATAAAGCTCAGGTAGTTGGATATGAGACACCTCCAGAGACTTTCTCTCATGCAGAGGAACTCACAGGCTACGGCCTTGATGTACCTGAGATTACCAAGGTATTCCTTGAACTTAAGAAGCGTGGACTTCCTGTTAGAACTGATGTCTACACTTTGGAGTTTGGTATGAACGAACTCAAACGTCTCCGAGAGGAGGGATTTGAGTTATGAGCAATGTAACAATTGGTCAGTTTTTCCCAGGTAATTCTGTAATCCACAGAATGGACCCAAGGATGAAACTTGTTTTGACATTCATCTACATAATCGTAATCTTCGTATGTAAGAACTTCTGGGCTTTGGGAGTTATGGTACTTAGCCTCTTGCTTGTAATCATAATCTCAAAAATTCCAATGAAGGTTATTATGAAGAGCATCAAACCGATCTTGATAATTATCATCTTCACAGCTATTCTCAACATCTTCTATGTTGATTCGGGTGAGATGCTCCTGCACTGGAAGTTTATCAAGATTACGACCGGTGGTATTAACACAGCAGTCTTTATGATTGTCCGTATCACCGCACTTGTTGTTGCGAGTTCAATGCTCACTTATACAACAAGCCCAACACTCATCACAGATGGTATTGAACGTCTGCTCTCACCACTCAAGTTTATGAAAAACAGTGTTCACACTATCGCCATGATGATGACTATCGCACTTAGATTCATTCCAACTTTGGTTGATGAATTTGATAAGATTACGAATGCACAGAAGGCACGAGGCGCCGACCTTGAGACCGGCACCTTGATTGAGAGGGCAAAGGCGCTCATCCCTGTGCTCGTACCTCTTTTTATCACTTCATTTAGACGAGCATATGAACTCGCCTTTGCCATGGAGTGCCGCTGCTACCACGGCGCCGAGGGCAGAACAAGAATGAAGATAATGAAGTACACAAAACTCGATGTTTTTGGTGCAGCATTTATCTTCATTACAACAAGTGGCGTAATTGCACTCAATATTCTTTTTGAGCATGTAATTTAAGTTTAGATTAAGCCTGTCGAGGTATGTATAATGAGACAAGTTTTACTTAAAATTAAATACCTCGGTACCAACTACCATGGTTGGCAGGTTCAAGATAACGCTGTGACGGTCCAGGAGAAGCTCCAGGACGCCATTGAGGAAATTCTTGGCGAGAGACTTGATGTCACTGGATGCTCACGCACAGACGCCGGTGTACATGCAGGCGAGTACTGTTGTACGATTAAGACTGAATCATCAGTTGATTGTTTTAAATTGCAGGGTGGACTCAACGCAAAACTTCCAGAGGATATCTCAGTATTCTCAGTATCAGACGTTGATTTAGATTTCCATCCTCGTTACTCCTGTAAAGGTAAGCAGTACATATACAAGATTCAAAACAGTGCAGCTAAAGATCCTTTCCTCCTGGGTCGTGCACTTCATTATCCGCAGTCACTTGATGCCACGTTGCTTGATAAAGCTGCAAAGGACTTTGTTGGAACTCACGACTTCTCCGCATTCTGTGGAGCAAAGTCCGACATAGAGGACTGCAGACGGACCATTTTTGACGCATCCGTCACACGCGACGGTGACCTTGTTACCTTCAGTGTTACAGGTGACGGCTTCCTCTATAATATGGTCCGTATCATGGTGGGGACTTTGCTCTTTATAAACGAGGGCAAGATAGCACCAGATGCTATTTTGGCGATTCTCTCAGGTAAAGACAGAACCTCAGCTGGCAGAACAGCTCCGGCACATGGTCTCTACTTGAATAAAGTCTATTATGGAGGTGATGCAATTGGAAAAGAAGAAGTTTAACTTGAAGAATCTCAAAAATGTTAAACTCACTAAGGGTATGAAGGCCGGCGGACGCGTAATCCTCTCACTTATCGTAGTACTTGTACTTTTCCTCTTTGCGGCTCAGCGCCTTAATATTGCAACTGTCACCGATATAAATGATAGTCTTCGAAGCTTTATGTCAGGCCTCAATCCTGGCAGTGGCTATCCTTACAAGGTTAATTCGGGTTCAATTAAGGACATAACAGTTCTTAACGGTGACCTCTTCATACTCACAGGTCAGGATACTATAACTCTTGACTCTACAGCTAAGCAGGTGAAGTCTACATCGCACACATATTCCTCACCTTGCATGAGCACAAAGGGAAGTAAGGCTGTTGTCTACAACAGAAACGGTAATCGCTTCAGAATTGAGAACAGAACCGATACTCTCTTTACTGGTGAGACCGCTGACGATGAGAAAATTATCACAGCCGCTATGGGTGCAAAAGGCAACCTTGCTCTTGCGACATTCTCAGATGACTGCGCTTCAAAGCTCATCGTATACAGCAACAATTACAAGAATGTAATTTTCTCCTGGTCTTGTGCACAGGACAGCATAACCTCAGTTGATCTTGCTGATAATGGCAGATATGCAGCTGTTTCGGTTGTGGGCGCAAGAGATGGTGAGATTTACTCAAAGGTCTTTGTTTTCGACTTTGATTATTCAGAGCCTAAGGCAGAATATGAGTACTATGGTACAGCGATACTCGCAGTTCATTTCTCAAAGAATGACAACGTTGTTGCAATAGGAGATAACCTTGCATCATTCATTAAGGGCTTAAAGAACAAGTCCGATATTGAATATGGTTCAAGTACACTTGTCAACTTCGCATTCTCAGAGGATGGTTATACATCAATTGCGCTTGCTGCACACGGTAGTACAAATGAGCAGAAGATTATCTGCTACTCAAGTAGCCTTTCACAGACTTTTGATAAAGATTTTGATAAGTCAATCAAGAATCTATTTATGAGCAACGGACGCATAACAGTAGTTCTTGAGGACCAGGTTTGTGTACTCAAAACCAGTGGCTCTATCGTCAAGAAATATGACGCAGACAACTCTGGTATTGCAGCATTTAACCTAGGCAACAGAACATACCTATACTCAGTTGGTAAGATAGAAAAGTGTAAATAAGAGGAGATGAATTTCCAATGGGAAAGCTGACAGATGTTAACACACTTAAAGCTCAATTTGAGGATATGGGTAAGGATGCTTGGACAATCCCTAATCTATTATCCATTATTAGAATTATTGCGATCCCATTCTTTGTATACTTTTTTGTTACGAAGAGATATTTAATCGCAGTACTTGTAATTTTTGTCTCTGGAATTACAGATTTATTTGACGGTAAGATTGCCCGTCATTTTAATCAGATAAGTAAACTCGGTAAGCTCCTGGACCCGGCTGCTGATAAACTTACAGAGATAACAGTAACAATCGTTTACTTTAGAGAGTTCCAAAACTCAGGGGAGAAGGCATTAAAGCTCTTCTCATATGTATTCCTTCTCTTTATCTTGAAGGAACTCACAATGATTATAGGTAGTTTTGTACTTCTCTCTATGGACATAGTTCCAGAGGCCGCAATCATCTATGGCAAGGTGGCAACAGTTGTATTCTATTTGGTAATGGGATCACTTATGCTCTTTGCACCAGGCTTTGGTGCATTCGCAAAAGTTTGGACTATGCCACATGCATTGCTTATGGTACTAGTTTGTATTTCAGCATTCTTGACGCTTGCGGCGTTCACATCATATCTTCCTAACACAATCAAGAAGATTAAGGCTAGACAAAAACAGACAGAAACAACAGAAACAGAGGAATAACTTTAAATGAAACAAATGCTTTGTGTTAGATGCAAACAAGCCCCTGCAGTAGTGTTTGTATCTAAAATTGACGGACCAGATGGTCAGCAGCAGGGTGAGCCTGAAGGCTACTGCATTAAATGCGCCATGGAACTCAATATCGGTCCTGTCAAACAGATGATGGACAAGATGGGTATTAACCCTGAAGATATTGATTCCATTTCTGAACAGTTCAGCTCACTTATGGGCTTCAACGATGACGCCGATGATTTTGAGGAGGGTGGCACACCTTCAATGCCAGACCTCGGAAGTCTTTTCGGTGCTCTTGGCAACTTCAATTTGGGCGGAGCACTTCAGAATGATAATGACGGCTCAGATGATAAGTGTGGGCATGACTGCGACTGCAAAGTTGCAAGACCAGCAGGCCCACCAAAAGAGAAACGCAGAAGACGTGGTAATAAGGGTGATAAGAAGAAACGCCGTTATCTTGACACATACTGCACAGATTTAACTGAGAAGGCTCGTGATGGCAAACTTGACGCCATCATCGGCCGTGAACAGGAAATCAGCCGTGCGGTTCAGATCCTCTGCCGTCGTTCAAAGAACAACCCTTGCCTTATTGGTGAGCCAGGTGTAGGTAAAACAGCTATTGCAGAGGGCCTCGCTCTCCGTATTACAGCTGGTGAAGTACCTGCAAAGCTCAAGGATAAGGAAATACATTTACTTGATCTGACTGCACTCGTAGCCGGCACACAGTTCCGAGGTCAGTTTGAGAGCCGTATCAAGGGCCTTGTAGAGGAAGTTAAGAAAGAGGGCAATATCATTCTCTTTATCGATGAGGTGCACAATCTCGTCGGTACAGGCGATGCTGAGGGTACTATGAATGCTGCCAATATCTTAAAGCCTGCACTCTCACGTGGTGAGATTCAGGTTATAGGTGCAACAACATTCACTGAGTACAGAAAGCACATTGAAAAGGACGCTGCACTTGAGCGTCGTTTTCAGCCTATTAAGATTGACGAGCCATCAATTGAACAGACTTATGAAGTTCTCTGTGGAATCAAGTCATATTATGAGAAATATCACAGAGTACAGATCTCTGATGCACTTGTGCATAGAGCAGTAGTACTCTCTGAGAGATATATCACTGATCGTTTCCTTCCAGATAAGGCAATTGACTTGCTCGACGAGGCCTGCACATGTGCGAACCTCAGAAATAAGGCAATCTCTGAAGCTGAGATTATGGAAAAGGATCTTGAGGATGCAAAACTCGATCTCCAGGATATGGAGGCAGAGACTGAGAATCCTGACTATGAGGAACAGGCTAAGACAAAGGCTGAGATCTTGGCCTTTGAGCAGGAACTTCCAAAACTTCAGGAGGCAGCTGCTGACAACGAGGTAAAGGAAGAGGATCTTGCAAAGGTAATCCAGCTCTGGACTGGTATCCCGGCAGCAAAGGTTATTGAGTCTGACCTTAAGAAACTCTCGAACCTTGAGGAGAACCTCAAGGCGCACGTCAAAGGTCAGGACGAGGCAGTCGCAGCTGTTGCTGCCGCTGTAAAGCGTTCACGTATTCAAATCAATGCACGTAGGCGCCCAGCATCATTTATCTTTGTTGGACCTACAGGCGTAGGTAAGACAGAGCTTGTAAAGCGTCTCTCTATGGAACTATTTGACACACCTGAGACCCTTATACGCCTCGATATGTCAGAGTTTATGGAGAAGCACAGCGTTTCAAGAATTATCGGCTCACCTCCAGGTTACGTTGGCTACGATGAAGCTGGCCAGCTCACTGAGAAGGTTCGCCGTAAGCCTTACTCAGTAATCCTCTTTGATGAGATTGAAAAAGCTCATCCAGATGTAATGAATATCCTTCTTCAAATTCTTGATGAGGGTAAGATAAACGACGCACAGGGTAGAACAATCAACTTTGAGAATACTGTAATTGTTATGACCTCTAATGCCGGCTCTGAGCGCAAGGAAAACGCTCTTGGATTTGGCAAGACTCAGGATGCCGCAAACAAGGATAAGGCAATGAAAGCTCTCAAGGACTTCCTCAGACCTGAATTCATCGGCCGTGTTGATGAAGTAGTACTCTTTAATGACCTCACAGAGGACAATTATGCTGATATTGCAGTGCTCATGCTCGAGGAACTTGAGGAGCCACTCAAGGACAAGGGAATTGCACTCAAGTGGACCAAGGAAGTTCCAAAGACAATCGTCTCAAAAATGGACTCTGGCGTACGTGGTGCACGTGATCTTCGCAACGTCATTAGACGTAATATTGAGGACCGTATTGCCGACATTATCATCGAAGCAGATGGAACCCCTGTAACACGCATAGATGTGTCGGTTGAGGGCGAAGACCTCGTCGTAAAAAGCGCTTAAATTTAAGCCAAAATCTTATTGACACCCGGCGGTGGGTATGTTAGAATATTCACCGTCGCGAAGATGCGGGTGTAGTTCAATGGTAGAATCCCAGCCTTCCAAGCTGGTTGTGTGGGTTCGATTCCCATCACCCGCTCCATTTTTTCGACATATACGCGCTGATAGCTCAGTTGGATAGAGCATCTGCCTTCTAAGCAGAGGGTCGGGGGTTCGAATCCCTTTCAGCGTGCCATATGGTGGGTATAGCGTAGTTGGTTAACGCGCCAGTTTGTGGCACTGGAGACCATCGGTTCGAATCCGATTATCCACCCCAAAAAGCTGAAAGGCGGCTTATAAAGCTGCCTTTCTTTTATACCCGGGGATGTCGCCAAGGGGTAAGGCAACGGACTTTGACTCCGTGATTCGTAGGTT
This sequence comes from Clostridia bacterium, assembly GCA_024403955.1. Taxonomy (GTDB): domain Bacteria; phylum Bacillota; class Clostridia; order Oscillospirales; family Acutalibacteraceae; genus UBA1227. Next base: position 18,637 of record JAKSQX010000012.1, on the reverse strand, counting down.
CAAATCCTGCCATCCCTGCCAGGTAAAAGAGTCAACGTTTCGTTGGCTCTTTTATCATTTTTATGCTATAATATGTAACGTTATTTTATTACTACTGAGGTAATCATATGGAAACTATTGAATTACTTAAAACCTTGACTTCCACATATGGTGTTTCTGGTTCAGAGGAAGCTGCAGCAGCAGTTGCTAGGGACCTTTTAAAGCCATATGTTGATGAGGTTAGAATTGATAATCGTGGTTCAGTTATAGGTACTGCAAACGGAACTGGTCCAAAGATTCTTTTGGATGCACATCTTGATCAGTGTGGATATATTGTTACAAGTATCAATGATAGAGGTTTCTTGAAGTTCTCACGCTGTGGTGGAATGGACGAGAGAGTGGCTTCAGGTCTCCCTGTAACTGTTCTAGGTAAGAAGCCTATCTTCGGTATTATCTCATCAATCCCACCTCATCTTGCAAAAGAGGAGGACGAGGGTAAGGTTAAAAAGGAAGAGGACCTCTGTATTGATACCGGTCTCACAAAAGAGGAGTGTGAAAGTCTTATCACTCTTGGTGACCGTATTGTTCCAAACTATAAATTTGAAAAATTGCTTGGCAATCAGATCTGCTCGGGTGCTTTTGATGACAGATCCTGTGTTGCAATTATTTTAAAGGCTCTTGAAACTTTGAAAGCTTGTGGTGTCAAGCCAAATCTTTCAGTTCATTTCACTGTTCAAGAGGAAGTAAATGGTCAAGCTGCAAAGAATGACGCTTTTGCCAGCGGTGCAGATGAAGCTATCATCCTTGATGTAAGCTTTGCTAAAACTCCTGGCTGTAAAGATGAGGGTACAGGCATCATGGGCAAGGGCCCAATGATTGGTATTGCTCCAGTTCTTGACAATGAGATTTTTGCAAAGCTTAAGGACCTCGCAACAAAGAATAATATCCCTTATCAGGTTGAGGTAATGAATGGGGACACTGGTACTCATGCCGATGAGGTTATCATGACTAAGTCTGGCATAAAGACTGGTATGATTTCACTCCCACTCAAGTTTATGCACACACCTGTAGAGGTTATTGATACTGAGGACTTTGACAACTGCGTCAAACTTCTCTGTGAATTTATAAAATCAGAGGGAGGTAACAAGTAATGATTGATCTTATTAAATCTCTCTGTGAAATCCCTGGTGTATCAGGCCGCGAGGACGCAGTACGTGATTTCATTATCTCTAAGCTCCCAGCTGGCACTGATTACACTGTCGACAACCTCGGTAACTTAATCGTACATAAGAAGGGTGCAAAGACTCCTGAGAAGAAACTCATGATGTGTGCTCATATGGACGAGGTTGGACTCATAATCACATATATTACCGATGATGGCCTTTTGAAGTTCAATGAGATCGGCGGTATTGACCCAGCAGTTCTTATTGGTCGCACAGTTACTCTTGAGAGTGGTGCAAAGGGTGTTATTGCACTCAAACATATTCATCTAATAGAAAAGGATGAACGTGAAAAACTTCCAAAGCACACAGACATGTATATTGATATCGGCGCAAAGTCAAAAGAGGAGGCTGAGAAGTATGCTTATCTCGGCTCATATGCAACATTTGACTGCGATTTTACTGAGTTCGGTACAGATAATAGATTTGTTAGAATGAAGGCACTTGATGACCGCGCAGGTTGTGCTTTTATGCTTAAACTTATAGGCGAGGACCTCCCTTATGACGTTGACTTTGCGTTTGACGTTCAGGAGGAGATTGGTACTGTCGGCGCTTTCGCCGCAACTTATGGCATCATGCCAGATGTCTGTGTTGTCCTTGAGACAACAACAGCTGGCGATATCGATGGTGTAGAGGGCGACAAGCGCGCGTGTGTCCTTGGAGATGGCCCTGTTGTCTCATATATGGATCGTGGCACAATTTACGACCACGACCTCTACAAGGACACTATGAACCTTGCAAAGGAAAAAGGTATTAAGGCTCAGACAAAGACCCTTATTGCCGGTGGAAACGACTCGCGCGCAGTTAAGACTGTAGGTGAGGGTGCTCGTGTTATTGCAATCTCAATCCCAACACGTTATCTTCACTCACCAAACTGTGTAATGAATAAGGATGATATCTCAGCAACATATACTCTTATTAAGGCATTTATTGAGGATTATGAATGATTAGATTTATCGAGGAACTAAATCACGATAAACTGAATGAAGTAATAAATTTCGCCGAGGCAGATTGTCTCGGCGTACGCACTTTAGGTCCACTTCTTGCCTACGGTACAAAGTACGATTTTTTGAAGCTCTGGCTTCAGGAAAATAGTAACGGAAAGGTAACAGCCGTCATCACCAAGTTTTACGGTGCTGTAACCGCAGTGGCAGATGCTAATGCTGACACTTCTGAAATCGATGAATTCCTTGATGTTATAGGCTATACAGGCCTTGCTTTAAATTACAAAGATGGCGACAGATACGTCATGAAACTTGAAAAAGGTTATGATTGTTGTGCTCTTTTTAATAATACTTGTAACCTTATTGTGAATAGTAATTTTAGGGACTTTTATGATATAATAACTGAGTGCCATGACGACTATTCTTCAGACAACTATGATGAATGGCTTGTCGATATTAGCCACAGGGTGCGACATGAGACTGCAAGCACGTTTATGCTTGAGACAGACGGTAAACCTGTCTCAACCGTTGCAGTCCTCTCAGTCACACCGAACTGTGTCTTCATCTCCGCGGTCTCAACTCTCCCTGAGGAGAGAGGTAAGCACTATGCTCACTCACTGATAAAGGCAGTTTGTGAACATTATGGAGACCGCACAATCTACCTTTTCTGTGTAGAGGGCAAAGTTCCTTTCTATGAGAAGGTAGGCTTTATTAACTCTGGTAAAATTTTTATTAGATAAAAGGTGAAAATATGTTAAATGAAATCTATGGACCACTCAAAAGCGGTACGGACATCCGTGGTACTGCAGTAGAGGGAGTAGAGGGTGAGCCGGTCAATTTGACTGACGAGGCTTTGACAGCCATTGGTTATGGCTTCGCAGCTTGGCTCTATGAAAACGTAACACCACAGTATGGCGAACTTTACACAGTAGCATTTGGACACGACTCAAGAATTTCAGCCGACAGAATAAAGGCAGCTGTTCTTCCTACACTTCTTGACTGTGGCATCAATGTTAAAGATTGTGGACTTTGCTCAACACCTGCAATGTTCATGACAACAGTTGACTTTGAGTGTGATGCTTCTATTGAGATCACAGCTAGCCACCATCCTTGGAACAAGAATGGTCTCAAGTTCTTTATCCGCAAGGGTGGACTTGAGGGCTCTGATATTGAAGCTATCCTCACAAATGCTCAGTATGATATTAAGCCTGACCTCCCAGAGGACATGCCTAAGGGTACTGTAACTGAGGTCAACTATATGACTAACTATGCGAAGATGCTTCGCGAGAAGATTTGCGCAGAAGTTAATGCTGACGACTATGCTCGTCCACTTCGTGGCTTCCACATTGTCGTTGATGCTGGTAACGGCGTTGGCGGATTCTATGCTGAAAAGGTTCTTGAACCTCTCGGCGCAGATGTTACTGGTAGCCAGTTCTTGGAGCCAGACGGCATGTTCCCAAATCATATTCCTAACCCAGAGAACAAAGTGGCTATGGCCGCTATCTCAAAGGCAGTTCTCGACAACAACGCTGACCTCGGTGTTATCTTTGACACTGACGTTGACCGCGCTGCCTGTGTTGCTGCTGATGGTAAGGAAATCAATCGTAACGCTCTTATAGCTCTCGCTTCTGTTATTGCACTTGAGGGTAACGAGGGTGGCACAATCGTAACTGACTCAGTTACAAGCTCAGGTCTCAAGAAATTCATCGAAGAGGACCTCGGTGGTAAGCATCACCGCTTCAAGAGAGGCTATAAGAACGTAATCAACGAGTCAATCAGACTTAACCGTGAGGAGTGTGTAAACTCTCCACTCGCAATAGAGACTTCAGGACACGCAGCAATGCGTGAGAACTACTTCCTTGATGACGGTGCTTATCTTATGACAAAAATCATCATTAAGGCAGCTCAAATGCGAAAAGAGGACAAGCCTCTCGACTCACTCATCGAGAATCTCCAGCAGCCAATTGAGGCAGAGGAGTACAGAGTTAAGATCTTGGATCCTGATTTCAAAGCATATGGTATGAAAGTACTTGAGGACTTCGACGCATGGCTTCGCTCTAATGAGGCTTACGAGGTTGCAAACGACAGCTTTGAAGGCGTTCGCGCAACAAAGATTGAGGCCGATGGATGGATGCTCCTTAGACTTTCAGTTCATGACCCAATCCTTCCACTCAACATTGAGACAAACAAGGCTGGCGCCATTTCAACAATTCTTTATGATGCTAAGGAATTCCTTTCAAAGTACGACCAGCTCGACATCTCAGCACTCGGTTAAAAACAAAAAGCCCCGAATTTCGGGGCTTTCAAATTATAAAGGAGGACGCAATGAGTTTAGAAAAGTTGACATCAAAACTTAATGAAATAGCAGAAGATGGCAAACTCGCTCTTGCTTTTTCCGGCGGTGTTGATAGCAGCATTCTGCTTGAAGTTGCAAAACTTGCAGGTATTGATGTTTTGACGCTTACTTTTGATTTGAATGAGTCACGTAAGATTCCTGAAGTTAGGAATAATGATAAGGAACGTTGCTATTACTGCAAGTCTTTGATGATGAAGAGCCTTAAGGCGGAGGCTCAAAGGGCCGGTTATGACGTGCTTTGCGACGGCACGAACGCAGATGACCTGGGTGAGTATAGACCTGGTCTTCGTGCGCTGTCGGAGCAAGGTGTCAGAAGCCCTATAGCCGAAGCCGGCATTACCAAGGCAGAACTTAGGGCCATTGGTAGGGAATTGAACCTTCCAGTTGCCAGTGAACCTTCGTCTCCTTGTATGCTCACAAGGTTCCCTTATGATACCTTTGTATCAGATGAGATGATATCTGCTGTTACAAAAGCAGAACAGATGGTTAAAGATGCTGGATTTAAAGCTTGCCGCGTACGCGTATACGGGGCTGAATCTAGGATAGAAGTACCATTTGAGGAAATTACTCTCGCAGAAAAAGAAAACCTCACAGAGAGGCTCTGTGAGGCTTTAAATCCTATTGGTGTCGAGTACATTCAGGTGGATCCTAAGGGATTACGCTCAGGTACTATGGACGAATAGTTTTATAGATTTCATTAATAGAAATATCTTTTTCATCGGCAAGCCTTTTTACGTCAGCGTATTCAAGGCTTGTCTTTTCTATATCTTCATATGAGAATTTGTTGGCTTTTACTGTGCCATATGCTGTTTCAACTATAGTTGGCTCACGGTCCATAATGACTCTGTCAACTTCAGAACGTCTCATACCTACGGCACTTGTGTGCTTGAAGATAATCTTAACAAGTTCCTCTTCCTGCTCAGGTTTGCACATAACTGAAAGTGCATATGCTGGGCGGGATTTTTTCATATAGATAGGGGAGAACCAAGCATCTTTTGCACCGGCATCCATGAGCTTCTCAAGTGTGTATCCGAGAACCTCGCCACTGCAGTCGTCAATGTTTGTCTCAAGGAGAATAATTTTATCTTTCATCTTATTTTCCTCCCTCAACCATAGCGTTAATCTGAGCTGCGCTGTAGCCAGCACCGAAGCCGTTGTCGATGTTTACAACACTTGTGCCTGCAGCGCAGGAGTTGATCATTGCAAGAAGGGCAGATACACCCTCGAAGTTTGCACCGTAGCCGATAGATGTTGGAACTGCGATTACAGGTACTGTTACAAGTCCACCGATTACTGTGCAGAGTGCACCTTCCATACCAGCAACTGCAACTATTGCGTTTGCAGTTCTAATTTCATCTATTCTGTCGAGCAGGCGATGGAGGCCTGCAACGCCTACGTCGTAAAACTTCTCAACGTTTGCACCGCACATATAAGCTGTGACAGCAGCTTCCTCAGCAACAGGAATATCTGTTGTGCCAGCTGTGCAAACGGCAACTTTTCCGACGAGTTTTTCAGGCTCGCCAACTGTGATACAACGCGCCTGCTCGTGGTACTTTGCCTCAGGAATAGCAGCTTTTACAGCTTCATACTGTTCCTTTGAAGCACGTGTACCGAGTACAAGGCCGTTGTTTTTATATAAAGTTTTAAAAATCTCTACACATTGGTCAATCTTCTTGCTCTGACAGAAGACTACCTCAGGGAAACCTGTGCGTCTTTTTCTGTCTAAATCTAGGCAAGCGAAGTCGCCAACTGCTTCATACATTTTATCTGCCATTGTTTTACTCCTAGTTCAAGATGTAAATACCAGATGAGAGAACTACAACTTCCTGACCAGCTACACGGAGGTAACGGAGAACTGGCTCCTCAAACTTCTTGTAGTCAGTAGTTACGTAGTTGTCTAATGAGATTTTCTTGATTATATGTGCATTTTTACAGCAGACGTAGAGGTCGTTGCCGATTCGGCTAACTGACATTGGTCTGCCTATGTCTGTGGTTGCGGCACCGCCGATTCTAAAGTCGATTCGCTGGAGTTTCTTTGAGTAGCGAACGACTGCGTTCTGGTCCGGTACGCAACACCAAATACAACTATCCTCAGGAGCACAGCTACGTACAGAACAGTCGTGGTAGGAGAGGTCTCCAGTCCAGATAAGTGTTCCGTTGTAGTCAAATATGCCAATTTCACCTGTAGGGTAAACAACGTTTATGAATCCCTCAGGTCCTTCGCATACTGTGCAAGTAAGATAGTCCTTAACTTGTTGTATTATTTCAACATATCCGCGTCCAAACTTGTACTGCGCGTAGAAGTTCTTCTTTACCTTCTGAACCTTGTGCGTTGTGAAGTTGAAGAAACGGAATGCGACGTTAATCCTGCCTCGTTCATCACGTCCGTCTGGAATGGCTATAATAAAGCCTTCTGGATGTGGAATGATGTCAAGGGGAGTATGACTCATTAATTGTTTCATTCTGCGTTAATCACCTGATAGCAAAGTGTCATAAGGCTGTCGTTGAAGTGCATGTTTTCAACGATAACTCTTGGATATTTTTCATTGATATTGTAGTGAGAGAAGTTCCAAAATCCTTTGATTCCACAAGTCTCAACATAGAGATCAATGTTTTCAACTGCCTCGTTGTAAGGGATGCAGAGGATAGCTACATCGACATGATTCTCTTTGCAGAAATCTTCGATGTCAGCTGCTGGACGAACTGGAAGACCACGGAGTACCTGGCCTGCGAGTGTCTCTTTCTTATCAAATACACCGATGAGTTCGAAACCACGAGTCTCGAAGTCCATCTGAAATGCGAGAGCACGACCGAGGTTGCCAGCGCCGATGAGGATAGTCTTAAGACCTGCATCTACGCCGAGAATCTTACCGATTTCTTTCTGAAGGCTCTCAATATTGTAGCCGTAACCCTGCTGGCCAAAACCACCGAAGCAGTTTAAGTCCTGGCGGATCTGAGAAGCAGAGAGTCCCATTCTATCTGCGAGCTCACGGCTTGAAATTCTTACCATACCTGCGTTCTTTAAGATACCGAGGAAACGGTAGTAACGAGGAAGTCTTTTGATTACTGAAATTGAAATATATTTTGAACCCATAACATTTACCTCTATTTTTCAAGAGACTTTACAGTCTCCATAACGTAATTGCCAAATTCTTCGCAAGAAGCGCCATCCTTGCGTCCTGTGATAACAACTTTTTTCTCTGTCTCAAGGCAGATATTCATTGCCTTTGCGAGAATGTCAGCTTTGTCACTGTAGCCTATGTGACGGAGGAGCATCTCAGTTGCTTTGAACATTGACGCTGGATTTGCATAAGCACCGTCACCGCGCTCAATCATTCTTGGTGCTGAGCCGTGGATGGCTTCAAACATAGCATAGTGGTCACCGATGTTTGCTGAACCTGCTGTTCCAACGCCGCCCTGAATCTGTGCGGCCTCATCTGTGATGATGTCACCGTAGAGGTTAGGGAGAACAACAACCTGGAACTTTGAACGCTTTTCAGTGTTAATAAGGTTTGCAGTCATGATGTCGATGAACCATTCCTCAGCCTCGATACCTGGGTACTCAGCTGCAATCTCGTGGGCAATCTTGGAGAACTTACCATCGGTCTTCTTCATGATGTTTGCCTTTGTTACGATTGCAACGTTTGTCTTACCGTTGTTCTTTGCATACTCGAAAGCAGCACGAACGATTCTCTTTGTGCCGAGGTCGGTTGTTACCTTGAAGTCGAAAGCGAGTTTGTCAGGGACCTCAATGCCTTTTGAGCCGAGAACATATTCACCTTCGGTGTTTTCTCTATAGAATATCCAGTCGATACCCTCTGAAGGAACACATACAGGGCGTACGTTTGCGTAGAGGTCGAGTTCACGACGCATTGCAACGTTTGCACTCTCCATTGTGCCACCAGTTGGTGTTGTTGTAGGACCTTTAAGAATTACTGGACAAGTCTTGAGGAGAGCAAGTACATCATCTGGGATTGCCTTTCCACAAGCGAGACGATTCTCAATTGTGAGACCGTCGATGTCAACGAACTTGATTTTGCCAGCTGCTACATCGTCCTCAAGCATAAAGTGGAGAAGACGCTCGGCTTCTTTTGAGATGATAGGGCCGATGCCGTCGCCACCACATATACCGATTCGAATCTCGGGCATCTTTGCAAAATCCACCTTGTCCTTATCTGCAGCCATCTTGTCACAACGCTCGAGTTGGTCACAGAGGAGATTTTTAAAATGTTCAACAGCAGCTTCTACTGCTGGAGTATTTTCATAACCCATTATTATTTGCTTCCTTTCGTGAACTGGAGAAGGTCGCCAGCCTTTAAGATTTCCTTCTGTCTATCTGTGAAGATACCAACGAGAGGAATCTCGATGCCCTTAGTCTCGTCTACGAGTGTGAAGTTGCCACTATCGAGTGAAGCAAATACATCTTTAAGTACGAGTGAATCTGTCTGATCAATCTTGTCATAATCATCAGGATTCTGGAATGTCAAAGGCATGATGCCGGCATTGATGAGGTTTGCTGCGTGGATACGAGCAAAACTCTTTGTGATAACGGCTTTGATGCCGAGGTAGAGAGGAACTAAAGCTGCGTGCTCACGAGATGAGCCCTGGCCGTAGTTAGCACCACCAATAATAAATCCTTTACCAGCTGCTTTACAGTTCTCTGCAAAGTTCTCATCGCACTGTCTGAAGCAGAACTGTGAGAGGAAAGGAATGTTTGAACGATAAGGAAGAATCTTTGCGCCTGCAGGCATGATATGGTCAGTTGTGATATTGTCGCCAACCTTTAAAATTGCAGGGGCTTTGATCTCGTCAGTTAATACGTTTGACTCTGGGAATGGTTTGATGTTAGGACCGTAAATAACCTCAACATCTTTTGCTTCCTCAGGAGTTGCTGGAAGCTCAACCATGTTGTCGTTGATGAGAAACTTGTTAGGCATCAAGATGTGGAGAGGCTCGCCAAGTGTTCTTGGGTCTGTGAGCACACCAGTGAGTGCTGATGCAGCTGCAACCTCTGGGCTAACGAGGTAGATACCTGCGTCAGCTGTGCCTGATCGGCCTTCAAAATTTCTGTTAAATGTACGGAGTGAGATACCAGCGCTGTTTGGAGACTGGCCCATGCCGATACAAGGTCCACATGCTGACTCGAGTACTCGAGCGCCAGCGTCAATAATATCTGTAAGTGCACCGCATGTTGCGAGCATTGAGAGAACTTGTTTTGAACCTGGGGCGATTGCGAGAGATACGTTTGGAGCAACTTTCTTGCCCTTGAGAATAGCTGCTACCTTGAGCATATCTGAGAGGGAGGAGTTGGTGCAGGAGCCAATGCAGACCTGATCAACTTTAATCTGTCCGATCTCAGTTACCTTTTTAACGTTGTCAGGCATGTGAGGCATTGCTGCCATTGGCTCAAGCGCTGATAAATCGATGTCGATTACTTCGTCGTATACTGCGTCCTCGTCAGCGCTAAGCTCGGTCCAGTCAGAACCACGGCCTTGAGCCTCGAGGAATGCCTTTGTAATTTCGTCAGAAGGGAAGATAGATGTTGTGGCACCGAGCTCTGCACCCATGTTTGTGATAGTTGCACGCTCTGGTACTGAGAGTGTCTTAACACCAGGACCTTGGTATTCAACAATCTTTCCAACGCCGCCCTTAACGCTCATAATTCTGAGAACTTCAAGGATTACGTCCTTTGCTGCTACGTAAGGCTGAAGCGCACCAGTCAAGTTAACCTTAACCATCTTAGGCATTGTGATGTAGTACTCACCGCCGCCCATAGCTACGGCAACGTCAAGGCCGCCAGCGCCCATTGCGAGCATGCCTATGCCGCCACCTGTAGGTGTGTGGCTGTCAGAACCGATTAAGGTTTTGCCAGGAACGCCGAAGCGCTCAAGATGTACCTGGTGGCAGATGCCGTTGCCAGGACGCGAAAAACGAACGCCACGTTTTTTGCACACGCTCTGGATGAAGCGGTGATCGTCGGCGTTCTCAAAACCCGTCTGAAGGGTATTATGATCGATGTATGCTACTGAGAGTTCTGTTTTTACTCTGTCGATACCCATGGCCTCGAGCTCGAGGTAAGCCATAGTACCTGTAGCGTCTTGGGTAAGGGTCTGGTCGATACGGATTCCAATCTCGTTTCCGACCTTCATTTCACCTGAAACAAGGTGATTTTTAATGATTTTTTGGCTTAATGTGTCTCCCAAAACTTGTGTTCTCCTTTAACAAACTTGTTCATTTTTATAACGAACATTGTTAATAATTATAACAATATCGTTAAATATGTCAATATAATACGCGTTAATATTATTTTTATTTTATTACACAATATATTGCGCTTTTCTGCCTCTTTTGTTATAATTATTTCCGTATATATTGTGTTTTAGACACTTCACATATTTTTTTAGAGGTGAAAAAATGGCTAACAAAAAACCGGCAACAAAAAAGGCGCCTGCAAAAACTAAGAAGGCTCCAGCAAAATCAGCGCCTGCTGCCAAGAAAAATACTCAAAATGGAAAGATGTATATAGAGAGGGAAAGGGGTAAAGAGGCAGCTCGTCAGCGCAATGCTATAATCCTTTTCGCAGTCGCTGCATTTTTACTCTGTGTAGTAATAATTCCTGGTGCAAATGTATGGGCAGCACTCCACAATGTCTTCTTTGGACTTTTTGGTATCTGTGCATTCGTATGGCCTTTCGTGCTCATGTACCTTGCAGTTATGCTCTCCCTTGATAAACCAATAGGAAACTTGAAGTTCACAGTTATTGTCGCTTCAATCCTTGTGGTCTTAATCAGCGGTGCTGTTACAGTGTTTGCATCTTCTGCAGATATCATCTGCTGGTCAGATTTTGCAGAGGGTGTCAAGTCCTCATATAGTATTGGTAATGAACCTACTAACGGCGGTGCAATCGGTGCAATTGTAGGTGGTTTGCTCCTTTGGCTCTTTGGTACAAAGGTTCCAGCGGCTATCACAATCCTGATCCTTTGCTTCGTATTCCTTATGCTCGTAACTGGTACAACACTCATCGACTTCTTTAGAGGAGTTGCAAAGCCAGTTGAGAAGGGCTCGCAGGTTGCATCTGAGACACTTGAGAGTGGTCGCCGTGCATTTGAGGAGAGAATAGAGCGTAAGCAGCAGTTCAATCCTAATGTTGATCTCGGTCCTGAGTATGCTCCTGACGCAGAATACGATGACGTTGGCGCTTCAACAAAACCTAGACGTTCTAAGAAGAAGGGTGAATCCTTCGGCGAGAACGTGGATATTGAACCTCCAGTTGTTGACAAGCCAGTTGATCTCTCAACAACTGAGGAGAAACCTTCAGTTCTTCTCGACGACATCATCAAAAAGGCTGCTAATCAGAACAAGCCGGTGGAGGAGAAACCTGAGAACAACGAGCCAACTTTGGCCGAGTTCGATGAGACTGAGGCTAACCCTTATAAGTTCCCACCGCTCACTTGCCTCTCACTTCCAAAAGTTACCAACTCAGGCGATTCTGAGAGTGAGATGAGATCAAACGCAGAGAAACTTATTGATGTTCTTAAGAGCTTCGGCGTAGAGACAACACTCGTTGATATCTGCCGCGGTCCTTCAGTTACAAGATATGAGCTTGCTCCGGCACAGGGTGTTCGTATCAGTAAGATCACTGGTCTTGCAGATGACATCGCGCTCAGCCTTGCCGCTACAAGTATCCGTATTGAGGCTCCAATCCCTGGCAAGGCTGCCGTTGGTATCGAGATACCAAATAGAGGCCGCGATGCCATCAATCTTCGCGAAATCCTTGAGTCTAAGGATTACCAGGAACGCTCTAAGAAAAGCAAGCTCACAGTTGCTCTCGGCCGTGGTATCACAGGCGAAGTTTGTACAATGGATATCGCAAAGATGCCTCATATCCTCGTTGCAGGTACAACTGGTTCAGGTAAATCAGTATGTATGAATGCAATGATTCTCTCAATCCTTTACAATGCAACTCCTGATGAAGTTAAGTTTGTAATGATTGACCCTAAGTCAGTAGAACTCACAGGCTATAACGGCCTTCCACATATGCTCATCCCAGTAGTAACTGACCCTAAGAAGGCATCCGGTGCTCTCGCATGGGCAGTTAAGGAGATGCTCAATCGTTATAAGGCATTCTCTGAGAACAATGTCCGTGATATCTCTGGATATAACGAACTCTCAGCAATGGATCCTGATAAGAAACCAATGCCACAGATTGTCATCTTTATCGATGAGTTTGCAGACCTTATGATGGCTGCAGCCAAAGACGTTGAGGACTCTGTATGTCGTCTTGCACAGATGGCCCGTGCTGCAGGTATGCACCTCGTTATCGCAACACAGTCTCCACGTGTAGACGTAATCACAGGTCTTATTAAGGCCAACATTCCAAGCCGTCTTGCACTCAAGGTTTCTAACGGTACTGACTCACGTATCATTCTCGATATGATGGGTGCTGAAAAACTTCTCGGTAACGGTGATATGCTCTTCAATCCAGTTGGAGCATCAAACCCAATCCGTATCCAAGGCTGTTATGTTCCAGACAACGAGATTAAGAGCGTAATTGACTTCATCAAGGCGGAGGGCGGAGAAGTTAACTACAACGAATCTGTTCTCGATGAGATTGATAAGCATGCAGCTGCGTCCGAAGGCAAGAAGGGCGGCAGCATCGATGGCCCACAGGGCGAGGATGATGGCGATGCGCTTCTTCCACAGGCAATCGAGGCAGTAGTTATGGCTGGTCAGGCTTCAACAACCCTTATCCAGCGTAAACTCAAGGTCGGCTACGCACGTGCAGCTCGCATTATTGATGAACTTGAAGAGCGTGGTATTGTAGGTCCATTCGAGGGTTCTAAGCCACGTCAGGTACTCATCACAAAGAATCAGTGGCTTGAGATGAATGCAACTGCGATGGATGCTCCATCAACAGACACTGCTGTCCCAGAAGAAATAGACTAATTTAAGGAGAAAAATATGTCATACCTAGAAGCAAAAGACATATACAAATCCTTTGATAAACAGGAAGTTTTGAAAGGCATAAACTTGACGGTTGACCATGGGGAGTTTGTTACTCTTCTTGGCGCTTCCGGTTGCGGCAAGACGACGCTACTTCGTATCATCGCCGGCCTTGAATACGCTGACCAAGGTCAGGTATTCCTCGACGGCAATGACATCACCAGTCTTGCCCCAGAGAAGCGCCAAATCGGCATGTTCTTCCAGAACTATGCACTCTTTGAACACATGACTGTTGAGGAGAATATCTCTTATTCGCTCAAGCTTCAAAAACTTCCAAAAGATGAGATTGCAGAGAGAGTAAATGATATGCTAAGGACTGTGAAACTTGAGGGCGTAAACAAGCGTATGCCTGATATGCTCTCTGGTGGACAGCGTCAGCGTGTTGCTCTTGCGAGGTCCATCATAAGTACGCCTAAGGTACTACTTCTCGACGAGCCTTTAGGCGCATTAGACGCCGCACTTAAAAAGCGTATGCAGGAGGAACTCAAAGACCTTCAGCACACGCTCGGTATAACATTTATTTACATCACCCATGACCAGGAGGAGGCACTCTCTATGAGTGACCGAATCGCTCTAATGGAGGATGGCATTTTTACGGAGATAGGAAAACCAGATGAAATCAAAGACAAGATCAGACTTTAAAAAGGTTTTGCCTCTGTATGTTTTCTCTGCACTGTTTGTTCTAATTCCGATGCTCTACGCATTGTTCCTCAGTTTTATGACAAGGACAAACACCTGGGCAGTTGATTACACGTTCACTTTTGACAACTACAGAGAACTTGTAAAACCAATATATCTGTCTACCTTTGCCGACAGCTTTAAACTGGCTGTTACGGTTACTCTTGTCGACATCATTATTGGATATCCAGCTGGCCTTTTTATGGCTCGGCTACCGGACCATCAGCGCAACTTTTTCTTTGCTGCGCTGACTTTTCCTTTTTGGATTAACTCAATCGTTAGAATCGCAAGTATAATCGTTCTCCTCAGAACATATACAACGATTCTCTACTCATATGAGGCAGTTGTCATAACAATGGTCTATGCACTTCTGCCGTTTATGATTTACTCAGTATATTCTGCGGCTACAAAGCTTGATCAGTCAGCTCTTGAGGCTGCACGCATGCTCGGTGCATCAAAAGGTAGGGCATTCCTTGATATCACTTTGCCACAGACTGCAAAGGGACTTCTCTCGGGTGTTACACTCACATTCATTCCAAGCATGTGCCTTATCTATATCTCAGACTTACTCGGTGGAGGCAAGTTCATTCTCGCTGGTAACCTCATTGAGAATCAACTTATGAAGACACATAACCTTCCACTTGCCGCAGCAATTTCAGTGGTACTTATGCTTCTCACTGGCGCTGTTATCCTAATCTGCAACAGACTTGAGCCTGTTGCACGTAGAAGGAGGCATGCACAGTGAAAAAGAAAAGCAGGTTTCCACTTATCTATGTAGCAATAATTACAGCTATACTTTATGTTCCAATCGTAGTTGCTGTAATCTTCAGTTTTAACGACAGCCGTCTTTACACCACCTGGGGTGGTTTCTCACTCCGTTGGTATGAGATTCTTTTTAAGGATGAGAACATCTTTAAAGCACTTCTAAATTCTGTGCTTGTCGGTGTAACGTCCTGCATCCTCTCAGCAGTTATCGCAACTGCTGCAGCTTTGGGATTTAGAAAAAAACAACCAGCCGAGGAAATAGTTAAACCTATCTCTATGATTCCAATCATGGTTCCAGAGATTATTCTCGGAATGGCATTTCTTGTTTTCTTTAGATTTTTGAATCTTCCGTTTGGATTTATTACCCTTGTACTCGCACACATGACATTCTGTATTCCATACATATATCTTCAGGTGTCGACAAGGGTTGCATCGCTCGATATTGCGCCTACAGAGGCTGCGCGCATGCTCGGTGCGGGTCCATTTAAGGCTTTCTTCACGATTACATTGCCAGATTTACTTCCAAGTATTCTCTCAGGAATGTTTATCGCATTCGCAATGAGTTTTGACGATGTAATTATCAGTATGTTCGTAGTAGGACCGAGGTTCAACACCTTACCTATTAAGATATATACGCAAGTTAAAACAGGTATAACACCTGAGATTAACGCTCTTTGCACGCTTATGCTCCTTGTCACAGTTATCTGTCTCGGGGCTTCAAGACTAGTAAAGAAAAACAAAGCGCAAAATTAAAAGAGGAGAGATTAACATGAAAAGACTAATCGCAATAATCCTATGTCTTGCAATGATTCTTGCACTCACTGGTTGCAGTGGTTCAAAGAAGACAGGCACTCTCACAATCTACACTTGGGCTGGTATGTTCCCAGACGAAGTTATCGATGCATTTGAAGAGGAGACAGGCATCACTGTAAATTATCAGAACTTCGATACTGATGAGAACATGCTCATGACTCTCGAGGCTTCTAAAGGTGCTGATTATGACCTTGTAATTGCTGATGACTACATCATCGAACAGGTTATTTCTGAGGGCCTTGCACAGAAACTCGACACAGTAAAGATTTCTAACTGGGATAATATCGATTCTAGATTCCAGGGTCAGTTCTATGATTCAAAGGATGAATACACAGTTCCATATGGTGCTGGTATTATGCAGATTGCTTACAACCCAGACAAGGTTGACATCGACATCAAGGGATATGCAGATCTCTTTGATGATTCACTTGAGGGCAGAGTTGGCGTAGTTGGTAACAACCGCGTAGTTACTGGCCTTATTCTCAAAATGCTCGGCTACTCAATGAACACTGAGAGCGAGAAAGAGATAAGAGAAGCTGGCAAGAAACTTATCGAACTCTCACCAAACATCAATCTCATCAAGGATGAGTATTTAAACGAGGATCTCCTCGCTGGTACAATCGACGTTGCTCTCTTATATCAGTCACAGGCAACACTCACTGCAATTGATGAGAATGGCGCAAACTTTAAGTTTGTGATGCCAAAGGAGGGCCTTGGCTTCGGCGTAATGGGTATGTTTATTCCTAGCCAGGCTGCAAATGCTGATGCTGCTCACAAATTCATCGACTATATCCTTGATGGAAAAGTTGGTGCTTCTTGTTTCGAGTGGATGGGTTATTGTTCAACTAACTCAGCAGCTAACCAGTACATCTCAGACGACTTTAAAGATCTTCTCACACTCCCAGCAAATCTCGACACAGAGAATGCCGAAATCGTTCAGAATATCTCAGCTGCAGCTGCTGATGTTCATGAGGAGATTTGGAATACATTCGTTAATGCTTGTAAATAATTGAAAGGCCGCAACAACATGTTCCTTCCTATAAGCAAACAGGATATGGAGAATAGAGGATGGGCGGACGTTGACTTCGTTTACGTAAACGGAGATGCGTACGTCGACCATCCTAGTTTTGGTGCGGCCATAATTACGCGAGTGCTTGAAAAAGAGGGCTTTAGAGTAGCCTTTTTGGCACAGCCACAGGCGCTTGAGGAATATAAACAGTTTGGTGAACCAAGGCTTGGTTTCCTTGTCTCCTCAGGTAACATTGACTCTATGGTTGCGCACTATACAGCTGCGAAGAAACCTAGGTCGGATGATGCTTACACTGAAGGGGGCAAAGCGGGCAAACGCCCTGACCGCGCCGTGACAGTATATTGCAAACAGATACGTAAAGTGTACCCTGATGCGAATATCATCATCGGCGGTCTCGAAGCTTCGCTTCGACGCTTTGCCCATTACGATTACTGGGATAACGAGATTAAACCTTCAATCCTAATTGACTCTACAGCAAATATCTTGAGCTATGGCATGGGTGAAAAATCCATTGTACAAATAGCGAAAGAACTCGACAAAGGAATACTAATTGACCAAATTACAGATGTAAAAGGTACCTGCTATCTCTGCGACCCAAAGGATACTCCGCTCACTGGTAAAGAGTGTCCAAGTTTTAAAAATGTCGTAGAGAGTAAGAAGGAGTACGCGAACTCCGTTCGCATTCAGCAGGACGAGCAGGACCACATCCGTGGCAAGCTTTTAAAGCAACGCCACGGAGATAAGATGCTCGTCCAGAATCCTCCAATGGAGCCTTTAACTACAGAGGAATTTGACGCTGTATATGACCTTCCATATGAGTACACATATCATCCTGTGTACAAGCAGGGTGTACCTGCGATAGAGGAGGTTAAGTTCTCCTTAACTCACAATCGTGGATGCTTCGGTGGATGCAACTTCTGTGCCATCCAATTCCATCAGGGACGTTTTATCTCAAAGCGCTCTAAAGAGTCTCTCCTCAAAGAAGCAAAGCTTATGACAGAACTCCCTGACTTCAAGGGATATATCCACGACGTTGGAGGACCTACAGCAAACTTCCGTGACCCAAGCTGCGAGAAGCAGCTCACAGAGGGCCTCTGCAAGGGTAGAAAGTGCCTCGCACCGGTACCTTGTAAGAACCTCAAAGCAGATCACACGGAATATACTGAAATACTCAAGGAACTTAGAGAATTGCCTAAGGTTAAGAAGGTTTTCATACGCTCCGGTATTCGCTATGATTATCTCCTTGAAGACCCAAAGACAACCTTTACTGAGGACCTTGTAAAATACTACGTAAGTGGACAACTTCGAGTGGCGCCTGAGCACTGCAGTCAGGCCGTTCTCGACTTTATGGGTAAGCAACATATTGAGAGCTATGAACGCTTTGAAAAGCAGTTCTATAATCTCTCAAATAAAGTGGGGAAGGAGCAGTACCTTGTTCCATACCTCATGTCTAGTCACCCGGGAAGTACGTTGAATGATGCAATTGAGCTTGCGCTATTCCTGAAGAAGCACAAACTCAGACCTGACCAGGTTCAGGACTTCTATCCAACCCCAGGTACCATCTCCACTTGCATGTTCTACACAGAACTGGACCCATACACCTTGAAGCCAATGTATATTGCTAAAACTCCAAGGGATAAAGCTCTTCAGCGTGCACTTCTCCAGTACTATGATCCTAAGAATAAAGACTTAGTACTTGAGGCCCTGAAAAAGGCCAATCGCACAGACCTCATCGGTCCAGGTAAAAACTGCTTAATCAACGCACCATACCGCCCTAATACACAGAATAGGACGGTACAAAATGCGAAGAGAAATACGCAGAACAGGCAAAAGAAGAATAGGAAGAGAT
>JAKSQX010000011.1 GCA_024403955.1 Clostridia bacterium | reverse complement strand
CAAAAAAAGAAAGTAGACACTTTTTTAAGTGTCTACTTTCATCTTACACCTTCACTTTTGCTGGGCTCTTTTTTTGCTTATTTTCGGAAGCTTTGGGCGAAATTTGGACGATTTGATTAGAGATTGGAAGGTCTTCCAATATTAGACCAAATCGTCCAGTTTGGAAACTTTGGTTTGAATTTGGAAGATATTGGTTTGAGTTTGGAAAGTTGGTTTTTGTATCGTTGAGGTACAAAAAGGAGGTCTGAAACGATGACGAAAAAATTTAACTTATTTAGTGTGATCCTATCAGTAATTTGTGTTGTCTTTGTCGCTGAGGCGGCAGCACCGGTGGCGGCACTTGGCAACAGTCAGTTTTTCTGGTGGATATTTATGTTTATATTTTTCCTAATTCCTTATGGACTCATAGCTTCTGAACTTGGAACTACATATGAGGGAGATGGAGGAATATATGATTGGATAAACAAAGCTTTCCCTGACACTAAATGGGGAGCAAGGGCAGCATGGTGGTATTGGCTTAACTTCCCACTCTGGATGGCAAGCCTTGCTGTGTTTACCCCGGAGCTTTTAGAGATTGCATTTGGCGTTTCTTTTGGGTGGGCAGCAAGTCTTGCGATTCAATTGGCATTTATTTGGATAGTTACTTTGATTACTTTTTCACCAATTAGTGACAACATCTTAATTCTTAATGTGAGTGCGGCAATCAAAGTTCTTCTAGCATTAACAGTTGGTGGCCTTGGAATTTATTTTGGTATTAAAAATGGTTTTGCAAATGAACTTACTTATAAATCGTTTTTACCATCGTTTGATCTAAGCAGCACTGGGTTTATATCCGTAATCATATTTAATATGTTGGGATTTGAAATCATCTGTACCTATTCAGAAAACATGACAAATCCAAAAAAACAGATTCCGGAAGCCATAATTGTTGGCGGGATAGTCATAGCTGCCATCTATTTAATCAGCGGATTTGGTGTAGGTGCTGCAGTTGAGGCAAAAAATATTGAGGCTGACACGGGCCTTATTGACGCACTTACCCTTATGACTGGCAAAGAGGATGGATTTTTAATTACATTATTTGCTCTGCTCTTTGTGGTGACGCTTTTTGGAAATATGATTTCTTGGTCCATGGGTGTCAATTCAACAGCTGCATATGCTGCCGACAATGGAGATATGCCAGCTTATTTTGCAAAGAGAAACAAAGAAACTGGCGTGCCAGTCGGAGCTGCATTTCTTAATGGTATAGTCGCAAGCGTTGTTGTAATACTTGGCGTTTTAATCAAGTTCCTATTTCCTGATTCATCATTGTTCTGGAGTTTCTTTGCTTTGAACCTGGTTTTGTTCCTTATGAGTTATTTGCCAGTGTTCCCGGCTTTTTTGAAACTACGTGAATCTGATCCGAAAAGGGAAAGGCCTTTCAAAGTGCCAGGTGGTGATGTGATGAATGTGTTATTTACCATAGTTCCAATGACATTGATTTTTTTAGCGATAATCTTCACGGTGACATCTGATGTGCCGATTCTCATAGGATCGGTTGTCTGTATCGTAATTGGTGAAATTTTAATTTTTATAAGGAGTGGAAAAAATGGCAAAAAGAATTTATGGAACAACTCCTAGGCGAGACGGTTTTCGTATGCCGGGTGAGTTTGAAAAACAAGAAGAAATATTTATGATTTGGCCTGAACGTCAGGATAACTGGAGAGCAGGTGCAAAACCGGCGCAGAAGGCATATGCCGATGTTGCCGAGGCAATCTCAAGATATACGAGGGTGACGATGCTCGTATCTGCGTCTCAATATGAGAACGCGAGAGCTAGACTGTTACCGAGTATCAGAGTTGTTGAGATGTCCAGTGACGACGCGTGGGTGCGCGACTGCGGACCGACTTTTGTCGTCAATGACATAACGGGAGAGGTAAGGGGCATTGACTGGGAATTCAACGCCTGGGGCGGTCTTGTCGATGGTCTTTATTTCCCGTGGGATAAAGATAATGCGGTTGCAAGAAAAGTGTGTGAACTTCTCGATGTTGATTCATACAAAACGCAGGACTTTATTCTTGAGGGCGGATCAATTCATGTTGATGGCCAGGGAACACTTTTGTCTACAAAAATGTGTCTATTAAATGAAAATTCTGGCAGGAACTTCCCTTCACTTTCTAAATCCCAAATAGAAGACATGTTAATGGAATATCTTTCCGTAGACAAAATCATCTGGATTGATGATGGAATTGATCCGAACGAGACGAATGGTCATATTGATGATGTGGCCTGTTTTGTAAGGCCTGGTGAGGTGGCTTGCATCTATACGGATGATCCAAATCATCCGTTCTATGATCAGGCACAGGCAGCTTACAAAACCTTATGTAACTCCTACGATGCGCGTGGCAGAAAACTTAAAGTCCATAAACTGTGTCTCACAAAGTCTCCGTGCTACCTCCACGGAGCGGAGACTATAGATTTCTCCGAAGAAACGCTGCCACGCGCCAATGGCGAGGTGTCAATCGCTTCATATATGAATTTCTTAATTACTAATGGTGCGATCATCTTGCCTCAGTTTGGAGATGAAAATGACGAACTTGCTATGAGACAAGCAGCGGAGATATTTCCTGGATATGACATAGTTGGTGTCAGGACTGAGGAAATAGCTTATGGTGGTGGCAACATCCACTGCATTACACAACAATTACCGAAAAGGAGGAATAAAAATGTTAAATTCTTGTAGACACTTTATTGATACAAGCGAGTTTTCTAAAGAAGAACTTATGGATATCATAGATTTATCTCTAGCACTTAAACGATGCTTAAAGTCTGGGTACGTACCGCCACTTCTTCCTGATAAGACACTCGCGATGATCTTTCAACAGTCTTCAACGAGGACACGTGTGTCTTTTGAAACTGCGATGACGCAGCTTGGCGGTCATGCTCAGTATTTGGGACCAGGCATGATTCAGCTCGGAGGGCATGAGACGATTGAAGATACCGGAAAGGTTTTGTCAAACCTTGTGGATATCGTCATGGCTCGTGTCGTTGAGCACGAGACTCTTCTAAAACTTGCTGAGAATTCTACAATTCCTATCATTAATGGAATGTCAGATTATAATCACCCGACCCAGGAAATTGGGGATATGTGTACGATTAAGGAGAATTTGCCGTATGGTAAGGTTTTGGAAGATTGTAAGGTGGTATTTGTCGGCGACGCTACTCAGGTTTGTGCTTCGCTTGCGATGATAACTACCAAACTCGGGATGAAGTTTGTTCAATACGGTCCAAAAGGACATCTTTTACAGGATAGTCCAAGTGCTGCTTGTATTGAACAACTTAAAAAGAATTGCGCAACTTCAGGCGGGTCTTTCACTATTACAGATAACATCGAAGCTGTAAAAGGCGCCGATTTTATATATACAGATGTGTGGTATGGCCTCTATGAAAATGAGACGCCAAAAGAAGAGCGCATCGAAACTTTTAAAGATTTTCAAGTTAATAGAGAACTAATGGAACTTGGAAATCTTGGCTGTAAGTTTATGCATTGTCTCCCGGCCAGCAGAGGCGAGGAGGTGACCGATGAGGTTATCGACTCAAACATCTCGCTCTGCTGGCAGCAAGCTGGCAATAGGCTTACTGCTATTCGAGGCATCCTCGTTTACTTGACAAGAGGATCCTTTGAAGTTGGTGATGCTGTTTGAAAATTGTAGTAGCTTTAGGTGGTAACGCGCTTGAATGGCGTGAGACAAATGCCATCGAAAGAGCATGTGAACACATTGCTGATTTATCAAAGGCCGGCCATGAACTTGTAGTAGTTCATGGCAACGGGCCTCAAGTTGGAAACATTTCGCTTGCTTTTGAGAGCGTAAAGGATGAGATCCCTCTCTTGCCACTTGATGATTTGGTGGCTATGAGCCAGGGGTTTATAGGATATCAAATTCAAAAAGCACTTAGGATGGCACTTGTTAAAAGGAATTTAGACATTCCAGTTGCAAGCATTGTGACGCAAGTTGTAGTTGATAAAAATGATCCCGCTTTTTTAAATCCGAGTAAACCTATTGGCCCATATTATGATCGTATTGAAGCTTCAAAACTTGCGAAATTTAAGGGTTATTCAATGAGAAAAGAAGAAGGACGGGGATACCGCCGAGTGGTTCCTTCGCCGAGCCCTTTAAGTATAGTTGAAATTCCTCAAATCAAAGATTTGTGGGATAGCGCAATTTCAATTGTCTGCGGTGGCGGTGGAATACCAGTTGTTTTGGACGAGGATGGTAATGCCCACGGTGTCGAAGCTGTAGTCGATAAAGATCTTTCTGCAGAATTACTTGCAGAGTATATGGAAGCAGATCTGCTTCTGATTTTAACCGGAGTGCCAAATGTGTATTTGAATTACACGAAGGCATATAAAACGCCAATCGATACCTTGACGGTTTCTGAGGCACAAAAATACATTATTGCTGGTCAATTTCCTTCTGGTAGCATGCTCCCAAAAATTCAAGCGGCTATAAAATTTGTGCTTAACAACCGAAACAAGGAAGCAATTATAACTTCTTTAGATGAAGCTTTAGATGCTGTAAATGGAAGGTCCGGAACTCATATTCTGCCCTCATTTTGACATATATTTGACAAACAGGTGAAAAGCGTTGTTTATCATACACCCCGGTGTTATAATGTATAAAAATTAATGAAAGGGGGATCTATTATGGAGACAACAATTCAATCTTCTATCAAGGAAGCTTGTAAAAGATCTCGTAATAGAATGGGCTTAACAAATCAGGATATTGCTGATTTGATTTCGGAAAGATTTGGAATCGAAGATTTTTCGGTGAATACGGTAAATAATTTCTTTTCAGATCGTTCGAAAGCTACAACAATTTTCACCGCAGGTTATATCTGTGCTGTACTTGATGTCTCAATTGACGCAGAGTTTGGCATTGATAACCCACTCACTTCTCCAAAAGAGAGGGAGTATATCGAGAAACTTAACGAAGCTCGAAGCGAAAATAGGCTGATGGATGAACTCTTAAAAGAAAAAGAAACCAGAATTGCACAAGCTCATGTGGCCCTCGAACACTATAGAAAAATTAATAAAAGGAATTCTAAAGTTGTACCTTCTTGGATGTGTAACATACTTTTAGTATTTACCTTTTTGCTTGTGGTTTTTATCATTGTGTATTTAGTATTTTTTGATGTTGGAAATTCGGCCTATGGAATATTTACACATTAGGAGGTGTAAAATATGAAGGTCAAATTCTTTCGCTGTAAACACTGTGGCAAGGTGATTGCCCTAAAAAACGCACAGGATATTCCGACCGTCTGTTGTGGTGATAAGATGGAGGAATTGGTGGCAAATACAGTAGACGCAGCGACAGAGAAACATGTTCCTGTTTTTGAACAAAAAGAGGACCTTGTTTATGTGGCTGTTGGCTCTGCGCCACACCCTATGACGCCTGAACATTATATTGAATTTGTTGCGCTTGAGACAAATTTAGGTGTGAAGATCAATTATCTCCCCGTGACAAGAGAGGCAAAAACAACCTTTATACTTGAAACGGGAGAAAGTATTGAGAGGGTATTTGAGTATTGTAATCTTCATGGACTTTGGTCCACAGATTAAAAAATTTTTAGTCCAGCCATTTCTATGTGAAGGTGTCAACTAAAAGTAGACACTAAAAAAGGTCTTAATACCCCAGTTCGGTTCGATACTGAACTGGGGATTTTCCTTTGCACTTGGTTGAATAACGCTCATTGTTGAAATATTGCACGTATTCATCAATGAGTTTTGGAACATCATTTGATTCCTTTAAATTAAAATCAATTCGAAGTTCTTCTTTGATCCAACCATTAATAGACTCAATAATTGGGTTGTCTGTTGGCGTTCCAACTCTTGACATTGATCTCCTCAAATTGGTACAATCAGCATGAGCTTGTTCGAAAGCTCGCGATGAGTAGACGCTACCTTGGTCAGTGTGCAAAACGACGGGTAGCGTCTGTTTTTTGCTTTTTGTACTAGTGTTTTTAAGCAATCAAAATATGGTTTAACATCTCCAGTTTTAGGCGAAAGTGAAGATGCTATAATTTCGTTGTTAAAGGTATCAAGTATGTATGTCCATTCATACTTGGTACCATTTTTTGTTTTAAGAATAGTCATATCCGAAACAACAATCTCCATTGGTCTAGTTGCTGTCCACTGACCAGCAACCGTATTTGGAAATTTAACATGCTCTTCACCTTTGTGGTAATGATATGTTTTTCTTCCTTTTGCTTTGATTCCAGCGAATTTGCAACACTTGTGAGCAAGATTGTCTGAAAATACCCATCCTGTTTCTTTTCTAATTAAATCAGCTAATCGATGATATCCATATGTTTTGTGCTTTAAATGAGCTTCTTTTAGAAGTTCTGTTAAATCTTTTCGATCTTGTTCGTATTGGTTTAAAGTTCCTTGTCTTGCCTTCCATTTGTAATATCCAGAACGATTAACATTAAGCATTTCGCAAAGCACTTTAATAGGAATCTCTTTGCTCATTTCTTCGATGATTTCATATGTCTTTCTTTTTCTAAAACGCTCTCCCTGTAGGCACCAGCTCCTTTCACCATATATTCTTTTTTTAATTTCATATTTTCTGCTTTAAGTTTTGTGTTTTCTAATTCAAGTCTTTCCATTTTTGTTAAACTTTTGCTAGTGTGAAGAGCAGCATACAAATTGCCACTTTTATTTCCTCTATGCTCTTCAAAAAAATAATCTTCGCCATATTTTAAATATTGATCTTGCCACCGTTTAACTGTTGATGTGCCTGTACCTAATTCTGCGGCAACTTCTCTTAAACTTGCTTCTCCATTGACAAGCATTTTAGCATATTTTAATTTGAGTTCAGGTGAGTAAGAGTTAAATTTTTGACCCTTTTTAGCCATCAGAGTTCCTCCTTACTTAAAATTTGAAATGGTGGAAGCAAAGTTTTGCTTTGCTTCCGATAATTGGACAGTAGCGCAAGCATAAACAGAAGTCAAGGTCTTTAGAGCGTAGCGTGCCTTTACTTCTGTTTTGGTTGTGCTACACAAAAAAAGAAAGTAGACACTTTTTTAAGTGTCTACTTTCATCTTACACCTTCACGAAGAGGTCCTTTTTATTTTATTATTATTCCTTAATGATAGCACCGAGTTTGCACTTCTCAAAGCAAGCGCCACACTTTAAGCACTTGTCCTGGTCAATCTCATGAGCAACCTTAAGTTCACCCTTGATAGCTTCAGCTGGGCATACCTTTGCGCATGCTGTGCAGCCCTTGCACTTCTCAGGGTCAATTCTATAAGACTCGCCACCAGCTGGTGCAGCTGCCTCTGCTGCCTCTGCTGCAGGTGCAGCAACGAGCTCTGGAACAGGGTCATTAGAATTGTAGATAGCACTGAACTTACATTTTTCAATGCAAAGTCCGCACTTTAAGCACTTGTCCTCAACAACAACGTGAGGATTCTTAACTGTGCCTTCAATAGCGTTGCCTGGGCAGATACGTGCACAAGCTGTACAACCCTTACACTTGTTAGGGTCAATTCTAACTGGTGCGTCCCAATCGATGTAAATTGGGTCCTTGCCCTCTGCAGGCTGAGTCTTAATCATGTCAATTGCTTCTACTGGGCAAGCTCTTGCACAAACACCACAACCAATACAATCTTCGATTCTTGTTGGCTCTGGAAGTTCACGGCGCATACCACGACGTGTAACCTTATGTGAAAGTGTAAAGAGACTTACTGGGCAGTTATAAAGGCAAGCCTTACAACCATAGCAATCATCATATCTAATCTGAGGAATATAGTTAGCCACCTATTGCCACCTCCTCTACAAAATTAGACATAGGTCCTTCAAGGAAGTAGTTAAGGTTGAGAGCCTCAACTGTCTCTGGAAGTGGAATACCTGTCTTCTCATCAAAGCCGGCGTTCTTCCATGCATTCATCATCTTAGCGTCGATTGGAACTGTCTTACCAGCGTTCTTACCAACCTTAAGAGGTGGTTCACCAACCATACGGCCATGAGGACGTGAATACCAAGGATCAAGACCATGCTTAATATTGAACATGTGACGCATTGTGAATACACGTCTACCAATCCACATGTAATCATCTGGAGTCTTTCCCCAACCTGTAGCGGCATCAAGCCACTCGAACATTGGGTATGTAGCAGTACCAAGGATGAAACCGAAGTAGCATCCACCAGCACCATCAACTACGCGCTTGAAGTAAGCACAAGCAAGTACCTTGAGAGATTCTTCATCAGAGATTTCCCATTCGCCTTCTTTACCACCAACAAGAACTGCTGGAGGAGCCCATGTAACCTTCTTCCAAAGGTGCATACAACCATAGTAGAGAGAACCGCCTGATGTATGACGAGAAGGTGTAGCATCGATAGCATAAAGTGTAGCCTGCTGTGGGTCTGGACGAGAGTCATGCATTGGAGGCTCTGTACCACCAGCGTGTACACCATATTTAGCAAATTCAGGACCAAGACGCTCAACAGCCTTCTTACAACCATCAGCAAAAACATCACCGATACCTTCACGGTGACAAATCTGCTTAACGAGCTTGATGATACCTTCTGAATCACCCCAATGAAGTTCATAACCAACGTCTTCCTTTGTAAGGAGACCATTCTCATAAGCCTCGATAGCCATACCTACAGCACCACCTGTAGAAATAGTATCGATACCTGCGCGGTTACAATACTCATTGAGGAAGAGCATTGCGTCGTTGTCCTCTGAGAGCAAGAATCCAGTGAAGTCCCACTGTGACTCGTACTCTGGTTTATGTACTCTTGAATAACCCTGGTCGTTGTGCTTGATGTGAGAAATATCAAGCTCACCACCACAACCATATACACATGAGTAGCAATAATAACGGTTAGTCTGAAGCTTAAGCATCTGTGAACCGTCAGTCTTATTAATCTTTCTAATGTGGAAGTCCTCTTTCTGAGAACCGCCCCAGTTCTTAATAGGAGCCTCACCTGTTTGAGCAGCAAAGCCTGAAGCACCAGCTGTACCCCATGTACCCATAAGAACGCCTGTGAAGATACCATCTGGGGAGAGCTGAAGTTCTGGGAGGAACTTAGCAACGTTCAAAAGACCTGCTGGAACCTGTGGAGGCAAGAAAGCCATATTAACTCTCTTTGCGCACATCTTTGAAAGTCTCTTAATCTCTTCTGGATTCTCACCTGAAACTGGCTTTGTACCACCGAGAACGATACCCTTGAGCATCTTGGAGCCCATAACACCACCAACGCCCTGACGAGCTGCGATACGGCCGTTATCATTACAAACACCTGCCATAAAGCTCTTGTTCTCACCGGCCCAACCGATTGTACAAGCCTGAGGTCTCTTCTTGCCAGGAACAGTATTTTCCTCTACAAGAATCTTCTCAGCAACAGCAGCATCCTGACCCCAAATATGTGACGCGTCTTTAAGTACAGGACCGTTGTTGTCACAGTAGAGGTATACAGGTGTGTCTGATGCACCGTGGAATGCAATAAGGTCATATCCACATGCCTTGATAAATGGAGCGAAGGTACCACCACAGTTTGCCTCGCCGATACCACCTGTAGCAGGTGATTTTGTGATACACATCCAACGACCTGTGATTACAGAACCAGTACTTGTAAGAAGACCAGATGTAATACAGAGTACGTTATCAGGACCCATTGGATCTGCTCCGGCTGGGATGTTTCTGTAGCACCACCATGCACCAAGAGCTGCGCCAGAGAGGAAATTCTCGTAGATTTCATCCTTAATGTAAACATCTGTACAAGTCTTAGTTGTAAGATCTACCTTAAGGATTTTTCCACAATATCCTTTCATGTTTTCATCTCCCAATAAATAATTAATGTTTGTTGACTTATATGTATGTTAAATATTAGCCGCCACCTGAAGGTGAGAACGCACTAACAATATCACCGTCTTTAAGGACTGTGTCATATGGAACCTTCTCATAATTTACAAGGAAAGGGAAAACCTTAGTCCAAATAAGTGGAAGCTTAACAATCTTCATAAACTGTCTGAGAGTTGTTCCCTCTGGGACTTCAATATCACCATTCTTATCCATCTTTGAAAAGTCACACATTGACGGACCATGAAACTCAATTTTCATAGGTTATCCTCCTGCAAAATGTTGTACGGTTTTTTAGACCACACATAGTCGCTATATTATAACTTATTAGTATATATTAATCAACTATTGTTAAAGAAATATTTATGTTTACTTTATAAGAGTCGATTGATATAATAGGCATTGTTATTCCCGGAAATAAAGGGGAGGATCTCCATGTCAGACAGATATTCAAGACAAATTATGATTCCTGAATTCGGCGAGGACGGACAGGAAAAATTGCACGACGCAAGCGTACTCGTAATTGGTGCCGGCGGACTCGGCACAACACTTATTTATCACCTTGCGGCTGCAGGTGTCGGCACAATCGGAATCGCCGACAACGACATCGTATCACTCAGCAACTTAAATAGACAGTTCATTCACTTCGAGGATGATATCGGAAGTCTCAAAGTTGTTTCAGCTGCCGAAAAAGTTCGTAAATTCAACAGTGGCATTCAGGTTATTCCACTTGCAACTGCCATTTCAAAAGATAATGCAACAGAGATCATCAGTCAGTATGATATCGTAGCCTTAGCCGTTGACAATGCTCAGGCAAGAATGATTGTAAATGAAGCTTGTGTTGATCTCGGTATTCCATTTGTTGACGGTGGCATTAACGGTTTTGTTGGAACTTCAGTTTTCATCAACCCTCATCAAACACCTTGTCTCGCTTGCCTCTATGGCACAGAACTTCCTCCAGAGGAACGCTTTAGTGCAATCTCCTCTGTAGTTGGAACAATTGCAAGCATTGAGGCAACATCAGTTATCCAGTATATCCTCGGTATTGACGTTCCTCTCGCAGGCGAACTTCTCTACTATGATGGTCAATCAGCTGACTTTGAGAGACTTCCAATGAAGTTCAAAAAAGGTTGCCCAATCTGCGGTGGCAAAAGAGCAAATAAATAAAACTAAAAGCCCAGGAAACTCCTGGGCTTTAATTATTTGCCAATACAAAAAAATTAAGGGAACTGGTGTCCAGCCAGTTCCCTTATTTTTAAACGTTAACTATTCTAGTACTTAATTAGTTGTGCTTCTTTGTTGCTACGAAAGCAGCGCCAGCAAGTACTGTGATAGCAGCCATAGCTGAGAAAGCAGCGTCGCCTGTGTTAGCGATTTCTTCTGCTGGAGCAGCAGCAAGAGCTGTGTTGTCGTCAAGAACTACTGGATCTGCAACAGTTTCTTCAACTACTACTGGAGTCTCTTCGATGTTAGCTTCCTGCTCTTCGATTTCCTGCTCTACAGCTTCCTCAGTTGTTGGGAAGTGAGCTGCAAGGATACAATCTTCAGCGATTGGCTCGAACTCGTTCTTCCAAGAGATTGTCTTGCTGTCTTCGATTACGAACTGCTTGTCATAGATTGTACGACCTGTAAGTGGATCGATGATAAGAACTTTGAAGCCATCCTGTGAATCACGTGTAACCTGAACGTCCTGGTCAAGCTTTACATAGATTCCTGAATCCCAAAGAGCTGTGTAGATGTTGTTCTTGATGTTCTCAAGGTTGAACTGATCAAGAGTTGGGAGTGTTGGAAGGTTCCAAGCCTTTTCCCATGTCCATGCACCATCATCATAGAGAAGATAGTTGTCGAAAAGTGTGTTGCCTGATACTGGCTGAATAAGGTGAATTCTGTAACCAAGTGTATCATCAGCGTCAACAGTTACTTTGTAGTCACGGCCATAAACAAGGCCTGTGCCCTGGATACCCTTTTCAATGTTAGCAAGGATGTCCTTGAAGTTGAGTGTAGGAAGAGCTGTCTTCTTGTCTGATGAGAAGATGCTACCTACGTTAAAGAGCTTACCAAGAAGGCTTGAGCCGTCTTTGCTACCAAGTGAGAATGTAGCAGATGCTGTTGTTGTTGCAATGCTAAGAACCATTGCAAGTGCAAGTACTAAAGCAATAATCTTTTTCATAATGTCCAAATCCTTTCAAAATTTGTTAACAATTATTTGTACAGAATAGTTTTCCCTGTTCTTTACAAGTCATATTATATAGCCGGACAACGTAGGTGTCAACACAATAATGAATAAAGTTTGAACTATTTGGTCATGTTTTGCACATTTTACAATAGCAAATCAACAAAAAGGGGCTTTTTTGGGCTATTTTAATGAACAAATTGTGAACAAACCGGTGAAATAGGTCATATTTTACACTTTTTCATACATTTTTTGCCCTCAAAAATCTTAAAATCCCTACCAAAATATAAAAATAATACAAATTTTACGTTTTTTATGGCAAATTTTATATAGTCATATATAATATGTATTAAATGAATTAATAATATTTTACACATACATTATTTTAGGAGGCTTTTTATGAAAGCATATGAGACAAGCGAGCGCTATGAGGGCAAGCTCCGTGAATGTTGCAATTACGCAGCAAGAACTGCTAAGAACTTTGCCACTGGCGAGAACAACTCAAAAAGACAGGCCTGTGGCCCAGACGAAAAAGTTCTTGCTGACACTTTAAAAGCAGACCTCACTACATTTACTGATAAGGTTACAGAAGATAATTTCACTGCTGATCGAGCAGCATACATCTTAAGCAACTTCCTTATATTCCTATTTATGATTCTTGCGGCAGCTGCTGGCATCTGCGCATGTATGTTTGAAGAATATGCACTCTATCTTTTAATTGCAGCTGTAGTTTTAACATTCCTTTCACTCCTTGCCTTCTGTGGTGTATTCGGTGGAACATCTAAGAATGTTGATGGTAAGAATATATTTGCAGTTAGAAATGCAAGTGGAGATGTTAAAAACCGAGTAATCCTCGAAGCAAACCTCGATGCCCCTTTCAAGAGAAAGTTCTCTCCAAAGACAACAGCTATCTTAAAGACTGTTACTTTCTTTGGAATTCTTCTCTATCTTGCTTTTGACATCGTCTCGCTCCTCATCAATACAGAAACTCTTGATTTCAAAGCATCCGCTTACTTCATTTATATTAGTTTCCCACTCGCACTTTTTGCATTCATTCCTCTCTTCATCTCTAGAAGCGTAACTGCAACCGCTTCTTTCCCTGGTGTTGTAGACAACCTTGTTGGTTGCTACACAGCTGCAGGTACAATGAGATATATGTCTGAGATGGATCTCCGTCTTGATAAGACAGAACTCTGCGTTCTTCTTACAGGCGCTAAGAATGCCGGTCGCGCTGGTGCAAAAACATATTGTAGACTTCACAGCGAAGAGGACGCGAAACTCAACACAGTTATTCTTTCACTTGACACACTCTATGATCCTTCAAAACTTACCATCTTCTCATCTGGTAAGACAACTACAGATGCTATTTCAGAAGCCGCAACGAATGCCGACGTTCAGATTCTCAGCACAAAGCCAAAGCACATCAAAAAGAACGGCTCAATGAAAGTATTTAAAAAGAACAAATACTCATGTGCAACAATCACAACTCTTGAGGAGAGTTACCCAGCATACTTCGGCACTGAAAAAGATACAGAGCAGAACATCAATGTTAAAGCCATTGAGAGCGTCATGAAACTTGTTCTTGAAACTGCTTACGCAATTGATTCAGTTGAATAAGTAAAATTAAAACCCCACTCTTTCGAGTGGGGTCCTTTTTCATTCAATTAGCAACGTGACTTCTTCTCGATAATGTCACGAACCTTTGGTTCAACAATATTAAGAAGTGTATCTGGAATACCCACTGCCATTACTTTGAGCATCTCAATAACCGAACCGCTATTGAAGAGATGTACAATACCATCAACCATAGCGTCAGAACAGAGACCCTTTGAAATAGCAACAAACCTGTTAAGAGGAATTGTCATAACAGAGTTATAGATAACAGCATACATTCCAGGGTCATCCTCAAAGATTACGCTGAGTACGAGTTCTATAAACTCATTTACTTTTGCACCAACCTTTGTATCCCAAAGTTCATCAAGGCATTTAGCACTTGTAATGCGATCATCTGATGTATCGCCGAGATACTCTGAAGGATATGCACCAAAGATATCTACAAAATCTTCCTCTGTAACATTCTTAATGTCAGCGTTCCAATACTTAGGAGCAGCATCCTTGTAATCAATCTCGCCATTAGCTTCATTTGACTTAACGTCAACCTGAGCTGTGAGACGGATGTCTGCAGATGAAGCACCAATCATAATGTCATATGTGCCATCTTCAACTACCCAAGCTCTAAGTGTTGGTGAGTAATATTCAAATGCGCTGCGATCAAGTTCAACTGTTATAGTCTGGCTACCGCCTGCTGGGATGTATACCTTTGCAAATTCTTTAAGTTCCTTGTTTGCTCTATAAACAAGTGAGTCAGGAAGGCCAACATAAACCTGTGCAGTTTCAGCACCACCCATTGCACCGCTGTTTGCAATGTTAAATGTAAGTGTGAGTTTATCATTTGGTGTGATTGAAGACTTATCAAGTGTGAGACCTGAATAGTCAAACTTTGTATATGAGAGGCCATAACCAAATGGGAAGAGAACTGGAACATTTGCCTTCTCATAGTAACGGTATCCAACATAGATACTCTCTTTGTAGATTACGTTGTTATCAGCAGGTGTCTTATAATTCTCAAGACAAGGAGTATCATCAAGACTCATTGGGTAAGACTCAGGAAGTTTACCACTTGGATTAACTCTACCTGTAATGATGTTATAGAGGGCTGTACCAACTGCTTCGCCGAGGAAGTAAGTCTGCATAACAGCCGCAGGAAGATCAATCCAAGGCATTACTACGCTGCTACCTGATGCAACAAATACTGCTGTGTTTGGATTAGCTCTACAAACTGCTTCAATAAGTGCAACCTGTGATTTTGGAATATCAAGGTTTGTTCTGTCAGCACCTTCAGCTGAGTCAGCCTCGGAAGTACTTACAAAGAGAAGTGCAACGTCAGCAACTGTTGCCTTAGCAACTGCCTCATTGATGAGTTTAGTGTTAACCTCATCCGGCTTCTTAATATCATAACCAGGAGCATATTCTGTAGCCACACCGGCATCACAGAATGCGTCAACAACTGATACTACTTCATATGAATTAATCTGAGCACTGCCATAGCCCTGATAGAGAGGCTTTCTTGCGCGCTCGCCAAGGATAGCAATCTTTGCGCCCTGTTTGATTGGAAGAACACCGTTGTTCTTCAAAAGAACAGGGCACTGCTCTGCTGCCATGCGCGCAACTTCGTGGTCACCCTTGAGATTACGCTGAGGAGCATTTGCCTTAAGAGCAGGTTCTGATTTATTTACAAGTTCTGCAACCTTTGAAGCTGCAATACCCAAATCGTTCTCATCAAGTTCGCCTTTTCTGAATGCCTTCGCAATCTTACGAACATTGGCATAGCCAGAACCAGGCATCTCAAGATCAAGACCTTCGTGAAGACTCTTAACGCGGTCGTTAGCTGCCATCCAGTCAGATACTGTGAGGCCCTTGAATCCCCATTCGCCACGGAGAACTTCCTCGATGAGCCAAGAATTCTCTGTACAATATGAGCCGTTAAGTTTGTTATAGGCAAGCATAATTGTCCAAGGCTGTGCCTTCTTAACTGCTATTTCAAAACCACGGAGATAAATTTCACGAAGTGCACGGTCATCAACAAGAGAGTTTGAAACCATACGACGTGTCTCTGTGTTATTAGCTGCAAAATGTTTGAGTGATGTGCCAACACCACCAGCCTGAACTGAATTGATGAAAGCCGCAGCAAGTTCACCTGCAAGTACAGGGTCCTCTGAGTAATACTCAAAGTTTCTGCCGCAGAGTGGTGAACGCTTAATATTTATACCAGGTCCTAAAAGAACTGAAACACGGTTGGCCTTGCAGTCCTCTGCAAGTGTAGCGCCAACATGTGCAAGAACTCCACGATCCCAAGAAGATGCAAGTGCAACTGCAGATGGGAAACAAACTGAAGTGATAGTTTTAGAACCTTCCATCTTACGAAGGCCATTAGGACCATCACTAACCATAATAGAAGGCATGCCGTACTTCACTGGAGCCCAAGTGTGCCAGAAGTCTGCACCTGTAACAAGACGGGCTTGTTCACGAAGTGACATATGCTTTACAAGCTCAATGTAATCCATAGTTATTCTCCTCAAAAAGATTTGCTATACCATTGAAATATAAATATACGAATAAATTATACACATAAGGCCCTTTATAATCAAGGCAAAATAAAGCCAAAAACGGCAGTGGAAAACCACTGCCGTTTGTTAAACTATTCTATTCTTCGAAGCCATCATCAAGTTGGAGAAGACCCTCTGCCGTACCCATGTCAATCTCCGCAACATTCTTAAGTTTCTTGTTAATAATCTCATTCCTATGCTGCGCCTCACCGAGGACTTTACCCGCCTCAGTAATTTTGCTCTGAGCCTTTGTAAGGATATCCTCAAACTTGCCGTACTGGGCCTTTGTCACTGAGAGAAGCTCACGAACTTCGTTTGCTTTTTCATTGATGGCGATAGCTCTAAAGCCCATTGCAAGGGAGTTGAGAAGAGCTGTAATAGTTGTAGGTCCTGCAATCATTACGTTAAACTCACTCTGGAGTTTTTCAACAAGTCCATTCTTAGAGGATGTAACCTCAGCGTAAAGACCTTCGGTTGCAAGATACATAATAGCAAAAGGTGTAGTTGCCGGTTCATTAATATAATTCTTGATGGCTTTTGCCTCATCTTTGATGCGAGTCTCAAGGGCTTTGCGAGCAGCGTCTAAAGCGGTAGCGTCAGCTGCGTCAGCCGCCTCACAGAGACGAGCGTAATCCTCCATTGGGAACTTACTGTCGATAGGAAGATATGCAAATTTTGATGAGTCCTCACCGGAAGGAATCTTAACAGCAAACTCAACGCGAGCGAGAGAGCCAGGCTTTGTTGCGACGTTCTTGTCGTACATACCTGGAATAGTCTGGTCAAGAATAGACTCAAGTTGAACCTCTGCCCAAGTACCACGTGCTTTAACATTTGTAAGTATGCGGTTGAGGCTTGTTACATTAGTTGTTACACCAGCTGAAAGTTCCTTCATCTCACCGAGGGATTTATAAAGATTCTCAAGCTGCTCGGATACGGTTTTGAAAGAGCTGTCGAGACGTTTTGTAAGAGTGTCGTTGAGCTTTTCATCAACTGTCTGACGCATCTCGTCGAGTTTCTTTTCGTTGCTCTGCTGGAGCTTTGTGATTGAGGCCTCGTTACCCTCACGGATTTCACTCAAAGAGCGGTTGATGCGCTCACCGAGATTAATCTGTCCCTCAAGTGACTGCTTTTGAAATTCTGCAATCTGCTTATTTACGGCATCCTTATTATTTGCCTCCTCAATGCGAGAGCGATGGAACTCCTCAGCGGTTGTTCGCTGAAGGTCACGAATCTTATCCTCAACAGATTTGAACTCGTTATCAGAGTTACTCTGCCCCTTTTTAAGAAGCAAAATTAAGCAAGCCACAAGCAAGACTGCGATTATTACAAGTAGAATGTAAACAATAATAGGATTCATACACGTATATCCTTTCGTAGGTTAAAATTATTATATCATATTAACTGCCAATGTGTTAAAATATTAAAAAATGTAAAGGAGGCAAAATATGGATTTTTCTAAACCTATTATACAAAAGAGACATGTCCCAAAATCCGTACTTGTTATACTTATTTGCCTCATCATCTTAACTTTTACAGGTTGTTCAAAGAAAGCAGGAACAGTAATAGCCGCACCTATAAACTCTGTCCCTTATGGTTATGATCCACAGATAGCAGTTGGTACAGATTTAGAAACAATCATAAACAACATTTTTGAGGGCCTTGTTCGTATAGATGAAAAAGGTGATATCCAAAAAGCAATGGCCACAAACTGGTCCATTTCAAATGACGGATTGACTTACACTTTCACCATTCGCTCTGATTCAAAATGGCGTGTGCCAAAGAGCGCATCTCAAGCTCTCGGTGAGGACTTCATTAAAACTCTCGACACACGAGTTACTGCAGCTGACTTCGCATTTGGAATCAACCGTGCAATCAGCAAAACAACTGAAGCCCCTCTCGCATATACCCTCTCGGCTGTCGACAGTGCTTTTGCTAAGAACGACACCACTCTTATTATCAAACTTAAGAAACCATCTGAAGGTCTTTTGACCGCCCTTGCTTCTCCTCTCTGTATGCCTTGCAACGAGAAGTTCTTCAACGAAACAGCAGGACGTTATGGCTTATCAACATCTTTGATTCTTTCAAATGGACCTTTTTATCTCGGACTATTTGACCCGGATTTAGGCACTATTACTCTTAAGAAAAACGAACTCTACAAAGGTGATTATAAGCCTCTTAAGGACACGGTTCGTCTCTATGTTGAATCAAAGAACTATAATGTAAAAACTATCTCATTTGACGAATCAAAATCAATAAATGAAAAAGATTGGACAGTTAAACGTTATAAGAATGCAATCAAAACATTCTGCTTCAACTGTGACAATAAAGTCCTCTCGGACTATAAAAACATTCGCCTTGCTTTTGCACACTCAACAAATGTTGATGCTCTCGTAAAGAAGGGTATCTCACGAGCAGAAGGCATAATCCCTTCAACATGTTCTCTTCAAGCGGGTGCATCTTACAGAGCTAACGCAAACATCTTAAGAGGACCTGAATATGATGTAAAGAAAGCAGCAGAGATCTACAACAAAGTAAAAGAGAAGAACGAGGCCCAAGAAGTACCGGACGACTTAAGTCTCGACCTAAAGCTTGTTTGTCTTGAGACAGATATAGACGATATCAAAACCATTCTTCAAGGTTGGCAAAAGGCATTTGGTATTGCGCTAACAATAACTCTTGAGCCATATGAGACACAGGAGGAACTTGATCAAGTAGTAAAGAAAGGCGAATACGATATTGCATATACAACCATCGTAACTTCGGACTTTCTTGCAAGTGAGTTCTTAAAGAACTTCACATCTACTTCAGACAAGAACACAATCAATCTTGACAGCTATCCATATGACTGCCTTGTGGACTACGCATACATGACCTCAACTAAAGATGAGTTGACCGAAGCTCTTGTAAATTGCGAGCAGTATCTTCTCGATAATGCATACTTCATTCCAACAATTATCAAAGACACTTATGTTGCATTTGATATCACTGGAGAAGGGGTAACACTCCAACCATCCGGAACAGTAATGTCGTTCTACAAAGCTAAATAAAGAAAACCCGCTCAATCGAGCGGGTTCCTTTTTATCTCTCGTATCTTCCTGACTTACCACCATCTTTAAGAATTAAGTAGCAATCAGAAATTACCATGCCTCTATCCACTGCTTTACACATATCATAGATAGTTAGGGCAGCAACATTAGCACCGGTTAAAGCCTCCATTTCAATACCAGTCTTATAAGTTGTCTCAACTGTTGAGATTGCCTTCACCTGTGTATCGGAAATGATTTCAAGATCAATTGAGATTGATTCAATAGGAAGTGGATGGCACATAGGGATGAGCTCATGAGTCTTCTTTGCAGCCATGATGCCTGCAATTCTTGCACATGAGAATACATCGCCCTTTGGAACTTTACCGTCACGGATGAGGTTCAAAGTTTCAGGTTTCATTGAGATGACAGCCTGAGCTTTTGCAATACGATGAGTGTATTCCTTTTCACCGACATTGACCATTCGAGCTTCACCGTTTTCATTTACGTGAGTTAATCCCATGTCTCATAGCCTCCTAATCTCTTAAGTCTTTCTTTTAGTTCATCGCTGTGAAGAACTTTGAGGAAGTCTTTTATTTTTTCACTGTCATATGCCTTCTCATCTATGAGGAGATCGTATTCCTCATTACAGATTGGAATGAAGTCAAGATCATATGTCTTTGCTGCAGAGTAGATGCCAAGACCAGCATCTGCTGTGCCCGAGGCAATCTGTGCGGCAACTGAGGTGTGGGTGAACTCCTCACGC
Organism: Clostridia bacterium; assembly: GCA_024403955.1. Lineage (GTDB taxonomy): Bacteria > Bacillota > Clostridia > Oscillospirales > Acutalibacteraceae > UBA1227. The sequence continues at coordinate 17,243 of JAKSQX010000011.1, read as the reverse complement.
TCATAGCCATAGATATCAGCGGCATTCATACCATTCTTCTTAATTAAATAGTCGCAGAGAATTCTTGTGCCTGCTCCCTTTTGACGGTTTACATAAGAGATATCATCACGGGCCATGTCCTTAAACTCTTTGATTCCCTTAGGATTACCTTTGGCAACCATAATTCCCTGGACACGTTTTACACCCTTCTCAAGTTTTACGCCACCATCTTTGAAGTACTTAGCTACAAATGATGTGTTGTACTCACCTGTCGCCTCATCGAGAAGATGGATGGCGCCCATCTGAGCCTCACCACGTTTTACTGCCATGATGGCGCCCATAGAACCAACGTGTGAAGAGGAGACAACAGAGTCAGGATTCTGTCTCTTTAAAATATCTGCCACCTCATCAATAAGTGGGTCATGGCTACCGATAATCGTGAGTGTGTTGTTGAGGTCCTGAATTGGTCTTAGCAAAGTAACCTTTACCTTGTCACCGGCCTCATAACCCTCACAATCCTGAGGAACATCGATAATTCCGTCGGCCTTAACAAATGATGTTACAACACCCGCTCCACGGCTCAAAGGAGTGGCGATATATCCACCTTTGTCATCAACACCAAGGCGTACACGTACAAACTCTCTGTACTTTAAAGGTGAGGTCATAACTCTGCCGAGTGTTGCCTCAATTTCAGCCTGCTGGTGAAGATTTCTACCGGTCATAACCTCAATCACAGGTCTCATAATCTGATCAAGAACGATGATACCTGAAACCGGATAACCTGGTACGCCAAGGATTGGTTTCTTACCGGCATAACCTAAAATTGCAGGTTTACCAGGCTTGATGGCGATGCCGTGATAGAGCATCGTGCCAACAGTTGAAACTGCGAGTGATGAGTAGTCATCACGTCCAGCTGAGGAACCCGCATTGATAATAACGGCATCGCATTCCTCAACCGCTTTCTTCATAGTATTAATAATATCCTCTTTAATATCCTTAACTATTGGGTAAGTCTTTGGAACTGCACCCCAAGATGAGAGGATACCTGAGAAGATTGTTGAGTTAAACTCGATAATGTCGCCAGGTTTTGGGTCTGTGCAAGGGGCAACAATCTCGTCTCCGGTTGGGATGATGCCGACAACAGGAGGCTTAACAACGGAGACCTCCATTACGCCACCGGCGAGCATAGCGCCGAGCGCTGCTGGTGTGATAACTGTGTATGAGGGCAAAATCATATCGCCTGCACAGACATCCTCACCTACCTGGCGAACGTGTTGCCATGGCACTGCCGCACCGTAGAGGAGTACGTCGTCACCATCACGTACAACGTCCTCAATCATAACAACGGCGTCCGTGCCCTCAGGCATTGGGTCACCGGTATCAACCTGGATAAACTGAGAAGCATCAAGTCTTACAGGTGTGGTCTCTGTTGCACCGAAAGTGACGTTTGCCATAAGAGCAATTCCGTCCATTGCGGATGCATTGTAATGAGGAGCACAGATGTGAGCATAGACAGCCTCAGCTGTCACTCTACCCGATGCCTCAAATACTGGAATTGTCTCAGAAACAGGTGTGAGACCTTCAGCCTTTAATGCTGTAATATAGCTCTCAACAGCGATGTCGAGGTCCTCGTTTGTCAAATACTCATATTTCAAAACAACTCGACCTCCACTTCATCACCCTGTGAGATACCCTCACAGTCTCTGCTGATTCTAATAAATCCATCTATAGTTGAGAGGTTACTTACAAGTCCAGACTTAGCATAGACTGGTTCAACCATCTCTCTACCATCTTTCTCTATGAGCTTTACACCCATACACTCCTCTCTTCCGTGATTACTTGGAATTGAGAGTGCAACTGGCAAAGTCTTCTTAAGAGATTTTGATTTTCCAAGGTCTCCGCTCATCGTAAGAACAAGTGGTTTTACAAATAAACTGAAGACATAGAATGCTGCGAGTGGGTGGCCAGGAAGGCCGAAGCAAGGTTTGCCATCAATGTTTGCGAGGATGGTTGGCTTGCCAGGTTTGATTGCTATTCCGTGGAAGAGCACATCGCCGAGCATGTCATAAGCCTTGAATGTGGCGTCCTTGACACCGACAGAACTGCCGCCTGATACAACCACCATATCACAGGAAGAGACAGCATCTTTTACTGCCTTCTCAAGGAGAGGTAATTCATCGACAACAATTCCGATTCTATATACTTCACAGCCAAGCTCGATAAGAGCTGCAGAAAGTTCATAACTGTTTATGTCTCTAATCTGTGCGCCAACTGGATTCTTTGTAACATCGATGAGTTCGTCTCCAGTTGAGATAACCGCAACCTTGAGTTTCTTATACACTTTTACCTTGGAGTATCCAAGTGATGAGAGGGCTGCAATATGGCGAGCTGAAAGTCGGACCCCCGACTTTAAAACTGCCTGCCCCACTTTTACGTCATCACCCTTGAAAGTCACATACTGTCCTGGAGCAGACGGTTTCAGCATGGCGCGAGTACCGTCACCATAGTCCTCTGAGAACTCAAGCATAACCATCGCATCTGCGCCGGCTGGCAGCTCGCCACCTGTAGGCACATATGCACACTGGTCCTTCTCAATTTCAAAAGTTGGCGCCTCACCCATCAACACTTCACCCTTAAAATCAAGTATTGCTGGTACTGAGTCAGAACATCCAAAAGTATCAGCGGCTTTTACTGCAAAGCCGTCGACAGTTGATCTGTTGAAACCAGGAACATCCTCTTTAGAGATGATATCCTCTGCAAGAATACAACCAACAGAGTCGAGGATTTTTACTTCCTCAACGTCAACTGATACTTTTCCGAACGTATCAAATATAATCTTTTCAGCTTCAGCTGAAGTCTTTACCGTTAACATAAATGCACCTACCTATCTGGCACATTCACTTGCCTCGCCAATCAAGATCTCGATACCATGGCGAAGTGGTTCAATAATGACCTCAAGGCTCTCTTTTACAGCCTTTGGTGAACCAGGCATATTGATTACAAGAGTGTTCTTACGAATGCCTGCATAGGCTCTTGAGAGCATAGCTTTATTTGTTATTTGCATTGATGCTGCACGCATAGCCTCTGGAATACCAGGAACCTCACGAGAGCACACTGCCTTTGTGGCATCAGGAGTTACATCTCTCTGAGAGAAGCCTGTGCCTCCAGTAGTAAAGAGAACGTTTGCGATATCCTCATCGGCAATTCTCTTTATCTCTTTTCTTATCTCATCAAAGTCATCTGGGATGACTTTGTAATCTACAACTTCATAACCATATGGTTCAATGAACTCTTTGATAGCTGGACCTGAGAGATCTTCACGCTCACCTCTTGAGCCCTTGTCGGACATTGTGAGGACAGCTGCCTTTATGATGATTTTTTCTTTATTTTCACTCATAATCTGCACCTCTCAGTTCATTTCAAGTTCTTTTACACAGTTGCCTTTAACCTCATCCATAAGGAAGCTAAAAGCATCAAGTGCATGTGGACGAGTGTCTGCACCTATAAGCACATACATAATGTCGTCCCCAACTTCGAGTTTACCAGAGCTAAGCTCTGCACGAACATAGTAGATACCAGTCATCTCAAGTGTCTTTGAAACAACTCTATCCACCATTGCCTTCTCATATGAGAAGATCATTCCAGTAACAGGTTCGGAATCGATTCCCTGTCGAACCTGTGCTTTTGCAGTACCACGAACTACACCATTATGCATCAGGTACATGCCACATTTGTCAGCATCTGGAGCCTTTTTGGCCTCGTCAAGCCACTTATTAAGGTCTACCATAACTACTCCTTATCCGCCTATTCTACTCATAGGACTTTCTTCAATATCCTCAGCACCAAAATAATCATTAAAGATATGCTGCTTAGGCTTTTCGGCAACAGCTTTTTCTATTGCCTTTGCTATTTCTTCATCGGTTGCTCCCGCTCTTATAATATTGCGGAGGGAAACACCTTTATCATATTGAAGACAGAGTTTCAAAAATCCCTCTGCCGTCAAACGAACACGATTACAGCTCTCACAGAAACTGCAGGTCATAGCTGAAATCATTCCAACTACACCGACAAATCCCTCAGGCTTATAATACTCAGCTGGGCCATTACCAAACTTCGCATCAAGCTTATAGAGAGGTCCATAAACATTTGCTATTAATTTGAGTATATCCTCCTTTGGAACACATTTTTCAAAATCATTTTTACCAACTGGCATATACTCAATAAATCGAACTGCAATATTGAGGTCCTGTGCAAGTCCCGCAATTGATGCGAGCTCGTCATCATTTACACCCTTCATTGCAACGCAGTTTATCTTCGTTTTAATACCGCTGCCCTCACAAAGTTTTATTGCCTCGATAACCTTTTCAAATCCCTCGCGCCTTGTTATCTCCTTAAAGCGCTCCGGATTGATCGTGTCGAGACTGATGTTTACTGCGTCGAGGCCAGTATTTTTCAAAGCCTCAAACTTCTCAGGAATCAAAGTTCCGTTAGTTGTGATTGAGACAGTTTCAATGCCAGGGGTCTTCTTAATATCTGCAATTAAGTTCTCAATGCCCTTACGAACAAGTGGCTCTCCACCAGTGAGCCTGATGTTCTTGATACCGAGACTTGCGAAGATTCCAACAAGTCTCATTATCTCTTCATAAGACAAAATGTCGCAGTGAGAAATAGGTTCAACACCCTCCTCTGGCATACAGTAAACACAGCGGAGGTTGCATCTGTCAGTTACAGATATTCTTAAATAATCAATATTTCTCCCAAAACTATCTTTCATAGAGTCCCCATATGAGCCGGAGCAAAAGCTCCGGCTCAATTAATTCAACTAGTCGAGGTTAACAACAATCTTGTTTGCATGCTTAACAGATGCGCCCTGGTTTGTCTCTGTTACGAAACGTGTTGGACCATATCCATTTGCAACAAGACCTGTGTAGCCCTCATCGTTCTCATCATATACAAGTGGATAACCATTTACAGCATAGCAAACAATAATTGGCTTACGCTGTCCATTGCCATCAACAACACCCTTTTCAAGTGCTTCCATACCGAAGATTGAAAGGAGATCCTTTGAATAGCCATCACTTGCATAACCGTTTACAGATGTTGGATTTGAAAGATCAAAATCTCCACCTGCTGCGTACTTAACAAGACCCCAGAGATTGATACCTTCGCATGTGCCAAGGTCAAGAACTGTATAGTCTGTACGCTCAACAAGGTCAGTCAAAGCCTCGAGTTCCTTGAGTGTATACTCATATGACTTCTCGTTTGACTTAGTCTTGATTGTTACTGTGAAAGTCTCATCAAGGAACTTGGTATAGAGATCCGATGCAGAGTGATCCCAGCTTGCCATCTCAATAGTTGTAAGTTCAACCTTAACAACTGACTTGAGCTGCTTGTCCTCAGTTACAAGCATAAGTGGGCCTTCAGATGCATCAAGAGGTTTACCTTCCTTGATTGCCTTGCTTACATCACCCTTACCAAATGCAAGAAGTGGTGCAGTAACATCATCACCACCACGGAGGTCGCCGAGCTTAAATGTCTCAGTCTTACCATCTGCAGTTGTGAAGATTACTTCATTTGTATTATAGCGAATACCTGTTGAAATGAGAAGGTCGTAGATTGGAATACCACGAAAACGCTCCTTGCCGAAGTCAAGTGTCTGAGCTACCTTCTGCATACCCTCAAGGTCGGCAACTGTATAAGTTGTCTCAGCGTTCATACCCTCACCTGTGAATACGATTTCATCAGTTGCGAGTTTTGCTGCATCGCCCTTTAAGTGAGCATACTGGTCAGGTTCAACATTTACTTCAATGCTTGTTACGTTCTTTAAGAACTCAGCCTTCTCTGCGCCGTTCTCCTTATCAGGAATTACGAGCATAAGAGGTCCGCCAGCATTTTCAACTTTGTATGTACCTGGTTCATCAGAAATTGGAGAGAGGTCACGTGAAGCTACATAGCCCGCACTCTTGTCTGTCTCAACGAGTGGAGTACCATTCTTAGCAAATGCGATAAAGCCGCCCTGTCCAAAGAGGTCAGTGAGTTCAACCTTCATCTTATCCTTGCCATTTGAGAATGTTACAGTACCATTTGTACCAGGGATACCGATGATGTTTGAAAGGAAGTAGTCGAGATCAATACCTTCATAGATGTCTCCACCGAATACGCCCTTAATCTTTGCTGCTTTAATCTGGTTAGATGTAGCATCTTCACCATATAGGAGGTCCTCAAACTTCTTAACTGAGAACTTGTCATCAGAGAGCTTAGAACCGTCATCGTTATTGACAACTACCTTAAATTCGTTATCAGCGAGTTCCTGCTGATCCTCATCTCTTGAACCGTAGTGGGTTGAAAGAGCATAGTTTGTACCAACAACGATATTTGAAAGGTACTGAATCTGGTTAGATCCGTTTGGATGACTATATTCTGTCTTACCAAAGATTACACGCATTGGTCCACCGTTATTTGAGAGACCAGATACGAATCCATCATCGGTATTCTTAATTGTATATGGATAAGAGTTTACGCCATATGCAAGCATTACAGGATAACCAGTCTTTACGAGGTCAGCATTTGTTGAAACGTATGTGCCGTCATCAAGGTCAGCTGAATTCTTCTTGTAATAACCGAAGTTGTCGTAGTCAGCAAGCTGAGCTACAGTGAACTTCTCTGCAGATGTATAACCGTCTGCTGCTGAGAATGTTACATCTGTCTTCTCAGCATCATCTCCGAGTGCCTCAGCGCTTGGCATACCAACGTACTGGAGAAGCTTATAGAGGTCAAGACCCTCATACTCATTTACATACCAATATGTATTGTTAGCAAGTGAGTAGAAATCCTTATAGCCAAGGCCTCCCTCTTTTATAGCGCCACCCTTGCCGTACTTAACCATATCCTCAAGTTGCTTAACTGTGAAGTCAACTTCATAGCCAAGTGCCTTACCTGAGATAGAAATTACATAGTTTGTGAGGTCCTCGTTTGCATATGCTTCGTTAGTTGCCTCAGTGTGCTTGAAACCAGGAGTCTTCTCCTCTACAACATAGAGATATGCGCAGTTTGAGAATTCCTTGTAACCCTTGTTTTTACCATACTTAGTAAAGTTATAAACAAGCTTTAAGCAACCATCTTCATTGTCGAGTTCCTTGACATAACCGTTTGTGTGTTCACCAGGGTTTGCACCTGAGAATACGTAAGGAGCAACAGTTGTCTTGCCGTCCTCTGAGCCCATACCATAAGTGATGAGAACAGGCTGGCCGTCCTTGTGAGCCTTCTCAATGTCCTTAAGTGTGAGTTCTGCAACTGTCTCACGGTTAGCATTCTTGAATACTACTTTGTAAGCAGTATCAGTCATAACGATGCCGCTGTCGCCCTCAGCCATGTCATTGAGGAGATAGTAAACATCGATACCTTCGTATGCGAATCTACCATTCTTATCCTTGTAGACACCACGAGCAAGACCGTCATTCTGATTCTCAAGTTCCTTTGTTGAAAGTGGAACTGAGTTCTTCATGCCAGGTCCCTCAATTGTGAGAGTCGCACCAGTGATAGCACTGATGTTGTAAGGTTCCTCACCATCTTTACCGCCATTTGTGATGTGTTTAAATGGAGAATTTGCAAAATCCACATCTTTAAAGAGCGTTGCATCATATGCACAAGCGGTAAGTACGAACATACCGACAAGCGCAATGATCAAGATGGCTAAAATCTTCTTGTTTCTCATGTCTTCCTCCTTATTTTGCGATCTTATCCGCATAATATTTATTTACGTGATATTCAAATAAAGACTTGATGCAAGATGTGATGTTACTTGTTGAAACACTTGCAGATGTAACTGCATCTACATCAATTCCTTTAATTTGCGTCTTATATCCACCCCAGGCATCAAAATCAGCCTTTGTCTTTCCGACCATTGGTTGAATGAAGTTCTCATCAAAATATTCTGGAGTGTAATCGGTTGTGCCGTAGGTAGGATTACTGTCACCCCACATGCCCTGTCCTTTTGAGAAGGTGATGGCACGAATTGCAGCATCCTGTGGATCATCCTTAGTGTTTAAGAGTTCAATGTACATGACTGAGTAATAATTTACACTTGGATCACGGCAGGTGCAGGAGATGAAAGCGACCTGATACGAAGTGAAGGTCGAGTTCGTCTGCTCAAAGAGGATAACTGCCGTCTCCTCCTCAGGTGTTCCTCCTGAGGCATAATGCGTATAGTGGAACATATCATAAGGATTCTCTATATTTGTTGTTTTGGTTTTCTTTGTACCATCTGTTTTTTCTGTCTCTTTACTACATCCGTAAAAAGTGAGCATCAAAACAAGTACTAAAAGAACTGAAATAATTCTTTTCATAGTGTCCCTCGATTAGTCAGCAATCAAATGGAGTTTATCGAACTGGATGAACGCATAATCTGCACGCCATGTAGCGAGGAAGTTTGCATCATTGGCATCCTCTGGATAAACCATAATCTCAAATCTGTTGTCACCCTTGTATTCCCAAGAACCACCGATGTTGTAGAGCTTTGTCTCATCCCATCCAAGGAAGATAAGAAGTGCACGTGTCATGCCGGCATAACCGCCACCTCCACAAGTGAGGATGATGTTCTTATCCTGTGGGAAGAGTTCTTTAAGAGCGAGTTCTGACTCAACATAGTTTGGATATGCATCTTTAATGCTTCCGTCATCGTTCCACTCAACAGTGTAGAGACATTCGCCTGTATAAGCATTGTCTACTGGAAGAGTCTGAAGTGAACCGATAAATGGATAAGGAACAACCTTAAATCCTGTGATAGAGAATGAGAGGTCTGCATCTCCACCAATTGCAGCATAGTCTGCAGGGTCATAGAGCATTCTCATGTCACGGTAAACAGTATCTCCACGACCTAAATATTCGTCTATGTTCAAAGTTGTGATGTTCTTATCAACACCGAACATTGAATCGAGATCAGGATCTGCCTTTGGAAGTTCACCTACTGTATTAATCATTCCGGGACCATCCAAAATTTCAGGCTTTGCACAAGCTGCAAAACTCAAAACAATTGCTGTCACCAAAGTGACGCAAATAATTGCTTTTAAGATTCTGTTCATCTCTTATTCTCCTTTTAATTGTCATTCTCAAAGGCCAAGGTATATAGCTCGTTATATCTGCCCTTCTTATTCATAAGTTCATCGTGATTGCCTGTCTCAACTATTTCACCATTCTCAAGAACGATGATATTATCAGCGTTTCTAATAGTTGAAAGTCTGTGGGCGATAACTAAAGATGTTCTGTCATCCATAACAGTATCAAGACTCTCATTAATTAAGAGTTCTGTACGTGTATCAACAGATGAGGTCGCCTCATCGAGAATCATAAGTGCTGGCTCTGCCACCTCGGCACGGGCGATTGAGATGAGCTGGCGCTGTCCACCGGACACGCCACTTAAGTTGCCCGTGATAACTGTGGCATAGCCGTCAGATAACTTCGTTGCGAAAGCATCAACATTAGTTGCCTTTGCAGCACTGATGCACTGCTCATCAGTTGCCTCTCTGTTACCAAAGCGAATATTTTCAAGAAGTGACTCTGTAAACAAGTTGACGTCCTGAAGAACTACACCCGCGGCGAGTCTTAGTGATTCCTTAGTGTATTCCTTGATGTTGACTCCGTCGAAGAGAATCTCTCCCTCGTCGACATCATAGAATCTGCCGATGAGACTCGCGAGAGTTGTCTTGCCCGCTCCAGTTGAACCAACAAGAGCAACCTTTGTGCCAGGTTTAATCTCAAAGCTGACTTCCTTAAGGATTGGAGTGCCCTCAACATATGAGAAGCTTACATTCTTAAACTCAATATGTCCCTTTGGATTTTCAAGAACGAGAGTTCCCTCATCTGTCTCCTCTTCCTCGTCAAGGAGGTTGAAGATTCGACCCATTCCGGCCTTTGCCTGTGAGATGGCATTGACCATATTCGCAAGCTGGCTGATTGAAGAGGTGAAACTCTTATTCATCTGAAGGAATGCAGCGATAATACCGATTGTGAGACCGCCGATTCCCTTTATTGCAAGTACACCACCAAAGATGGCGATGAGTGCATACTGAACATTACCGAGATTTCCGGTAATTGGCATCATCATATTTGCATATGAGGAGGCCTTCTTAGTTGTACCGTAGAGGTTGTTGTTGAGCTTATCAAAAGACTGCTCATTCTCCTTCTCAGATGAGAAGACTTTAATTGTCTTAAGTCCCTCAACACTCTCCTCTGTAAAGCCATTGAGCGCGCCCATTGTCTTCTGCTGGCGCATGAAGTTCTGCTTATTCTTCTTGCCCAAGAATCTTGTGGAAAGAAGAATTCCAACAAGTGATAAAAGAACTACGCCTGTTACGAGTGGGCTCAAGAAGAGCATTGTGATGAGGACACCAGTTATCGTGATAATAAATGAAACTGCATCTGGGAATGTCCTTGTTAAGAAGTCCTCCAAAGTTACTGCATCATTGGTGAACTTACTCATGATGTCGCCGTACTCATTCTGATCAAAGTACTTGATTGGAAGTCTCTGGAGGTGGTGGAACATATCGTTGCGGACTCTCTTAATGATTGTCTGAGATATGTCTACCATAAGTCTGTTGTAAGTCAAAGCACAGAGTGCACTGAAGAGGTATACACCCATCATCTGAATACAGATAACAAGGATGCCATGGAAATCAGTGCCTCCTGAACTGATAACTGCAGGGATATACTTATCCACCAAGGCTTTGAGGAAAAGTGATGCTGCAACAGTTACCAAAGAGTTCAGCGTAATACAGATTACAACAACTGTTAAGCGTAAGATATGTCGCTTATCAAAGTATGAGAAAAGTCGCTTCATATTGCAGCACCCCCAATCTGAGTGCTGTAGATATCAGCATAAACTTTACTTGTATTTAAGAGCTCTTTGCTCTCACCAATCGCATCAACTGTGCCGTTGTCGAGAACAATAATTCTGTCGCAGCCCTTAACCGACGCAATTCTCTGGCTGATAAAAATCTTTGTGGCATCCGGAAGAGATTTATGAAGGTTCTCACGGATTGCCTTCTCTGTCATTGCATCAATTGCAGATGTTGAGTCATCGAATATAATAATCTTTGGATTGCGCAGAAGCGCACGGGCGATACATATTCTCTGGCGCTGACCGCCGGAGAGGTTTGTACCTGACTGCGAGAGGTCGTAGTCGAGACCGCCCTCGAGCTCATACACAAACTCCGCCTTTGCGAGTGTCAGCGCAGTCTTAATTCTCTCATCGAGATCTTCGCCCTGCTCTGCTTTTGAGAGTCCGTTTACAAGATTATCTCTTACCGTTCCAGAGAAGAGGATACTCTGCTGAAGCACAACCACTACGTTATGGCGAAGGTCAGTAGAAGATATACCATTAATATCTTTACCCCCGAGAGTTACCTTACCATCTGTCGCCTCATAGAGGTTGGCCATCAAAAGGGCAAGTGTTGATTTACCGCAACCTGTAGGTCCGATAACACCAATTGTCTCACCCGACTTAATATTAAAACTAACATTGCTTATAGCGTTACTTGAATCAGTTGCGTCCTTGTAAGCAAAGTAGTTGAAACTTACATCATCAAACTTTAAGTCATAATTCTTCTCATCAAATGAATCTCCATTTGATTTGTCCTCAACCTCATGGTCAATAAGCTCAAGGCAACGTCTTGCTGTCTCCTGAGATTGAGCAATTGATGAGGACACTGTGATGAAAAGACGGGCACTCATAAATATCTGCATTGAATATGAAATCAAAGATGTGAGCTCACCTGGAGTGAACGTTCCAGCCACAATCCAGTGTGATGCTATCCAAGAGATGATTATGAGTGATGTATTTACAGTGATTTGCATGAATGGGAATGAGAATGCGAGGAGTTTCTCTGCAGATGTGAAGTTATCATAAACTTCCTGTGTGCTCTCCTCAAACTTCTTTGATTCCCTATCCTCTGCTGCGAAGCTCTTAACAACTCGAATGCCACGGAGGTTCTCCGCAATCTTCAAATTGATTTTATCGTATGCAGCATATACCTTTTTATACTTCTCACGAGTTGCCTTCATAAGTGAGAGAACAACTGCTACAAGAAGTGGAATAAGTACGCAGTAGATGAGTACTATCTTTCCTCCGACAGCAATAACCATTGCGACGGAGAAGATAAACATAGAGGGTGCACGGAATGCAATTCGAACAAGCATCAAGTATGAGTTGCGCAAGTTGTTGGTGTCAGTAGTCATCCTTGTGACGATACTTGATGCTGAGAATTCATCTATATCTCTATATGAGAAATGAAGAATCTTCTCATACATTGCGGCGCGAAGGTTAGCTGCAAAGCCAGCCGACGCCTTGCCTGCGCATTTTGCAGAAAATGCGCCAAAGACAAGCGATACAACGCTTGCAGCAATAATGAGCGCGCCATAAATATGAACTAGGCGTACACTGCCACCAGTGACGCCATCGTCAATAAGACGTGCAATTATATACGGAATGAGTACATCAAAGAATATCTCAAGCACAACAAGGATTGATGCGAGATACGTCTCCCTCTTGTACCCCTCCGAGTATTTATATAGTCTCTTTAACAAAGAACCACCACATTCTAAGTTATTTGAGTTTCTCGCTGTTTATAAAGGTCAAGACACCTGACTCTGCAAGACCTCTGCAGTGACATTCAAATGAATAATCACACATACATGCTGAATGGAAGATACCTGAACGAGTGCCAACTGATGCCGTCTTAAAATCTCTGTTGAAACCGATTGGGTCCTGGAAATTATCAGTCTTTATATAACTGTATGAGTATCTAGCATCTGGTCTTCTCTTTGTAAATGGGTTGTGGAAAATATAAGGCATTCCCACAGCATTAAATTCTTTTGCATTTAAGAGTGCGTAATAGAAAAGAACACCCTCAGAATAAAAGATGCCATCCTTCTCCTTATTTACATCGATTGAGCCCTCTGGCATGCTATCGTCATCAATACCCTCAAGTACGATAACAGCTATACGCTTACCCTGTTCAAGATGAGAATCAATAAATTCTCTAAACTTAAAAATATCATTTGGAAGACCCTCGAGCTTTGAATAAGCTTTGAAGGTCTTCTTTCTTGCCGGAATCTCTTCAAGAGTTGTGCCACGGTTACCAGTATTTGTGAAAGCGTAGTCATCCTCAGCAAAGAGTATGATATCTGGAGTTCTCTCAACAGCATAATCATCATAGATGTGATACTTCTCAAAGAAATCATGCTTTGTTAAGTAGGACTTCACTCCGATGATATTTTGAACTGTCTCATAGTCCTTTGGTGTAGCACCAAAGATACCTGCGATATAAGGGTCAGATGAGACATTGAAGTATCCCTCAATATCATCCATGTTGACAACCTTATCAATTTTTCTCATATCACCTGTACTGACAATGATAGGCTCATAATTTGCCTCCTCAGCGAAACGAAAAGCCTCTGAGAGGAGTTCTCTCTCCAAGTCCTTTGTCTCAACGGCACCCATTTTTGAATTGATGCGGGTTATCATGCCATTTGCATAACAGAGAAGCATAAGTCTTGGATCATACTCTTTGACTACGTCGAGTGCAAAGTCAGTCGTCCACGCTGTCGTCTCCGGATTTAAATCTCCTGGATAAGGATGTCTGCTTGAAATCTTCTTTGAAAGTTTTAGATAAGGCTTTCCTTCAAGTGGGATCGGTGCACCAGTTTGAAAATCAAACAGACCCTGCCAACCATTTACATCAAGCATTATCTCGTACATTTAAAACACTCCCGATATCTTTTTACCGCACTTAGGGCAACATCCATCAACAACATTGTTGAATACTGTTCCACCGAGCCAAGCTCCTGTGCAGATACGTTTAATAATGAGTTCGCCACAATCTGGGCAATATGTGTCAACCCACTGTGAACCCGCAAAGTTGCCAAGATATGTATATGGCAATTTCTGCTTCGCGGTCTCATAGATTTTCAACATTTCCTCGTGTGTCATGTCACGCTCATCTGCGCGCTCATAATTTGGCATGAGGCGGAAGAGGTGCCACACGATTTCAGGATTCACACTGTAGATGAAATTCATAATGTCGTAAATCTCATTATTTACAACCTCATGAACAAGAGGTGTAACAATCTCAAGATGAGTCTTCTCATTAAAGATTTTTATGTTTCTAAGGACTGGCTGTACTGAGGACAGACCGAGGTCTTTTTTATAGAACTCATCTGAGAGGGACTTAAGACTTACGTTGATAAAGTCCATATTGTCAGCAAGTAGCCTTGCCGTCTCCTCAGTCTGGAAACCATTTGTGAGGCAACCAACTTTGAGACCCTCGGCATGAAGCTGCTTTGCAACCTCTATTGCAGATGGGATAAAGCAGGTGATCTCATTTATTGCAAATACGACACCTTTAGTATCCATCTGTTTGCAGAGCGCAACTAGTGACTCTGCGCTCTTATGTTTAAGTTTACGAGCGTCATTTTTATCTATTGCCAAATGTGAGTTTATACAATAGCTGCAGTGAGCATTGCAGCTCACTGTACCGGTCTGTATAACATATTCATTTGGCATTACATGGTAAAACGGCATACTCTCGACGGTATAAGGGTAAAAATCAATCCAGTCGAATGGCTCGCATTCGACCACCTTGTCATTTTCACATTTATACCTGCCGCAGATGCCGTTTCCGTTTGATAAATCGCAACGCCATTCGCAAAAATTGCAATTCATTATTTATCCAACCTTAAAAATATTACCAAGGAAGTTTTACCTGGAACTGATCAGTATCAACGTCCTTATATCCATCATAGTTATCCTTGATAGGTGAATATGAGATACCGGTTAAAGTTCCTGCATCCTCATCAATTTGAAGATACATAAGCGATCCCTCATTATGAGCATCCTGATAGTCAGCCATAACCTGAAGAACAGTTCTATCTCCAACTTTAGATTCTGTATAACCAGCACCAGACTCATGTCCACAGAGAACGAGTTTTACATTCTCGTTTGGCTCAACAACTTTTTTGAGAAGATATTCACCCATATCATCGAGGTCCAAGTCCTCTTCAAGATACTTATGTGTACAGAGAACACCAACTCTATCGCTATACTTTGCAAACATCTCATTTGCAAAAGTAACACAGCCCTTATCAGGACCATCACTTATGTATACAAAGATGAAATCTGTGCTGCCGATTGTAATGAGCTGAGCATGTGCACGACAGTCAGCATATGAGCCTGCAAAATAGTCACAGTCTTTATATGATGCATCGCCAAAGAAACTAGCATAGCGAGCAAATGGTGTGTCCGAGTTATATTCCTGGTCATGGTTACCAGCGAGTACACCATAAGGAATAACACCGTCAAGCTTGCTCATTGCATTCTTTGCAATTGTAAATTCAGCATCCAAGTCATTACCTTCCTGGATTATATCTCCAGTATGAACGGCATACTCAATGTTGTATTTATCCTTGTCATCAACAAATGACTGATAAACCGCATTGAATGTCTTCTCTGAAAATCTCTGTGTATCAGAGATAAAGGCGATAGTGTGGATGTTATCACCCGACTGAAGTGGGAATTCAGGTCCCTTGGGAACTGTTGTATCCTCTTTCGCACAAGCAGACAAAGAAAATACCATTAAGAGGCAAAGTAAAAGGGCAAATAGTCTTTTCACGATTAAGCCTCCTCAACTGGTTCAACCATACTATCGCAGTTACTTGATAAGAATTTAGTCTTAATTCCCTTGCAGTTTTCTCCTGTGCCGTTATTTTTAATCATTAAGATTTCTGCCATGATAGCAAAAGCTATTTCAGCTGGAGAACCGTCAGCGATATCAAGGCCTACAGGCGTATAAATTGAATCAAGTTGTTCCTCAGACACTCCCTGTTCGCGAAGCATAGCAAAAAGAACATCCTTTTTTTCACGACTGCCTACCATTCCAACATACTTTGGATTCTTTTGAAGCGCTCCCTTAAGACCTTGAGCATCAAAATCGTGATTCCATGCGGCACAGAAATAATAAGCGCCTTCTGGAATTTCAGATGATAGAATAGCTTCTTCATAGTTTGTGCATTTAATATAGTGATCTGCAAGTTCTCTACTTTCAGTAATGAGACCCTCATCACGGTCATCAATAAGAATAGTTGCAAAAGGCAAAAGTTTTGCAGTTTTGAGCAAGCAATTACCTACATGGCCACCGCCAACAACTACAAGAGTATTACCTGCATCATAAACTTCAACGAGCAAGTCTACTCCAGAGAAATTTATCATCTCAGTTGTTTTGCCCTTTGCAATCATTCCTCTTACAATCTTCATACATTCAAATTCAAATTGGCCACCACCAATTGTACCAACGATCATACCGTCAGCATACATAATCATCTTTTTACCAGAATCAGCTGTACCGATGCCGTTGCTATTTACTACAGTAACAACAGCATATGCCTTAAAAGACTTGTTGGCTTTTACCATCTCTTCAAATATATTCATGACTGTCTCCCCTAAAAAGTAAAATGTCGAACCACAGGAGGGTGCCGTCACACCCTCCTCAGATTCACTTAAAATTTCAGAAATTAAATTTTAAATTATTCAGCTACGATCTCAACTACGAGCTTAGCGTAAGCCTGAGATGTCTCTTCAAGGCAAGGAGCAAACCATACTGTGCCCTCTTCACCTGTCTCCTTATCCTTCTCAATAGCAAGGAGGCAATATGGAGCGTTTACGTCTGTGATTGTGTAAGCGTCGCCTTCATAACCATCGCTGCAAACTGCTGTGATCTTTGTAGCGTCTGCGCAACCAGCTGCCTTAAGAACGTCCTTAATAGCATAGCCGCCGTATGTAGCTTCAGATGCTGTACCCTTTGAGTTAACTGTCTCTACAGTGATCTTGTAGATTGAGCAACCTTCGAGGTCCTTGTTTGTGATCTCTTTGCCGTTAACTTTGAATGAGAAATCAGCAAATGTGATCTTTTCTGTAGCGTCCTTAATCTCTGGAGCGCCTTCTGGAGCTGCTACTGGCTCTGCCTCTGTTGGAGCCTCTGTAGCTGCTTCTGTTGTTGGCTCATCAACTGCTGCTGGAGCCTTTGCGCATGCTGCAAATGTGAATACCATTGCAAGTGCGAGTACGAGTGCGAGAATCTTTGAAAGTTTCATCGTGAATCTCTCCTTTAAAATAATAGTTTTTATATTACGAGTCATTGCTCGAAAATACCTAATTAATCTTCAAATTATAAATTAGGTGGAATACATACAAGTCTTCCGGCCTCATCAAAATATGA
>JAKSQX010000010.1 GCA_024403955.1 Clostridia bacterium | reverse complement strand
TTGTTAGCCTGCTCAAGAAGGTCCTCGTAAAAATGAATGTGTTTTAGGTCTTTCATTTTTAGGTTGTTCTCCTTTGTTAATATTTTATCTAACCTCAAGTATTATAAAAAAACGCGCGCGTTAAAACAAGGCAAATAGTGTTAACGCGCGTATAGAAAAAACCTATATTTTTTTATTGATTATGCAAAAAAAGAGGACAACCGAAGTTGTCCTCAAATAGCCTATAAAATTAAAGCTGCTCCTTAACCTTAGCTGCCTTACCAACACGATCACGGAGATAGTAGAGCTTGCTTCTGCGAACTTTACCTTTACGTACAACTTCAATCTTTTCTACGTTTGGTGAGTTAACAGGGAATACCTTCTCAACACCTACGCCGTATGATACACGACGAACTGTGAATGTCTCTGAAACGCCGCCACCGCGTCTAGCGATAACTGTACCTTCAAAAACCTGTACTCTCTCTCTGTTACCTTCCTTAATCTTAACGTGAACCTTTACAGTATCACCGATGTTAAAATCTGTAACGTTTTCTTTGATCTGGCCTTCTGTGATTACTTTGAGTGCATCCATTGTGTTTTCCTCCATATAAAAAAATCAGAACGTTCATACACAGAACCTGTCAGAGGACCGTCCGGGAAGTTGCCTCGACTGTTGCCGAAGCGCTCAATAATATTAACAAATATAAATAGAGAATGCAAGCATTTTTTATAATGAAATTATTTTTCACCTTTACATATAGGTGAAAAGTGGTAGAATTACCTTGCTAAAAAAATAACGAACTACATTTTTGAGGAGATGTAAAAATGGAAGTACAATGGCTCGGAACAGCCACCGTTCTCGTTAGAAACGGTAAAGATGTATTGTTGATTGACCCTTATAATCAGCCATACAACAAGCTTTTTAGAAAGATCACAGATAAGGAACTCAACGACGTTAAAGCCATCCTTATCACTCATCCACACCTTGATCACTTCACAAAGATTGATAGGTTCTCAAAGCAGGCTGGCAACGTTCCAATCTACGTAAATGACCGTGGTATTAGAACTGCTAGAAAACGTCACTACGACACAAAGAACATGTACGAGATTATCGTAGGCGACACACTTGAAATCGGTAGCCTCACAGTTAAGGTTCACCAAGGTCTCCACTGTGATTTGGACAAATCACTCTTCTTCACATTTGCTCACAGACTTATCAACCCAGTAAATCTCGCACGTGCAGCAATCATGGGTGTTCAGCAGAAGCTCACATTCAAGATTGATACTCTTGATATTTTCTGTTTTGAGATTTCTGACGGAGAGAAAACTCTCTATCTCATGGGCTCAGCTAACATCTATCAGCCAGACGTAAGACCAGAAAAGATTGATATGCTCGTATATCCATTCCAGGGCCTTCGCCTCAAGAAGATGTTCCCACACTCAATCGATATTCTCGGTTACTTCCCAGCACCAAAGGTACTCTTTGACCACTGGGATAACGCATTCCCACCTGTTACAACAACAATGGAACTCGACAAGTTCCTTCCAATGTGCGAAGAGACTTATCCAGATACACACTTTATCGTTCCATGCCGTGGTGAATGGTACAAAGTTTAATCAAAAACAAAGGACGACCGACGGATGAGCGGGTCTTTTTGCTTAGTGCATTTCTGGGCGATGGTCGTCGATGAAGTTTCGAATTTCACGACGTATGTCATCGATGTCGTTCATGAATTCGTGTGGAATGGACTGGATTTCATCCATCTCTTTTTCCATGAGATTCATAATTTCAGGGAAAGCAATAAGAATATGGCGAGCACGTCTTGTTCTTCGAACGTAGGCGAGCTTGTCTCTAAACTCGGATATATATTCAGGAATTTTCTCACGCTTAAGAGGAGAATCCTCTGATAGTATTGAGAAGGATGCGCGGATGTTTTCCATATGGCTTTGAAGATTGCGGATAGAAATTGTAGATGCAACAGTATTAATAATGTCGTAGAGGAAATATGCGAATACTACAACTGCTATCTCAATAAGCTGGGTTTCGTTGAAGGATTCAAATACATTCGAGAAGAATGGATGAATGTAATTGATGAATACGTAGGATAAAATGCCCCATTGGATAGAGTGGTTTAAATCGATTCTTCCATGGATGTTTAGTGCTTTATCGCTGTAATCCCACCAACGTGTGTGGAAAAGTTTTTCCATTATGTAACTTGTGAAATACTCAATTGTATCGCAGAGTATAACTCCTGTAATGACCATTAAAGGCACGTTCTTTATGTTTGAAAGCCCAAGTATCATTACGGTTGCCGCAGTGCCATAAATAGGGCACAGAGGGCCGTATAGGAAACCTCGGTTATGGATACTAAACTTCTTAGTTCGAAAGTAATTTGTAATAGTGCAGTAAATCATCTCCATTATCCAGCCAAAGACTGAATACATGATGAAATACAAAAAGTACTGAGCCACATTATTCATTTCTATAATTCACCGGATTCTTTTTATATTTTCGCAATGTCTCCTTCGTTGCACAGTATTTATCTACGAAGGTGACAACCCAAGCTTCTTTGTATCTAGGAGGTATTGGGGTAAGGGGCCACATATGGTGGATAATGATATCCACATCTTTTTCTGATAACTCAGTTAAGGCCCTTGCATTTTGGACGGCAAAAAGTGGGTGGCGGTAGCCGTGGTATTTATGCGCTGGGTCTGCTTCGTGCCAGTCGTAGTAGACGAGGTCGTGCAGAAGCCCGGCACGCGCAGCAGCACGATAATCAAGGCCCAGCTTTTTGCAAACACAAAATGCAATAAAGCTTACGCAAAGCGTATGCTCGAGTGTAGTAATGTCACTATGTTGAATATGTTTGTCCATTTGCTTTACTCCTTCGAGTATAAGCAGATCTTCAACTATACTTAAATATTCTGCATCCTTAACGTTAAATGCCTCTGCATACTTCCTTCCCAGCCACATACTATCACTCCTTCCTCATTTTCCCCTATGTATTAATTTATACAAATATGATAGAATGATTATACCACATTTTAAGTAGGGCAACACATGTTTGATGCAATTGAATCTTTTGGGCAATCTACAATGATGAGCGGGCAAACGAGCTCACAGACATCGACATTAGAAAAAATTTAATGTTTGACAAATAATTTGTAGCCATACCCATAAATCGTTCGTATAAAGAAGTATAACACAAAAAATGAAGGTACAAAAGGCCGTCCTTATTTTTTTTAGTCACTTATGAATATTTGAACCCAATAATCTACACCGTCAATAACCTCATGAGCACAACCAAATTTTGTAAAGCTGTACTGGGAGGATAGGATGTTTGATTTATGTCCTTCAGAGTTCATCCAATCACTCATAACATCAGAGAGACAGGTCTGTCCTCTTCCAACGTTTTCACCCCAATTTTTAAAGGCTACACCATTATCTGATAGAACGGTATTAAACGTCCTGCCATCAGGCCGAGTATGAGAAAAACTGACAGCTATTTCACGAGCTCTAATTCTAGCACACTCGTTTAAGTCAAAGCTCATAACTACGGCGTTTTTTTCATAAGCTTTTCTCGCAATATTTACCTCGTCGAGCATTGCTTTTTCTAAAGAATCAGGACAAAACGGTTCGTCTGTAAAGTCGATTTCCTTTACACACGTGATCCCTTCTATACTAGTTTCGCCAATATTCCCCATATTTACGTTGTTTTTCACAGTTCCAGAGACAAGAGTTAAGGCCATTAAAAGGCCAGTAAGAATTATCCTACCACTCATGCTCTATCAAACCTCCGTTCGTGATTAAAATTATACCACGAACGGTAAATCTGTCAGCGCCAAAAATGGGACTTAAAAAAGAGGATGGCTAAGCCATCCTCTTTAAATTTAAATGATTATTCTGGTTTTGCTGTACCGCAAGAACCACAGAACTTGCCTTCACTCTCAGAACCACAGTTTGGACATTTCCAAGTTGTTGCTACAGGAGCTTCTTCAGCCATAGGAGCTTCCTCAATTACTGGAGCCTCTTCAACTACTGGCTCAGCTTCAACAACAGGAGCTTCCTCAACTATAGGAGCTTCCTCTGGAGTTACATCAACTACAGGAGCTGGTGCTGGCTCTGCTTTAGGAGCATCGTTATTGCCAACCTTGATAACTGGTTCCTCGGCTGTTGGAAGGCAAAGGAAAACGATAAGAGCAACAGTGCCTACTGAAGGGATACATGATACAAAGATTACCCACCATGGGAAACCTGCATCGCGAAGTCTTCTAACTTCAGCTGCAATTGTTGCAACAAGAAGGAAGATCGTGGCTGGAAGATAAACAATACCTGAAAGAACTGCAAGAATCCAAAGGATTGTTGAATCTTCAAATCCAATTGCGCATCCAAAGAGAATGCAAGGGATGATGCTGATTACGAGTGTGAGAAGGCAGATACCGAGATATCCCCACCAGAACTCAGGACGTGTAGCTCTACCCTCAAAGGTTTTCCATTTATCAATCCATATTTTTGTGTTTTGAACCATTTTGCGTCACTCCTTTTACAAAGTACAGAATTAATATAAGTGTATTTGCTTAAGATATGTTTAAAAAGTTATTACTTTTCTATTCCATTATAAGTATTTATCAAGCTCTTGGTCAATATATTTATCCTTTTTAATTTTAGGATCTTTTATAAGCTTACCACGAGCCATAACCATTGAGAGATTCTTTAAAGTCTTAAGATTCTCAAGTGGGTTCTCATTTGAGACGATAATATCTGCAGATTTACCCTCATCAATAGAGCCTGTGATATCCCCGACACCGATAATTTCAGCATTCTTTAATGTGGCGGTGTAGAGCGCAAATGCTGGTGTTACATCACAGTACTTAACGAAGTAGCAGAGCTCACGCCACATGTCATAATGGCGAATGAAAGGACAGCCGGTGTCGGTACCAATACCGACAGGTATTCCCTCTTTGATACATGTCTTAGCACACTCGATGATACCGTTCATAACAATTGTACCGTTGCGCTTGCCTAGCTCATCTGTGTGAGATACGCTGAGGTCGAAAAGACAGTATGGAAGTGCTGGAGAGATTGTACAAACCTCAGCACTGCCAGTCTTCTTGAAGAGCTCAATAATCTCATCATCTGGCTGCGCGCCATGTTCAATCGTGTCTACGCCACCTTCGAGGGCAACGCGTACGCCCTCTGGGCTCTCAACGTGAGCGGCTACCTTGTAGCCGAGTTTGTGAGCCTCGTCGCACGCCGCCTTGACAATCTCAGGTGACATACGAAGGATACCCGGCTCACCATCTTCAGTGGCGTCCATAACGCCGCCTGTGACCATTATCTTAATCCAGTCAGGATTTGTAGCGTGAATCTGTCTAACGTGCTCACGGGCCATCTCAGGAGATTCTGCCTCAGTTGCAAGTGAGCCAGCAAAATGGCCACCAGGAACTGAAACAGCACTATTACAAGCGAGGATACGAGGACCGAGCGCCTTGCCGGCATTGATCTTATCTCTAACCTTGCCATCAAAATCCAAGATACCACCAACAGCACGAAGTGTTGTTACACCTGAGAGAACCTCATCTTTAGCATAACCCTGGCTCATGATACGCATAATAGGTTTTACACCTGGAATATTGAGAAGCTTAAACACTTTCTTATAATCAACAGGTTTTGCATTTGCCTTAGGCGCATTACCAGCAACTGCGAGATGAACATGAGGATTAACAAGTCCTGGCATCAAATACTTACCCTTAATGTCAACAACCTCATATCCTGTTAAATCGAGTCCATCTGCTGGTGCGATTTTTTCAATTTTGTCATCGGACACCAAAACAGCGAGTCCCTCTTCTGCTTTCATGTCCTCGTGGCCATTAAGCACATAGCCACCGACGAATGCATACTTCATAGTACTGCCTCGATTCATCTAAAATAACACTTCTATTTTACACTATATTAAGTAAAAAGAGAATACAAAAAAGCACCCATTGCTGGGTGCTTTTTGCTTCATAGATATTAGATCCAACCAAGAGCAATGAAGAGTGCAAGGAATAATGCAACCTGACCCCAAATTGCGCCGAGGAAAATCTTCTTTTTCTTTCCCTTTAAGTCGTAGCCAAGTACAGCTGCGATGAAGAAAGGAATGTAAACTGTGATGCAAACTGGAATTGCACCCCAGAATGGCCATACCCACTGGAATGAAGGTGTGCCAGCAAGGAAGATTTCGAAGAGTGAGAAACCGATAGCCATTGTAAGAACATAGAGCAAACGGTTGTTAATACCCAAAATCTTTGCGTGCTTGTCCTCAGGAAGAACATCGATTGTGAAACCGGCTGTTGAGAACATCATTGAGAGTTCCCATGAAACACCGATAAGAAGAATGAATGTTGTGCTGTCCTGATTAACATGCCACATACCATAACCTGCGAAGTGACAAACTACAGCGTTTGTGATTTCACAGAGCCAGTGAATACCATAAAGACCGAGAGCAGCACCGATTGAATCCCACTGCTTAGCCTTAATCTTTGGTACGTAAACGCACATTACGAGTGCGAGAAGAACGATAAATGTCCAGTTGAAGTTGCAAGTGCAACGTACATGCTGTAAAGCTTCATCTACATAAAGTTTAGCAGCTTCAAATTCTTCTGGAGTTCTTGGTCCCCAAAGCATAGTCGTTACCTCCTATTTAATACTTAGTCCTCTTTCTTTTCCTCTGCTGGAGCTTCAGCTTTGTCGCCCTTTGAAAGGAAATCTTTGAATGCTACGCCAACAATTGAAAGATCGATAACAGTTGCGCCAATGAGGATCCATAAAGCGCCAGCATAATCAGCAATATTTAAAATAACGCTCATATCAAGTCCTCCTTAAATCCAATTGAGGCATGCGCCTACGATGATGCCAACAATGTCGAGTGCTGCGAGACAACCAACTGTCTGAAGAGCCTTCTTGTTTGTTGGACGGTCGTATGTGTAATAAGCTGCTGAGAAGAATGGAAGATAACCAATAATCCAAAGAACCCAAGGGCAGCTTCTCTGCCAGAATGACCATTCCCAAGTGAGAACGTTTGCATAGTTGAGGAAGCACTCAACTGCTACACAAAGAGTTGTCATTACAAGTGCAAAGAATACACGGTTGTTAATACCAAGGATTTTTGCCTTCTTATCCTTTGGAAGCATAAGACATGAAGCAATACCCATGATAAAGAACATGAATGAAATCTCAATGTTGTATCCAATAAGGATATCGAACGCTGAGCTCTGTCCAGCAAGGCCTACGCCCTCAACTGATCCAGGAGGTGTACCCCATACTGGAGCATGTCCTGATACTGCACAGATGTAAGAGTTCCAAATCTCGTTCCAAATATCTACAAGCCAAAGTGCAGCACCAGCGCAAACAGCCTTGATATGGCCTTCGCTGATTTCTTTACTAACGATGTAGATAAAGATGAGGAGAATTGGGATGATGTACCACTGCATGGTTGCGTCAGGATTTCTGAGCACAGCCCAAGCAGCTTTTGTGAGTTCTGAATAGGAGTCTTTATAAACAAGTAAAGTCTGCATTCTAAACTCAACCCCCTTTTATTGAATTTTCTCCGAAATTTTTCGAGTTTTACCTCGATAAACTTACCGCTTAATATTTTACTACTCTAAAGCAGGGTAAACAATAAAAAACATAAAGGTGCCTCGTAAAAAAAGCGGACACCTTTATGTGCATTTTGACTATAAGTTCATTAAATTTATATCCAAATAAAAGCTAGAACAATAAGACCTATGCTAATTCCAAGTAGCACTCTAAATAGCCTATTTTTAGTTTTTCTTTCCTCATCAGTTAATGGCAAAAAGCAGACTGGAATTTTTAAAATCTTATGTCTTAAAAATGATATCAAATTTGTTAAAAAACAAACAGCAAGAACCACCAAAGAAAGTGAGAAAGCACAGAATGCTAAAGCTGCCGACAAATCGTCTTCATATTCAAGCATCACCTGCAAAAAAGCCAAAGAGAACAGGGTCATCCAAGCCATCAAAGTAAGACGCGAGTAATATCTTACCTCCATAACATGATGAACAGGAAAAACACTTAAGAAAGATTTCTTTCGTTGTTTCTTTTCAATCTCTTCAATTCGTTCTTCCTCTTCAGTCCTTTTTGTCTTTTTTCCTTTTAATCTCTCTATGAGCTTCGCAACAATAAAAATTACAATAAAAGCAAGGAACAATAAATAAATCCATATTGGTACGTCTTCAAGATTTCTTGTTGCAAATCCAGTAATAGCATAAAGTATAACGAGTATTGAATATCCCCATGTACTAACCTTTGAGAAGGTTTCCTTCTGATTCTGAGTTGCCAGCATATTACGCTGAGCAATTATGAAAATCAGCTCTTCAAATATACCCTGTCTCTCACGCGTTGCGATAATATCCAACCTATAAAGAGTAGTAAGTTCTTGATAAAAGCATTTTGGAAGTGCCTGGTTCTCACGGACAAAGTCAGTAATTCTCGATAGGAAATATGGGGAATCAGCGGCAAAAATGAATTCCTCTGTATAGAAAATCGAAGACCAGGCAAGTTCTGATTTTTCTCCAGTATTTAAAAGCTCAGCAAACTTTTCAAAAACTAGATTAGAGCAACGAACTACCTCACGGTTGTGCGTGGTATCAGACTTTTGGAAAATGCCATCAAAGTCGATGTATCCCTCTTCCTCTACTTCAACCTCTCCCTGAGGCTCAACCTCCCTTGCAGGCTCTACGGTTGGAATAGCCTGGCGTTTTGCAAGCGCGAGGGCCATTTCATATGCCTCGTGGAGTGCCTTAAACTCCTCTGGGTGTTCCTCTGGGTGAACCTCACGGGACTTTGCTGCATAGGCACGCTTTATTTCTTTTAAATTGTCAGTAGGCGAGATGCCAAGTATTTCCCAACAATTCATCAATCTTCATCCTCTTCATCATCGAAGTCAAAATCTCTCATAAATACGTCAAATCCAGCCTCTTGGTTTTCAACCATATTGAGGAATTCAACGAACTGTTTCTTGTTGCGCCTGATTTTTTTAGAATCTTGGCTTGCAAGAATCTCAAGAAAACGCTGTGTGTTTATGCCGATGATGTCTCTAAACTCACCAAATGCTTCCTCGTAAAGGCGTTCTGCTCTTGCAATGATTGCCTTATTTTCCTCTTCATCTCTTGGGAGAATCTTAAGCTTTTGAAGTTCCTTTTGTTTTACGGCTATCTCTTCGTCTGTGAGTTTTATATTTTTATTTAATATGACTTTATTCTTAGTCTCTCCAGTTGAGACACATTGGACATCAACTTCCAAGATACCGTTGATGTCATAGGTGAAGCGTACGTCGCAGCACTCCTCACCAGCTTTATTCTTTGGTACCTTAATTTCTATGTCACCAAGGAGTGTGTTGTCACGGCAATACATATTCTCACCCTGGTAGATTTTAAAGACCATCTTGTCCTGTTTGTCACTAACAGTGTAGTAACGTTCCATATGTGAAGTTGGAAGAACCGAGTTTCTCTCAATAATTGGAGAAAAAAGAGGATCATCACGCTTCGCATAGTTAATAATGTTGGTGCCAAGTGTGAACGGGCAAACGTCTGTGAGGATAGTATCTTTGATATCCTCATCACGGGACTTAATGCCCGCTACAACGCCGGCACCAATGCCGACTACCTTGTCAGGGTCGATGTTTGCTTTCATCTCACGACCAACAAGTTGCTCAATGTACTTGGATACTGTGAGCATCTTAGAGGAACCGCCGACCATGACAACGTAGTCGATGTCATTGACCGTCATAGACGCGTCATGGAGTGCACGGCGAATTGGCTCCTCAATTCGCTTAAAGAGTGATGCGCTAATCTCAACAAGTTTCTTACCTGTGAGGCTAGCCATATATGAGTCCTCTCCTATAGAGACGGACATAATTATTGGTTCGGAATTGTTAAGTGCAATCTTGCACATCTCCGCCTGCTTTAAAATGATAGCCTTGGTCTCTGAACTGAGCTCATCAACCTTGATGCCATTCTCATCGCAGAAGTACTGGGCAATTGCTATGTTCCAGTCGTCACCACCAAGGTGGTTGTCGCCTGCAACAGCAGCAATTTCAATTATGTTGTCAAAGGCATCAACAACGGAAACATCAAATGTACCACCACCGAGGTCGCAAACGAGGAACGTTGCATCCCCATCATCGTCCTTGCGGTACGCAAGAGCAGCAGCGGATGGCTCGTTGATGATTCGCTCCACGCGGAGGCCAGCAAGCTCGCCAGCCATCTTGGTAGCGTTTCTACCGTTGTCATCAAAGTATGCCGGAACGGAAATAACCGCTTCCTCTACTTCCTCGCCGAGGTACGCCTCCGCGTCCTCTTTGAGCTGACGAATAACGAAAGAAGAAAGCTCAGGCGCTGTAAACACCTTGTCCCCTACTACTAACTTTTTGTCGGTGCCCATAAATCTCTTGAAACTGGAAACTGTGAGGTCCGGATGAGATATGAGCCTATCCTTGGCAATCTTGCCAACCAGCACTTGTTCACCATCATCGTCGATTCCGACACATGATGGAGTCAAGAATTCTCCAAAAGAATTTGGAATAAGTTCACTCTTTCCGTTCCTAAAAACACAGATGAGTGAGTTGGTTGTACCAAGATCAATTCCTACAATAGCCATATTATTCCTCTTTAACATTTCAAATTGGTTAAAAGTATGTTACTATGATAACATATTTAAATTACATTAAAAAGGGGTGATAAGTGTGAAAGTCTGTAGTTTCTGTGGAACTGAGATGCCTGATGAATCCAATTTCTGTCCATACTGTGGTCTTAAAGTAACCGATGAGGGTATTACTAGTGACTACTACCAGAACCTCTATGAAAAAGGCGTCCCAAATGTGCCAGATGACTATGTCAACCTTCTTGCCCCAAAAGTTCCTCAAATGAGCGAAGAGGACAAGCAAAAACAAAAGAAAACACTTATCATCACAGCTATCGTCACCGCCATAGTAATTTTTGTAGTTGCCCTCTTCTGTGGCCTCTACTTTGGTGGCAACAGCAAGGCTGAGGAAGCCTTGGTCTACAAGCCAGGCAAACTCTCCACGCAAGGAGACAACCAAGTTTACTTAAACGAGACTCTAGATATCAAATTTGTCTGTCCAAAGGATTGGGACTGCAAACTCGATACCGAGTTTGAGACCAAAACCTCTGGCCACGTTGAATTCTCTGGATGGTACGAGGACCGTGTGGGCACCTTCGTTAGTTACTCTTGGGAGTACAAGGAAGACGCACAGGACGAGTACGAGTCATGGGTTGATTTCATCAACTCAGAGAAAAAAGATATGATACTCGAAAAAGTTGAGTATGAAATCTGTGGCCGCCCATTTGTCGGATACATCCGCGCAAATGGTATGGGCACAATAGGCAGCATCGAGATGCAACTCTATGGCGACGCCCCTCAGGGCTACGTTGTAAACATCGACGTCTTCGCCAAAGACAAAGAGGAAGCTTTAGAAGTTTTAAGTCACTACGAATAATAAAAATGGTGCGGACCAAAATGGTCCGCACCTAATTTTTTATTAAAGCTTTGCTCTTATAATTTTTCCAGAAACGGTCTTTGGAAGTTCCTCTTTAAATTCAACTATACGAGGATACTTGTAAGGAGCAGTCTTTTTCTTTACATATTGCTGGATTTCCTTTTTAAGTTCTTCAGTAGGCTCAGTTCCTTTGACAAGGACAATAGACGCCTTTACTACCTGTCCACGAACCTCATCTGGTGCTGCTGATACACCACATTCAAGAACATATGGAAGTTCCATGATAACGTTTTCAATCTCGAATGGACCGATACGATAACCAGATGACTTGATAACGTCATCTGCACGACCAACATACCAGAAGAAGCCATCCTCATCCTTCCAAGCGAGGTCGCCTGTGTGATAGAAGCCATCGTGCCAAACTTCTGCAGTCTTATCAGCACCTCTATAGTAACACATAAAGAGACCACAAGGAGCGCCATCTGCAACGTTTACACAGATCTCACCAGTTTCACCTGGCTCGACCTCATTTCCATCAGCATCAAGAAGATGAACGTCGTAGATAGGTATTGGTTTACCCATTGAACCAACCTTATGTGGTGCACCGACAAGGTTACCAATCATAAGTGTGCCCTCTGACTGGCCAAAGCCCTCCATAATTGAAAGACCTGTGAGTTTCTTAAGCTGGTTGAATACCTCAGGATTTAATGCCTCACCTGCGATTGTTGCATGCTCAACAGATGAGAGATCATACTTAGTGAGGTCCTCCTTAATCATCATTCTATACATTGTTGGAGGAGCACAGAATGTCGTGATATGGTACTGAGCAAAGAGTGGAAGAATATCAGCAGCATCAAACTTTGTAAAGTCATATACGAATGTTGCTGCCTCTGCAAACCACTGACCATAAAGTTTACCCCAGAGGGATTTAGCCCAACCTGTATCTGAAATTGTGAGGTGAAGACCATCAGGGTCAACACAGTGCCAATACTTAGCAGTAATAAAGTGACCAAGAGGATACTTGTAATTATGAAGAGCCATCTTAGGATATCCTGATGTACCCGATGTGAAGAACATGAGCATAGGATCATCACCCTTAGGTGAATCCTTTGTGCGCTTCCATTCATTGCTATAGAGCTGCCACTCGTCATCAAATGAACGCCAGCCGTCCTTCTTACCATTTACTGAAAGTTTTATCTTAAGTGATGGGGAGTTTTTAGCAGCCTTATCTACCTGATCTGTTACATCACCATCTGCTGTGCAGAGAATAGCTTTTACATCAGCAGCATTAAAACGATATTCAAAGTCATGAACCTTGAGCTGGTTTGTTGCAGGAATAGCAATAGCACCGATTTTGTGAAGGCCAAGAATTGCTGGCCAGAATTCATAATGACGCTTAAGAACAAGCATTACCTTGTCCTGACGCTTAATTCCAAGAGCAGTGAAATAGTTTGCAGCTTTGTTTGAGAGTTCCATCATATCTTTGAAAGTGAATCTTCTCTCATTCTTGTCAACGTCAAGGTGAAGCATTGCAAGCTTGTCTGGCTTAGTCTTTGCGAGTTCATCAACTACATCAAATGCGAAGTTGAAGTTCTCAGGGTTTTTAAATTCAACCTTAATAGGTGTTCTATTTTCGTTCTTTTCAACCTTAACCCACTTCTTGTATACACGGGCATTCTGTTCAAGACCAAGACGCTTTGGTTGTTCACCAACGTTTGTCTCTATTGCTCTAAGTTCTGGAACTGGCTCACCAGTTGGGTTAAGAACGATAGCGTAGAATTCACAGTTTTGATTCTCTACAGCACGCATACCATGAGGTGTGCTTGAATCGTAGTAGAAAGAGTCACCAGCGTGAAGTACCTCAACGTGGTCACCAACCTGAACTTCAAGTGCGCCAGAGAGAACGATATCAAGCTCCTGGCCCTTATGAGTTGTAAGTTCTATTGGTTTTTTAAGAGCTTCAGCAGTGTACTCTGCCTCAACATAAAGTGGCTCGGAAATTCTGTTTTTAAAAGCTGCGGCAAGGTTGTAGTAAGTCATGCCGTGAGCTTTTTCAATTTTCTGTCCCTCGCCCTTTCTTGTGAATACGAGTTTCGCAAGGTTTGGAGATTCACCCTCGATAAGATCAGTTACGTCGACACCGAATGTCTGAGCGCAACGATAAAGGAATGCGAAGTTCAAGTCCTGCTGACCAGCTTCACATGCCTTATACTCCTCCTCAGAGACACCAGTCTGCTCAGCCATGTAAGCAACTGTGTAACCCTCAATTTCACGAAGCTCGCGAATACGGAGAGCCATCTCAAGGATTTTTAAATCGAGTCCTGCCTTTGTGTTTGCCATATTTTCATACCTCTTTCTACGGCTTCTCAGGAAAAAAATAACGTCCCAAGAATGCCGTCGCATTCTTGGGACGATAAAATCAATTACCGCGGTACCACCCAAATTGTCGGTAAACCAACCACTTTCAGATTCTGACAAATCCTAATGCACTAACGTAGCCTACACGAGTGAGTTCTACTCAAGTTGCCTTTTTCTTCTCACCAGCTCAGGAGCTACAAACAAGAGGTTCCACTTCCGGTTCACACCAACCACCGGTTCTCTCTAAAGTGAAGGTCAACTTGCCCTCTCCGTCAAAGCTTTTTAATTAATATGCATATTTTATACACCTAAAATTATAAGGTGTCAAGTATTTTTACTTCTTTATGATATCGGTGATAGTCGCAACAAGAAGTTTTGGATCAATTGGTTTTGAAATAAATCCATCCATTCCTACCTCATATGCCTTCTTCCTATCCTCTTCAAAAGCATTTGCAGTCATAGCAACAATTGGGATCTTTGAGAGCTGTGGATGCTGAAGTCCACGGATAACATTTGTTGCCTCATAGCCATCAAGTCTTGGCATCTGAATATCCATAAGAATAAGGTCATAGTCGCCAGGATCCGAGAGCTTTATCTTATCTACAGCCTCAAGTCCATCTTCAGCGCAGTCAACAATAATGCCCTCTTCTAAAAGAAGTTCCTTAGCTATTTCACGGTTAAGTTCATTATCCTCGACAAGGAGAATTCGCTTGTCACGAAGATCAAATACTGGCTTGCTGAAATCAACTACTTTTTCAGCAGTTTCAGCCTTAACGGAATCTTCATCACGAAGCTTAATCTTAAATCTCATGGTGACCTTCGTACCAACACCGAGTTCACTCTCAATGTCAATTGAGCCACCCATCATATCGACGAGGCGCTTAGTGATTGACATACCAAGTCCAGCACCCTCGACGCCTGAAATTGTTGCAGAACGCTCACGCTCGAAACTATTAAAGATATGCTTGAGGAATTCAGGGTTCATACCGATACCTGTATCCTCGACTGTAACTACATAGTTACCAAATCCTGGAATCTTACATTCAGTCTCTTTAACAACTACATCAACCTTACCACCTGGTCGAGTATACTTAACTGCATTACCAACTACGTTGAGCATAATCTGTTCAAGGTGAAGTCTATCAGCATAGAGATACTCATGCTTGATGTTCTTATAATCAACTGTGAGAGCAATATTTCTGTCAGCAGCCATTGGGCTAACCATAGCATCAATTGCCTGTCCACAGCCGTGAACTGTTGAAGGCTGTTCCTCAATAGTAATCTTACCGGCCTCAAGTCGAGCCATATCAAGAATGTCGTTAATAAGCCTTAAGAGATGTTGGCCAGATACATCAATTTTTTTTAGGTAGTCCTTAACAAGTTCTGGATCAGTTTCAATCTTTTTTTCAGCAAGATTTGTAAATCCGAGGATAGCGTTAAGAGGTGTGCGGATGTCATGTGACATATTGAAGAGGAACGTACTCTTTGCCTTGTTTGCGCTATCAGCTTGAGCGCGAGCCTCCTCAAGAAGAAGGTTGTGCTGAATCTCACGGCGTGTAAGGTCATCGACATTTTTACATCCGATTACACAGAGACGTGATATCTCAAAGTCCTTATCCGCAACTGCTTTCATTCTAAAATACTCAAGACCGTTTTCGGTGATGAGTCGAATATCTACAGTAACTTCTTTTTTCCTCTCAAGTTCACGAATCAAGTGATGAACTGAAAAGTCTCTATAAATTTTACTTCTATCTTCCTCAAAGACAAAGTTCTCAACGTATCTCATGATACGCTCGGTGAAGTTATATGTTACGCTTCCATACATGTCCTCAATCTCATGTGTGAGGAATCCATTACGATAGTCGATGATTCTCTCTGTCGAAAGATCTACGAGCATAATTGCTTCATAGTCATCCGTTAAAGTAAAGATAACAGAAGCTTGATTATTTTTTGTTTGGATAACAAGAGCGGAGAACACAAATACGATACCTACGGTACAACCTACACAGATCATAGGAGTACCAGGCATAAAGAACTGTATGATAAAGCAAACAATCGGAGCAAATACGAAGAGTGACATTGCACCGTACATCTTACGTCTTGCTTCAACCTTTTCTCTTAAAGCACGTCTTCCAGTAATAATAGATGCATAAATAAGGTAGCTAAATGCAACAAGTGGCTGAACAAAGTAGCATGGTCCCCTGTGATAAACGTTATCTGCGCTGATATAGAAAATACCGAAGTCACCGAAGAAAGCAGAGAATGACATCAACGCAAGAATTATCAGAGGGATGGAAAGCAAGTACTTCTGCTTCTTATGATATTTTTCATATTTTGTCTCCATCATCATTTCAACATAGAGCCACCACTCATATGATGTTAAACCTGACAATGTGAAATAGAGAGCATTCAAAAGAACATTAACTTCCCTTGGTGTATCTACATTACCCTCGACGAATACCCAAAGGAAGTCGACAGCGCAAAACAACATCTCACAGACAAGTAATCTTGTCATGTAAAATCTGTTTCCCTTTCCAACTGACTGCCAACCCATAATGAGTATTACTAAGAGAGTGCAGATGCAAGTTACGTTAATTATCGCGTAGAGCGTAGTCTCTACAAGTAATGTTGTAGCTCCCAAATTGTTGCCTCCTAAAATGCTAGTTATTGTACCATTTAAATCATAACATAATATATTATTAAAAGGCTCCCAAAATTGGGAGCCTTCGTTTGTTCATTTTGCATTAATCAAGTTGAAAATCAAAGCATCTACCTTCTGGTATTTCCTCAGGTACCTCAGCAGTGTCAAAGTAGATTCTGTAATGACCAGGCTTCGAGATATCATATACGCCGCGATCAATATTATAGGTGATGGTGTATGTTCCACCGGCCGGTACATTGTATAGAACCGCCTCGAATACTACTTTTGTTGAGCCATAGATAGTGGATTCAATCTTATCATAATCACCGATACGTACGATGATAAACTTTGGAGAAATCTTTAAATCCTCATCAGTTGGGTTATTCCAAATTACCTTTACCCAAGGTCTATCTGAATCAAAATCATAGGAGTCTACATTTGCAGTTAAAGTAGAAGTATTAGAACCTGTAGTAGAACCCTTATAAGCTTCAAACAAACCATTTGCGGATTCTTCAACTGCCTCATCTTTTGATTCCAATTTATATACTTGGGCCTCATCTGTAAAGTCTTTTTGCTTTACAGAACCCATTGGAGCAATATTATTTATTATTGGAATGATTGCAACAACGAGTAAGCATATGCATGCGGCAATAGCTATCCAGCGTTTTCTGCCAGGACGAACAGTCACAGTTTCTACGCCGATTTCTGCATCTGCTTCCTCTATGAACTTTTCATCAATGTCAGTCATTGATTCGAGTAATTTAAACTCTCGGCTCATACAGCAATCTCCTCCTTCTCCAAATATTCCTTAAGGGACATACGCATACGGTGAAGCGTCGTCGCAACTTTAGACTCGGTAATGCCGAGCTCTGTTGCAATTTTAGAGATCGGTTCACCGTAGAAGTAGCGCTTGACGAACATCACGCGGCGCTGCTTTTCCTGCTCGGAAAGGAAAGCATTGATAGCGCGTGTAAGTTCAGCACTGTCAAGCGCCTCGGCCGGCGTCTCATTGTCGACACCGGCAGCGAGTTCAGGTAAAACCTCCTCAAGTTCAGAGAGAAGCATATCGCATCCCGCTTCGCCACGCTTTTCAGCATGCTTTTTTCTATACATATCAAGCGATAGATTTCTAGTGATTTTTGCAAGAAATACCTTAAGATTTAATGGCACCTGTGGTGGAATACTATTCCAAGTATGAAGATAGGTGTCATTCTCTGCCTCCTCAGCATCCTCGTTACTACTGAGAATGTTATAAGCAATCGTCAAAAGATAACTTCCATATGCAATTTTCGTCTCAGATATAGCCTTATCATTCCTATCAAGATACATCTGAATTATCTGTTTGTCCTGCATCTTTTAATTCCTTCTGAGCCTTCTTACTCTTTCTCTTGTTACGAATTTTCTTAATTATAACACAGAGAACAAGAACAATTACAGCAAAGATTACGAAATATGGGATATGGACGATAATCCATGAGAATAAGTTTGCAATTCCAACTCCTACATCATAGAAGGATTCCTTAAGACCCTTCCACATGCTTGACCAGAAGCCTTCACCAGTCTCAATCTCATGCTTTACTTCAGTGATGCTCATTGTAACTGTTGAGTATTCAAGTTCATCGTTATAAGTGTTCATCATTGACTGATAATATTCAATGCTAGAGCGTACCTCTGTGAGTCTATCTTGAATTTCAAGAATCTCTGAGAGATTGTTTGCCTTCTCAAGAAGACCAAGGAGTGTCTCCTGCTCTGTGCGAAGAGCATCAAGATGGCTCTCTGTATCAGCATAAGAACTTGTAATATCATCTGATGAAATTGACTTAGAAGTTACTGTAGCAGTGCCATCAATAGCAGCGAGGAACTCATCGAGTTTCTCTGCTGGAACTCTTACTGTTAAATAGAGATTAGTATAGGTACTGTACTTATCTTCATTGGAAGAAGCAATGTATCCGGAAACACCTGATACAGCCTTTTCAATTGCACTTATTGTCTCTTTAAACTTCTCCGTTGAGAGCGAGAGACTTGCGTTTCTTACAATTTTACGATTGCCTGTGTAAACTGTTTTGAGAGAACCTGTTGTACTGCCTCCAGCTACTTTTCCTGGAGCCGTCATATCAAGTTCTTGCTTTGACTCTGTAGTTGCATACATATTTACTTCTGCAACTCCTGTATAACCATCTGCCATTTTTTCTTTTTTGCTGCCACAGCCAGCAAAGGAAAAGAGAATTAAAGTTGCCATCAATAAAGCTAAGAATTTTTTCATAAAATTTACCCGCCTTTCAAAGTGGTTTCACTCTAAAAGACGGGTTTAATTTCATTTCATTACAAATTTTTCAAAATTATTTTAGCAAGAAATCTACGAGACGTTCCGTAGCCCTGCCATCAAGGTTATCAAAGTTAAAGTCCTTAAACTTCTTTGCCTTAGAATCAATCTTAATTTCTTTTGTCTTCGGCTTGTTCATACCAATTGGAGTATTGATATTGAGCTTTAAGGTATCAAGCTTGTTTTCATTGCCCTTAAGAATACGCTTAACTGTTTTAACAAGTTCTTCCTCTGTCTTTACGACTGGGCCACCGACATATGTCTCATAGTCAAAATAAAAATCGCGAGCACCCTTGTAGTTTTCAAGATCATATGCGTAATAGACAACCGGCTTATCCTGAAGTGCAAAATCCATACAGATTGATGAGTAGTCAGTGATGAGCAAATCGGCAACTGAGCAGAGCTCATTCACGTTATCATAATCTGTAACATCAAAAGCATTCCTCACAAATTCATTGTTGTGAACCTGTGGATGAAGACGTACGAGGACATATGTGTCATCGTCCTGAAGCTTTGAAAAATCAACGTTCAAAACATTACTTCCATCCTCGCGAAATGTTGGAGCATAAAGAATTACCTTCTTGCCCTCAAGCTCTGGGTAGAGTTCATAGAGGCGTTCCCTTGCAAAGTTCTTTGAAACTTTTCTGAAATAATAATCTGCATTTGGGCTGCCAAGGGTTAAGACCTTGTCCGGTGTCACGCCGAAAGCGCCGGCGTAAATATCTTTTACGCTCGCTGAGGAGGCTACGACGTAGGACAACTTCTCATTGGCAGCACGTTCACGACGACGTACGTCAGGTGCGACATCAATATCGAAGCCAAACTTCTTAAACGCACCCTGGCCATGCCAGAGCTGAACAATCTTTGTCTCACTGCTTGGCTTACAGTATCCAAGGCCTAAGTAGTTATCGTTCAAGAAAATAAACTTTGAACGTCCTGTCTTAAAAGCATTGAGAGTTAAAAATTTAATTGCGCCGAGCTTATCATTTAAATCAGTGCGCTCGACCTTAACTATGTCATACTTTCCACGGGACTTAAATTCAGCTTCAACCTCGCCGAGGCCATCATTGAAGTGGGCATTGTGCATTGAGATAAGGGCAACTCTATTACTCTTAACGCCAACTTTTGCACCCAAATTAAAAAAGAGGGAATACACTATGAAGATTAAATCTTTAAAATTCATATCGTTTCCCTCCTTTTTTTGTTATATCTTATTTTATTTATTCCAGTGAATTACTGTCTTACCGAGTCTTAAAGCCTTATCGGCATCAAAAGCCTTGTGGATGTCAGGAATAGTTCTAACATCAAAAGCCTCGCCAACGAGTGTCTCGAGGTAATGGGCCTCAGTTGGGTTGTCCTCAAGGAACTTAACAGTCTTCTCAAAGTCTGCACGTCCTGAACGAGAACTGCCGAAGAGACGAAGACCACGCTCTAAGACCATACGTGTGTTTATGGCAACGTTATTCTCAGAAACACCACAGAGAGCGATTGTGCCCTCTGGGTTAATGTGGTCAATCATCTGATTTATAGCAGGCTCACAACCGGCACCACCAACGCACTCAAAACAATGATCAAGCTTTAAGTCATCTGGGATTTCATCTACGTGCATTGTCTCATCAGCGAAAGTGAAGAGTGAGAGTTTGTCGTAGTCCATACCGAAAACATAAAGCTTTACGTCTGGGTAGAGCTTAGAAAGAAGAATAGCTGTGATGAAGCCCAGGTTTCCGTCTCCCCAAACACCGATTGAGTTTCGGCGGCTGTGAGCAATTTTATCAAAACGTGAGATGATATGCATTGAAACAGAGATGAGCTCTGTAAATGATGCAACATCGGGATTTACATCCTCTGAGATTCTAACAAGACGATCTGGTTGCATGAGTACATAGTCCTGAAGGAATCCATCAAATCCACTTGAACGGAACTTTGATGAAAGTCTATAGTTCTCTGCAATTATATCGTCATCTTCAGTAGGCGTATTAGGTATACATATAACACGCTCGCCAGGTTTAAAGTTACCCTCAGTGTCATACACTACTTCGGCCATACACTCATGGATGAGTGCCATAGGAAGCTTTTTTGCGAGAACTTCCTTTGAACGTGCGCCCTGGTAGTAACGCTGATCAGCACGGCAGATTGAGAGATATGAAGGGCGGACAAGAACGCCACCTTCAGAGAGATCAATCTCGCCGTAGGTAACCTCTATAAGTCGAGGTGCCGTAAGCTGATAAATAGAGTTAATCATTCTTCAAAATCTCCCCCGAGCATTGTAGCTGCAACTTTAAGATCGAATGGATATGTAATCTTCATATTTGAAACTTCGCCCTGAACAAGGTAGACCTTTTCGCCCTTCATTGCGAAGATCTTACATGCGTCTGTGAGAATATCCTTCTCCTCATCTGTGAGGCTCTCATATAAGTCCTTAAGCTTCTTAGCATTGAAACTCTGTGGAGTTTGTCCCTGGAAAAGAGTTGCACGATTAGGAATCTGTGAGATAACCTCGCCGTCCTGTGACTCAACGATTGTATCTGTTGCAGGAACTACAGTATCACATGCAC
Source organism: Clostridia bacterium (assembly GCA_024403955.1). Taxonomy (GTDB): domain Bacteria; phylum Bacillota; class Clostridia; order Oscillospirales; family Acutalibacteraceae; genus UBA1227. Next base: position 16,599 of record JAKSQX010000010.1, on the reverse strand, counting down.
CGTACTTCTTGGCAGCCGTAATATTCTCTTCAATGATTCTATGTGTAACAAATGGACGAACTGCATCATGAGTTACGATAATTGTGTCATCTTGAAGGCCATAGTTTGCCTCGATGAAACGGATAGCATTCATTAATGTCTCATTACGAGTTGAACCACCCTCGATAACTGTAATCTTATCAGTATCACCGAGTGACTTCTTTATCATATTCTCTGTATGAGCAACCCAAGCCTTTGGTGTGAGTACGATTACGTGCTCAAAGTCTGGGCATACAAAGAATCTCTCAATTGTGTGAATAATTATTGGCTTCTTGCCGAGCATGAGGTACTGCTTAGGTGTCTCAGAATTACCCATTCTGGAACCAATACCACCGGCTAAAACTACTGCAAATGTCATTATATAGTCCTCCATTTCAAGTCGTACTTCAACATTGACTGAATGTGAATAATCTTAAGTTTTGTGTTTCTCTTCGAATCACGAGCCCAAACATGATACACAATAGCGTCTGGGAAGAAAAGAACTTTACCCTGCTTGTTCATTGTCCTTGTGATGTCGCAATCTTCAAAGTACATGAAATAACGATCATCAAATCCTCCGATTTTGATGAATGTATCTGTTCTAAAAAACATAAAACAACCAGTTGCGTTCCAAACCTCAAAAGGTTTTGTATAATCGGCGTCGAGCATTGCATAATAGGAGAGCAATTTTGATGGCTCGTCACCGCGGAGACGCGAAGCAACCAAGTACCAGATGTGTGGCTTGCGCTTTCCAAGAATTTGGTTACGACCGTCAGGGAAGCAAATTCTTGGTGACAGCTGTACCACATCTTTATTTGCTTCACAGTAATTTGACATGATTGATACGATATCATCTTCAATTACTACATCGGGATTTACAACACAGTGATAATCCGATTTAAATTCATTTTCAAAAATCTTTAACATCTGATTGTGAGCTTTACCGAAGCCGATGTTTCCACCTGAGTCTCGCAATGAAAAACGCGGGTCATCTCCAAATTTCTCATTCAAAAGCTCCACTGTGCCATCAGTTGAGCCATTATCAAACACAAAGACTTTAAAATCTATATTCTTATCTTTAACCGAATCAAGTAAAGTACCTACAGCTTTTTCAATGTACTTGACGTTGTTGTAAGTTACAATACTTGCTGATACTTTAATCATAAAATCGTGTCCCTCATTATGTTTATTCGCCATTTGAGTTTTTGTGCAAATGAAGTAGGGTTTCCTGTAAGGCTATCATCATTCCTTCTGTAGAGAAGATACGGAGTATCAAGGAAAACCACTTTTCCGTTCTGCTCAGCCTTAAGTCCAATCCACTGATCATGCATTGGAAGGTTATTCGGGAAAGGTAAAATAAAGCGCTTCATTGTCGCGTCAAAAGCCATGCAGCATCCCATATAGGAATTCTTTTTGATGTTCTTCCAAAAACCAGGAGCACTGCCATTTAATTTGAAGAAAGACTCCTCAACAACATTTAAATTCTCATCAGTTACTTTTGCATCATGAAGAACAACCATTGCTCCATTTTTAAATTCCTCACAAACAGCAATAACCTTGCCTGGAAGCCAAACGTCATCTTGATCTGAGAGAAATACAACATCACCAGTTGTATGCTTGATGGCATTCTCGAAGTTCTTAATAACTCCTTTGCCAGGACCCTCAACATAGTGAATGCGCGGATCATTCATACTCTCAACAACAGCCCTTGTTCCTCCGCTTGGATTGTCATCAGAAACGATGATTTCATCATCGCCACGAAGCTGCTCAAGGATGGAACGAAGTTGCTCCTCTATGTACTTTTCACCGTTATACGCTGCAAGCGCTACAGATACTTTCATAAAGTCGCCTTTCCTAAATAAATAACTAAAACATTCTACCATACTTGCTTAATATTTACAATAATGCCTACCGTTCACGAAGCTTTTGTGGTAAAATACAAAGCGGTTAATAAATTTCAAGGAGGAGATATTATGTCAAAGGGTTATCCTAACATTCTCATCCACGGCTTCTTCGGCTGGGGCGATCAGGACTTCCTTAACAAATTGTCACCTTACTTCGGTGGCGTACTCAAAAAAGGTATGGATGCTTTCCTTACCGAAAACGGCTACGAGTCATATGCTCCATCTGTAGGACCATGGAGTTCAGCATGGGACCGTTCTTGTGAACTTTATGCTCAGATTATGGGTGGTACTGTTGACTACGGTAAAGCTCATAGCGAAAAGTATGGTCATGCTCGTTACGGCAAGACATACAAAGGCTACATCAATGACTGGGGCAAGCCAGGTGATCATGAAAAGATCAACATCATAGGTCACTCATTTGGTGGCCCAACAGTTATCATGTTTGCTGATCTCTTGGACAGAGGTTCAGCTGAAGAGCGCGCAGCAACTCCTGCAAACGAGCTCTCTCCACTCTTCGCTGGTGGACATGCAAACCTTCTTCACACAGTAACTACACTCTCTGGTACTAACAACGGTACAACACTTGCAGACGCAGGTCACGACCTTCACGTTACTCCACTTGTAAACTGGTTACTTCTCGGCGTTATCTCAACAGTATTTGGTGAGACAAGCGTTATGAAGGCTTGGGACTTCAAGTGTGCTCACTGGGGCATCACAGCTTTAGACGCAGCTAGTGTTAAGCATCAGCTCCGTGGCGTAAAAGCAGAGGCTGACGGTGTTCGTCGCTACAATGCAAACGAGTTTGATAACCTTATGGAAGAGATGCGTGTTCCAGTAGCAGCTGAGATTAACAAGAACCTCGGTATCTCTGATAAGATATACTACTTTGCTCGTCGTGCAAATAGAACACACAGCATCGGCAACACACCTTTCCAGGCAATGGACTTAAAGTCATTCCCTATCGCTCATATTTCTCAGCTTATCATGGGTTGGTACACAACTCCAAAGCTTCGTAAGGAATATGGCATGACAAACGAATGGTATAAGTCTGATGGACCTGTAAACACAGTTTGCACAGCCGGCCCATGGGATAAGCCATCAGAGGAATGGACAGAGAACACAGTATGTGTACCAGGTAAATGGTACAACATGCCTGTTGAGTATAAGGACCACTTCTCATGGATGGGATTCCTTGAGAACCGCAAGGTTTATGAGGACTACTTCCTTGATATGGTTGATAGCTTCACAAAGCTTCCAGTAATTAAGTAAAAAAGAAATGCCCCGCTCGCATTCGAGCGGGGCTATTTTTTGCTTATTTTACAAGCTTTTCAAAGATTGTTCCTTCTTCAAAGAACTGAGGACAATTAAATCCCTGTGCACAGAAAGCCTCTTCCATACCATGGATTTCCATATTCTCCCAATATTCGTCTGGGAAGAGTTTTACTCCAGCTTTAAACACTACACTGTCGTTGTTTTTACCTTCGCCGAGAATGATACTGCATTCCATCTTATTGCACTCATAATCAGTCTCAACTTCGATTACTCCCTCAAAAAGATTCATCTGAACATAAGCTTTTCCGTTCTTAAACTCAATCTGGTTCATCTGATTCTCTGAAAAGCCCCAATCATCCTGGTCACAAGCGATATATACACCTGTAATTTCGTCATCTCTTGGGGTGCCTGTCGTCTCCTCGGACTTTTTTGTTGTATTCTCATCCTCACCAGTCTTGATTGCCTCTGTTGCTTTAACAGTCGTTGGCTCATCAGGGACTTCCCTTTCTCCACATGCTGTGAAGAATACTAAAACAAACGAAATTGCCAATAAAATAGATACTATTCTCTTCATGACAGCACCTCTTTCTCTAAGATGTCGATAGCTTTGATATAACCAAGAGTGCCCTCACCTATTATTGTTTCAATACAGGCGGCGGACAGGTAAGATACCTTGCGGAACTCCTCGCGCCCATCTGTCTTTGAGATATGGACCTCAACGGCCGGAATATTCACACCACGGAGCGCGTCGAGTATAGCAACGCTTGTGTGAGTGTACGCCGCCGCATTTATTACGATACCATCAAACTTTTGAAAAGCACTTTGGATTTTATCTACAAGGTCACCCTCATGATTTGATTGATATATCTCAATTGTAATCCCTTTTGAAGCGCAGTGCTTCTCAATACGCTTACAGAGATCATCATAAGTCTCCTCGCCGTAAATTGCAGGTTCGCGAACCCCAAGCATATTGATATTTGGACCATTTATTACAAGTATTTTCATATTTATCACCTTGTATTTATTCTAACAAACATGCTACTATAATACCAGCAAATTTTGAGAGGAGATTTATTATGAGCATATATCAAATTCAAAAGATATTTAAAGATGTTCGTGGTTTAAATGAGATGATGGTAACATCTTTCCTTATCGAAGGCAAAGGCAAAGTGTTACTCCTCGACACAGGCATGGGTATCTTCAACATCAAGAAGCAGGCTGAGAAGCTCATTGGCAACAGAGATTATATCGTAGTTAATTCACACTTCCATCCTGACCACTCAAATGGCAATCACAAGTTTAAGGAGATTTACATTGGTGAGAAGGATCTCCCTACATTCACAAAGAATGACGTTTACTTCAAACTTGTGGATGATATTTCTTCTGCACTCTACAAGAAGAATCCAAAGCTCCGACTTGCAATGCCAATCATCAACAAGTTGCTTGTAACAAAGAAAGGCAAAACAAAGTACATCCCTCTCAAAGATGGCGATGAATTGGATCTTGGAAACAAGAAATTTATCGTAAAAGATTTCCCTGGACATACTCCAGGTTCTATAACTCTTCTCAACAAGGAAGAGCATTACATCATGATGGGTGATGCCTGCAACATGGGTACTTGGATGTGGACAAATCCAGAGTGCAATCTTCATGATTATGCAGACACAGCTCGCGCTTACTATGACGATGTTAAGGCTGACGGATATAAGAAGATGCGTGGTTCACACGAGCCATTCACCCACAAGATTTCCTTCATCAAGGACTATGCAAATTGGATTGACAAGCTCACACCAGAAAAGGCTATTCTCAAAGTGAACATGCCAGGTGCTAAGAGCCAGTTCTGTATCGCAGTTGCCCCATCAATCAAGCACGGTGTTTACACATGCTTCTACTTTGCTCATCAGTGTGACTAATAAAAGCAAAACCCCGCCAATCGGCGGGGTTCTTTTTCTATTTCTTAAACTTCCACTGCACCTGTGCAAGTGTAGTCTCAAGATGAACATCAAATTCCTGGTCGTTGATTGCTGCCTTAAGGAAATTGTACTCTGAATCAATTGCCTTCACATGCTCCGTTCCAACAGAACCGGCATCTGTGCCGAGGCCAATCATACCACCGAGATACCAGACTCTGTTAATCATCTTTATGTGGTCGGCGATGACCTTTTTGAGAACCTCTTGGTTGTAGTCGTCATTGCCGACAAGTGCAGCGACAGGCGCTACTGTTGGAACCCAAACAGTGTCGGATTCCGCGAGCATGCTAGCACATTCCTCGTCGATATAGTAGCCATGCTCAAGCGAATCGACACCGCTAAGTAGCGCCGCCTTAATATTCGCAGCACCATTTGCGTGAGCCATCACCGAAAAGCCTTTAGAATGAGCATATTCTACCATCTCATTAAGTTCTTCTTGTTCAAAGATTGATTCGTCCTTTTTGTATACTGTTGCAACAAAGTTGTGACTTCCGTCCTCTGCTGATGGATGTTCATGTTCATGGTGATCATGGTCATCGTCATCATCACATGAGATTTTAGGAACAGTTATCTCTTCAACATCAATAACCTTGTATTGATACTTGCCATCTTTGATTACACCATACTCATCAAAGTCGACGATACCGGAGAGCATGAGCTTAATAAAATCAGCGCCTTCTTTTTCCGCCTCATCGACAAGGGCCTTGTACTCATCAAAAGTCTTGAAGCTCTTTCCGAGGAATGAGCCATAGTGGTCTTCTTTGTAAATTGCAAAACCTGGAGTTACATAATCAAGGCCTAACTCCTCAGCAAACTTCTTTGCCTTTAGAGAGGCACCACAGTTGTCGCCACCGTCTCGAAGATATGTGACACCAGTTTCTTTATATGCGTTAAGTTTTGCCTTTATCTGCTCATCTGAAGGCTCCTTCTCAGGGAGCGCAATATGAGCATGTAAATCTGCAGTAAAATTCATAGTTTACCTTCTTATTTGTTGTAGCCGTCTGGGTTATTTGACTGCCAGCGCCATGAATCTGCACACATGTCAGCAATTGTCTTCTCGGCAACCCAGCCGAGTTCTGTCTTTGCCTTATCAGCCTTGCAGTAGCAAGTTGCGATATCACCGGCACGACGAGGCTTAATCTCATAAGCTAGTTCTTTACCACAAGCTTTTTCATATGCATGGAGAACTTCAAGTACACTTGAGCCATTACCTGTACCGAGGTTATAGATGTTTACTCCTGAACCTGGTTCAAGTTTCTTAAGTGCTTTAACATGGCCCTTTGCAAGATCAACAACGTGGATATAATCACGTACACCGGTTCCATCAGGTGTGTCATAGTCGTTGCCAAAGACACCGAGTGCCTCACGCTTACCAACTGCAACCTGTGCGATATATGGAACAAGGTTGTTTGGAATACCCTTAGGGTCCTCACCTATAAGTCCACTCTCATGCGCACCGATTGGATTGAAGTAACGGAGAAGTACTACGTTCCACTCTGGGTCAGATGTGTGAATATCAATCAAGATCTGTTCAAGCATCGACTTTGTCCAACCATAAGGGTTTGTAGGACTACCTTTTGGACAGTCCTCTGTGATTGGTATAAAAGCAGGGTCACCATAAACAGTTGCAGATGAAGAGAAGATAATGTTCTTTACACCGTGTGCTCTCATCACGTTACAGAGATTTATAGTACCTGCAATATTATTTTGATAATACTCAAGTGGCTTCTCAACTGATTCACCTACAGCCTTAAGTCCAGCAAAATGGATTACAGCGTCAATTTTCTCAGCATCAAAAACTCTATTAAGTGCTGTGACATCAAGGATGTCAGCCTTGTAGAACTTAACTGTCTTTCCAGTAATCTTCTCAACACGGCGGAGAGATTCCTCCGAGGAATTTGAGAGATTATCAAGAACTACAACGTCATAGCCCTCATTCAAAAGTTCCACACAAGTGTGGCTACCGATATAGCCTGCGCCACCAGTACAGAGAATGGTCATAGTAGACCTCCTAGAAAATCATAATTAACATACGTATTATAACAAAAAAGGGAGCGCATTGCACTCCCTTTATTATTTAGTCGTCAAAGACATCCTTCATCTTTTCAAAGATTGTCTTTTTCTTATTGGCTGATTCTGAGTAACCCGTTGCATCATTCTTTGGCTTATCGATGTATTCCTCATCGAACTGCTGAAGAAGTTCCTTCTGATGATCAGTTACCTTTTTAGGTACATCAACAATTACTGTTACATACTGGTCACCACGAAGGGCCGGGTTGTTTACATTTACAATACCGCGATCACGGAGTCTGAAGCGTGTGCCAGACTGTGTGCCTGCAGGCATGTTGTACTTAACCTTACCATCGAGTGTTGGTACATAAATCTCTGCGCCGAGAACAGCCATAGAATATGTGACTGTTATATTGCAATAAACATCATATCCGTCACGTTCAAAGATTGGGTGTGGCTTGATGTTAGGGATAACATATACGTCACCCTGTGGGCCGCCGTTTGCACCGTAGTTACCTTGACCACGGATAGTGAAAGCATTGCCCATATCAATACCAGCTGGTACATCAACGTCAAGTTTTACTGAACGTCTAATCATACCAACGCCCTTACAACGTGGGCATGGGTCCTTAACAGTCTTACCCTTACCATTACACTTTGGACAAGGTTTTGTGGACTGGAACACACCAAAAGGTGTTCTTGACTGAGTGGTAACCTGACCAGAGCCATGACACTCCGAGCAAGTCTCAGGCTTTGTACCCTCCTTACATCCAGAGCCATGACATACGTCGCAAGTCTCGATTCTAAGAAAGTCAATTGTCTTGTGACAACCCTTTGCTGCTTCTTCGAAAGTCAAGTTTACGCGGGCTTCGATGTTTGAGCCGCGGCGAGGTGCGTTAGGATTACGACTTTGGCCACCGCCAAAGCCACCGAAGCCACCAAAGCCGCCACCGCCGAAGCCGCCGCCAAAGATGCTTGAGAAGATATCGCCGAGGTCACCGAAGCCGTCAAATCCTGCTCCGCCACCACCGAATTCATTAGGATCTACACCAGCGTGACCAAAGCGGTCATAACGTGACTTCTTGTCAGGGTCTGACAAAACTTCATATGCTTCGTTAACTTCCTTGAAGTTTCTCTCAGCCTCAGCGTCGCCCGGATTTAAGTCCGGGTGATACAGCTTAGCTTTCTTTCGATATGCTTTTTTAAGTTCGTCCTCAGATGCTGATTTATCAACGCCGAGGACCTCATAGTAATCTCTTATATCAGCCATTATTCTATCCTAAATTGTTTTAGTTAAAATTAGTCAACGTCTGTAAATTCAACGTCTGCTGCACCGTCGTCAGGAGCTGCGCCACCTGTGAACTGTGAAGGATCAAATCCTGCAGCTGATGGATCACCCTGAGGAGCGTTAGCCTTGTAGAGTTTCTCGGAAATCTCATAGAACTTAGCCTGGAGTTCTTCCTGCTTATTCTTGATGAGGTTGATGTCTTCGCCCTTGAGAGCTTCCTTAAGACTATCAATCTTATCCTCAAGATCCTTCTTGTCAGCGTCGTCGAACTTGTCGCCCTCTTCCTGGAGGATCTTTTCGCACTGGAATACCATCTGGTCAGCACCGTTTCTTGTGTCAACCTCTTCTTTTCTCTGCTTATCTTCTTCAGCAAACTGCTCTGCCTCACGAACTGCCTTATCGATGTCTTCCTTAGACATGTTAGAAGAAGCTGTGATGCTGATTGACTGTTCCTTGCCTGTGCCAAGGTCCTTAGCTGATACGTGAACAATACCGTTTGCGTCGATATCGAATGTTACTTCGATCTGTGGAGTACCACGACGTGCTGGAAGAATACCATCGAGGTGGAAGAGACCGATTGATTTGTTGTCCTTTGCGAATTCACGCTCACCCTGAAGAACGTTAACTTCTACAGATGTCTGGTTATCAGCAGCTGTTGAGAAGATCTGGCTCTTCTTTGTTGGGATAGTTGTATTTCTATCGATGATCTTTGTTGATACACCACCGAGTGTCTCGATACCAAGTGAAAGTGGAGTTACATCGAGAAGAAGGAGACCTTTAACGTCGCCGCCAAGTACACCGCCCTGAAGAGCAGCACCCATAGCTACGCACTCATCTGGGTTAATACCCTTGAATGGTTCCTTACCGATGAACTTCTGAACTGCTTCCTGTACTGCTGGGATTCTTGAAGAACCACCAACCATGAGTACCTTATCAATCTCAGATGTCTTAAGACCTGAGTCAGCCATTGCCTGACGAACAGGACCCATTGTGCTCTCAACGAGGTCTGCTGTGAGTTCGTTGAACTTTGCACGTGTGAGTGTTGTCTCAAGGTGCTTAGGGCCGTTAGCGTCTGCTGTGATGAATGGAAGAGAGATGTTAGATGTTGTTACACCTGAGAGCTCAATCTTAGCCTTTTCTGCAGCTTCCTTAAGTCTCTGCATAGCCATCTTGTCGCCCTTGAGGTCGATGCCCTCTGCCTTCTTAAACTCCTCAGCGAGCCAGTCGATAATTCTCTGATCGAAGTCATCACCGCCGAGACGGTTGTTACCTGCTGTTGCAAGAACTTCCTGAACACCGTCGCCCATCTCAATGATAGATACATCGAATGTACCACCACCGAGGTCATATACCATAACCTTCTGGTCATCTTCCTTATCAATACCATAAGCTAAAGCTGCAGCTGTAGGCTCATTGATAATTCTCTTAACTTCAAGACCAGCGATCTTACCAGCATCCTTAGTTGCCTGACGCTGTGAGTCTGTGAAGTATGCAGGAACTGTGATAACAGCCTCAGTTACCTTATCACCAAGATAAGCTTCGGCATCACTCTTAAGCTTCTGAAGAATCATAGCTGAGATTTCCTGTGGTGTGTACTTCTTGTCATCAATTTTAACTTTGTAGTCAGAACCCATCTGACGCTTGATTGATGATACTGTCTTGTCAGGGTTTGTGATTGCCTGACGCTTTGCAACCTGGCCAACCATACGCTCGCCATCTTTACCAAAAGCAACTACTGATGGAGTTGTTCTTGCACCTTCTGCGTTTGCTATAACAACGGCTTCGCCGCCTTCAATAACTGCTACACATGAGTTTGTTGTACCAAGGTCAATACCTACGATTTTAGCCATAATAAATATACCTCCGAAATTAGTTTGCAACTTTTACCATTGCAGGTCTAAGAATTCTGTCATTAATTTTATAGCCCTTCTGGAAAACATCTGTGATTACGTTTGCTTCAAAGGACTCATCATCCACGTGCATTACTGCATTATGAATGTTAGGGTCGAACTTTTCTCCGGCTTCGCCAAATGTTTCAACGCCGAATTTTTTAAAGACGTCAGTGAACTGTGTGTAGGTCATCTCAACGCCCTTCTTGAAGTCATCAACTGTTGATGCTTCAGCAATGAGTGCTCTATCAAAATTGTCGAGCACTGGGAGGAAGTCCTCAAATACTGTTGCTTTCGCACTAGTGAAAGATTCTTCCTTTTCTTTTGCTGTACGCTTTCTAAAGTTATCGTACTCAGCTGCGAGACGAAGATAAGCTTCTTTCTGCGCTGCAAGTTCAGCTACGAGCTTTTCTTCTATTGTCTGTTCTACTTCCTCGGCTTGTGGAGTCTCTTGCTCTTTTTCCTCAGCCTGAGTATCTATCTCCTCATCAGGAGTCTCGATATCAATTTTCTTCTTCGCCAAGGTCTGTTTCCTCCTCGTATACGTCCGACAATACCTTATTAATAATGTCGGTCAAATATTTGATGCTTGGAATAAGCTTTGAGTAATTCATTCGCGTTGGACCGATAATACCAATCGCACCTGTCGCATTTTCACCAATCTTGTACTTGGAGATAATCATGCTTGAATTCTCAAGTTCCTTGTAACGGTTCTCAGAGCCAATTCGAATTTCAATGTCGCTGTCCGTATCAGATGATGATGAAACCAGCATGTTAAGCGGCTCGTCTCTATGAAGGAAGTCGAGCAACTGTCCAGCAGTCTCGTTGTACTCTTTATAGCCAAGCAAGTTCGATTGACCAGAGAGATTAACCTCTGAAATCGAAGCGGCCTCAACGAGATCAGCAATAGTTACAAGCAATGGTGACATCGAAAGTGCTTTAGCACCGAGACTTGCAACCAAAGTTTGAATCATAACCGTGTTGATATCTGAAAGTGGTCTTCCAATAAAGTTTTGATTAACAAGGTTTTGGAATGTCTCTTGAAGATCAACCACAATCGGTACATCGGTTCTACAAGCTTTGCTCTTTAAGATACCAGTTGATGTAAGCATGACTATCATAGCCATCTTAGGGCTAACTGGCACCATCTCAATATTCTTGATAAATGCGTGCTCATCTGCAGGGGTAGTGGAGATTGCTGCAAAGTTAGTGAAATCGACGAGTGCTTCACCGGCTGTTGCAAGGAGCTGTTCAGGATCACCTGATCTGTAATCAACGCCTGCCTCTATTCGCCTACGCTCATTCTCTTCGAGTTCAGCTGGTTGCATGAGGTTGTCAACATAGTAGCGGTAGCCGTACTGAGTTGGCACACGTCCTGCCGAAGTATGAGGCTGTGTGATAAAGCCCAAAGCCGTGAGCTCTGCCATCTCGTTTCTAATCGTTGCTGACGAGACATCAAATCCCGGGAGATTCATAAGAGTCTTTGAACCGACTGGTTCGCCAGTCTCAATGTACTGTTCAACAATGGCAGCAAGTATTTTCTGTCGCCTTGGTGGAAGCATTCATTCACCACCCGAGTGTCAAATTTTAGCACTCGCAACATTTGAGTGCTAATTGCATATATAATTTAGCACCAATAAACCCCATTGTCAACAAGTTTTTCGAAAAAATTAGCACTCTTTTTCGGAGTGCTAATTTCACCTATATTCGCTTTGAAAATACCAGTTCCTCACCCGCCACAGTTATGAGGTCAGCGGAGCTTAATTCATATGTCTTGCCCGGCTCGATTTTCACTCCGTTTAGGAGTGTACCAGACCCAGAATTAAGGTCTGCAAGGTAGTACTTTCCACGGGCAAGAGTGATACTACAATGCTCCGCCTCCATGGCACCATTACCCGGGAAAGCGATACTACACTTATTCTCATCCCTGCCAACCAAATCAGGCCCAAACATCAGTGGGTACTCCGCACCTGTGCTTCGTACAACTATAACATGTACGCCTTCCGGCAAGGCGCCATCAACTGGAAAATCAAATAAATCATCCTTCCCACTCGACTCAAGTGCACTGACTATCTTCTCGAAGAATTTGTTCTCCTTCTTTGGTTTTACCTTTTTAACCTTCTCTTTCTTTTTAGGTTTCTCACTTAGAACATCTTTCTTTTCATTTTCTATTGTACAGTGGACACAAGATAAAAACTCAAAGACCGAGTGTGACTCAAGAAAAGCGAAGTCAGTTGGAACAACTGGAAGAACAAGGCTATCCTCATCCGGATCAACAAAACTATAGAAAAAATTCAAAATCAACTCCTCTTTTGGAATCATATAGTTTTCAACTTTCTCCACCGTTTGTTCGTACTGATCTCTAAGTTTTTCTTCTAAGCCTTCCGTGTCAGCATTTTCTTTCAAGTATTCCTCTAGAGGCACAAGTTTTGAAATTGGCAACAGTAATTTATCGTCTTTTATTCCAATTCGAATTACCTCTGGAATCGGATTGGCATTTAGCATTTCAATCGTAAACATATCAACATTTTCAAAAGATTCAACTAAGTAGAAAAGCATATTGCTATTCTCTTCACTATTATTTAAAAACATTATTATTCCCCCTCATCTTTTGTCATCTCTTTTTTTAGTTCTTTTATTCCGCGATTTCCAAACTTGCGAACGCTGTCACCAGTATTGCCAAGAATACCAGCAATTTCAGGATAAGTAAGATCATAACCGTAGTGATAAATTGTAGCGAGGGCATGATGAAGTGGGATGTTCTTTAGGGCAGAATCCAATTCATCAATCTCCTCCTTTATAATTAGGTAATCCTCAAAATATGCCTGTGGCTTAATATCTATTCCATGAATAAAGGCGTCAGTAGCTTTGGTGGAACGAGCGAGGAAACGTCTAATATGATCTGCATTATTCGAGTTGGTTTTAAACAGGAACGAGATTAGTTGAGCTTCGCTCTCAAAGACATATCCCTCCTTAATCTTTTCAAAGAGCACAAGAAACGTCTCCTGAGCACAATCCTCTGCTAAGCTTTCACTCCTAAGCCTCTTAACAGCATCGGCAACAAGTATCTTCCAGTACTTCCTATAAAGTTCCTCCAAAGCATCACCTCCGCTCATTTAGGTTTTGCTTCTATATTAAACTGCATTTTTTCAAAAATCTCGAATTGGCTACGAAATGCTTAATTTTAAGCACGAACGGTATGCTATGCAGAGATTATGTTCCAAATAATTGCGCAATTTGTGTTTTATTCTTATACTTTGCTAACCTTTCGTCTAAGGCCGGGGTGTGTATACTAAGGAGGAATATAGAAATGTTTGAAATATACATTCTTTCCAAAAACAAAAAAGTTGTAAGCGGACTAAAACAGATCGTCTCCAGTTATATGTACGATAAAATGGTCACCATAGAAATAAAGGTTTTCAAAGACATTAAATTACTTTTGAAAACTGACATCTCTGATGCTATACTGTTTATCGACGACAGCGATGAAAGAAGCGCACTAAAAACTGCACAGATTCTCCGTGAACACGACCACTTTGAAGAAATAGTCTTAATCACAGACGACATCGAATCAGCATATGAGGCATTTAAAGTTGATGCCTACCGTGTGCTCAGGTCACCTGTCGCAAACCAAGATGTCTACGAAGCAGTAGATAGTTTTAGGAAAAAGAAATTATCCAGCAGAGTTATCCTTATCAAAAATGGTCCTGATAGGTTGACTCTCCCAATGAACGAGATTATCTATGTCGCCTCAATCAATCGAGAGACATTGATAGTCACGAAAAATGGCACAATTCCAGCAACTATTCCACTTTTTCAAATATCGGCACAGCTCTCTGAGGAGTTTTTCTTCGCGTGTCACAGATCCTATGTAATTAACATGTCCAACATAAGATCCGTTTCAAAAACAATCGACAAGCTCTATATGACTAATGGGGACGAAATTCCAATTAGTAGAAGGCGCAAAGCAGAGTTCATGTCAGCAAGAGAGCAATTTATTGATACCCACACATTCACTATGAGTTAGAGGTTTTAATATGTTATACGAGGATGCAATCAATTACATAGAGAGCAGAGCTGTCTTTGGCTCAAAACCTGGTTTTCAGCGAATCAATGCCCTACTTCTTACATTGGACCATCCAGAGAAAGGTTTAAAATATGTACACGTTGCCGGCACAAATGGAAAAGGCTCCGTCTGTACAACCACAGCAAACATTCTCACTGCAGCAGGTTATAAGACTGGTCTTTTCACCTCTCCTTTTGTCTCAGACTTTAGAGAGAGGATTATGCTGGATGGCAAGTTCATAGAAAAAGATGCTCTCTGCAGAATCACAGAACAGGTCAAAGCTGTCGTTGATAAACTTGATGCTGAAGATAATTCTCCAACTGAATTTGAAGTTATCACTGCAATTGCCTTTCTCTACTACAAAGAAGAAAACTGTGATGTTGTAGTTCTCGAAGTTGGCCTCGGTGGCCTCCTTGACTCAACCAATGTAATTGACACACCTCTTGTTTCAGCTATAGTTTCACTCTCTTTTGACCATATGGGTGTTCTCGGAAATACAATCGAAGAAATAGCTGCTCAAAAGGCCGGAATAATCAAAGAAGGTGGGACAACAGTTTCTGCACCTCAAAGCAGTACATCTGCTCTTGCCGTATTAAGGGATACAGCAAAAGAAAAGCACAACAAATTCATCCTTGCAGATTCATCAGTTATCTCCAAAATCTCCGAGGACATTACAGGACAAGTAGTTTCATATAAAGACATTGAAATGAAGCTTCCTCTCATTGGTCCTCATCAACTAGATAATCTATCTGTAACTCTATGCATAATTGAATCCCTTAAAAAACAGGGATATCAAATCACAGATTCAGCAATAATTTCTGGTGTAGAGAGAACGAGAATTCCAGCGCGTGTCGAAGTATTGCAAAAAGAACCGCTCATCATACTTGATGGCGGTCATAATGAAGATGGCGCACACGCGCTCGCAAAAACACTCAAAGAATATGTGAGCGACAAGGACAAAACTCTTGTTATCGGCGTTATGGAGGACAAGGAAGTTGATGCTGTACTCGAGCATCTAGCTCCACTTGCAAAGCGCATAGTTACTACGACTCCAAGCAATCCACGCGCAATGAAAGCCGAAACTCTCGCAGAGAAATCAAGGGCATTTTGCTCAGATGTCACCCCTTGCGACGACACCTGTAAAGCTTTTGACCTTGCCAGGAGCCTTGTGTCTGATAAAGATGCATTAATTGTCTGTGGTTCACTGTATCTCGCAGGCGATGTCCGTCTCCATATGATAGAAACTATAGGTTGACACTAAAACCTCGTAGTGATACAATTTTTACATCTTCAGGGCGGGGCGTAATTCCCCACCGGCGGTACAGTCCGCGAGCCTTTTGGCCGAGCTGGTGAAATTCCAGCACCGACAGTTATAGTCTGGACGAGAGAAGATGTAAATCCCTACGTCTTAAATTGAGCCCTGTGGTACACCCACAGGGCTTTTTACTTTGAAGAAATAATTATTGAAAGAAGATTTTAGAATTGGCTAAAACGAACACACGAAAACTAACATCAATGGCAGTAATGATTGCTCTCTCTGTAGTATTAGTTGCAATCGTACACATTCCTATGCCGGCTCCTATTACTTTCCTTGAGTATGATCCAGCAGACGTCCCTATTCTTATTGCAGGTTTCGCTTTTGGACCTGTTGCAGGCATTCTAGTTACAATAATCGCATCACTAATTCAAGGCCTAACAGTCAGCGCCGGAAGTGGTATTTACGGAATAATAATGCATATACTTGCAACTGGTGTATACGTACTCACTGCATCACTTATTTACAAGCACAAAAAGACAAAGTCTGGTGCTATCATTGCTATAGCATGTGGCGCTATTGCTATGACAACAATTATGTTTGGTGCAAACCTCGTTGTTACACCTTACTTTATGATGGGCGCTATCAACAAGGGAACTGTTGGAGCCGTTCTTGATTTGATGCCATTCATCCTTCTTTTTAACCTTGGAAAAGCTGCAGTAAATGGAATCCTAACATTCCTTCTTTACAAGCGCATTTCACCAATAGTGAAGAAGTAAACCACAAAACCAAATGCACGCACTCATCAACTGAGTGTGTGCATTTTTCATTGCTCTATAAACTTTTCTATATACAAATAAACATCTTCAAAATCAGGTTTGTTGCTTACATTTTTCAAATTAACGTATCCTACTCGCAAGTCCTCTT
>JAKSQX010000001.1 GCA_024403955.1 Clostridia bacterium | reverse complement strand
ATGCACATCTCAGCTGCGTCGCCGCGACGTGGGCCTGTCTTAATAATACGGCAGTAACCGCCGTTAACGTCCTTGTACTTTGGACCAATCTCGTCAAAGAGCTTCTTAGCTACGTCTTCTTTTGTTACGTATGCAAGAACCTGTCTCTTGTTAGCGAGTGTAGCGTCCTTAGAGAGAGTAATCATCTTCTCTGTCATTGAACGTACTTCTTTTGCGCGGGTAACGGTGGTTTCAAGTTTGCCATTTTCAAGCAAGTATGTAACCATACCACGAAGCATAGCCTTGCGGTGGTCGCTTGCTCTACCAAGTTTTCTTGTGCCTGGCATTTAAAACACTCCTTCCCTTAATCTTCTTCTTTACGAAGTGCGAATCCGAGTGATTCAAGTTTCGCAACTACTTCGTCAAGAGACTTCTTGCCGAGGTTACGAACCTTCATCATATCGTCTTCGGACTTGTTAGTAAGGTCTTCTACTGTATTAATGCCTGCTCTCTTCAAGCAATTGAAAGAACGAACAGACAAATCAAGTTCTTCAATGGTCATCTCGAGAACCTTTTCTCTTGAGTTGTCGTCCTTTTCAACAAGAACGTCGCCCATGTCAGGGTTGTCTGATAAGTCGATGAACAACTTGAGGTGATCGTTGAGGATCTTGGCACCAAGGGAAACAGCTTCTTTAGCAGAAATTGTTCCGTTAGTCCATACTTCGAGAGTGAGCTTATCGAAGTCGATACGCTGACCTACACGAGTATTCTCAACAGTATAATTAACCTTTAAAACAGGTGTATAAATAGAGTCGATAGCAATTACGCCGATTGGTGGGTTCATTTCAGCCTTATTTCTTTCAGCTGAGATATATCCACGACCTACATCAGCAGTAAGTTCCATTGAGAGCTTAGCGTTCTTGCCAAGGCTTGCAATGTGGAGCTCAGGGTTTAAGATCTCAACATCTGAGTCACCCTTGATGTCGCCAGCAAGTACTTCGCCTTCGCCAGAAGCCTCAACGTACAATGTTTTTGGGCCATCGCCATTTATCTTGAGGATTACGCTCTTCAAGTTAAGAACTATCTCAGTAACGTCTTCTTTAACGCCTTCGATTGTTGTGAACTCGTGAAGAACGCCATCAATCTTTACGGATGTTATAGCATAACCTGGGAGAGATGAAAGGAGTACGCGACGAAGGCTGTTACCTACTGTTGTACCAAAACCTCTCTCAAGCGGTTCTAAAGTGAACTTGCCATAAGTGTCGCCAGTGTCGAGACATTCAACATTTGGCTTTTCGATACTAATCATTCAAAACCCTCCTTAAGATAATTGTGATGTCGCAATATTAAGATTATGCGGCATTATTTGGAGTAGAACTCAACGATGTAATGCTCTTCAACAGGAGCTGCGATCTGCTCACGCTCTGGAAGATTAATAATCTTACCTGAGTTGTCCTTCTTGTCGAGCCATGTTGGTACTGGTCTTGAACCATTTGCCTCAATAATTACCTTGAAACTCTCAGTATCAGCACTCTTCTCCTTGATTGATACTACGTCACCTGACTTAAGAAGATATGAAGGAATATCACACTTCTTACCGTTTACTTTGAAGTGACCGTGTGTTACAAGCTGTCTAGCCTGCTGGCGAGAGCTTGCCCAGCCGAGTAAGTAAACTACGTTATCAAGACGACTTTCGCAAATCTTGAGTAAGTTTTCACCAGTCATGCCTTCCATTTTCTCAGCCATAAGGAAATACTTGTGGAACTGGCCTTCCTGGATACCATAGTATCTACGAGCCTGCTGCTTTGTGCGAAGCTGGATACCATATTCTGAATTCTTTTTACGTCCCTGGCCATGCTGACCTGGTGCGTATGAGCGGCGCTCGAGTGCGCACTTGCCTGTGTAGCATCTGTCACCCTTGAGGAAAAGCTTCTTGCCCTCACGGCGGCACTGCTTACAAACGGCACCTGTGTATCTTGACATAATGTTTTCCTCCTAAATTTATACGCGTCTTCTCTTTGGTGGGCGGCAACCGTTATGAGGAATTGGAGTAACGTCCTTGATTGATGTTACTTCAAGACCAGCTGTCTGAAGTGCACGGATAGCAGCTTCACGACCAGCGCCTGGGCCCTTAACATAAACTTCAACAGTCTTCATACCGTGGTCAACAGCAGCCTTTGCAGCTACTTCAGCAGCTGTCTGAGCAGCGAAAGGAGTAGACTTCTTAGAACCTCTGAAGCCCATTTCACCAGCTGATGCCCATGACACAGCGTTACCCTGTGTGTCAGTGATTGTTACGATAGTATTGTTGAAAGTGGATTGGATATGTGCCGCACCGCGGTCAATATTCTTGCGGTCACGACGTCTACGTGTGGCTGTGGTTTTCTTTGTACCTTTAGTAGCCAATTGTACCCCTCCCTAATTACTTCTTCTTGTTTGCAACGGTTCTCTTTGGACCCTTGCGTGTACGAGCATTTGTCTTTGAACGCTGACCTCTTACTGGAAGTCCCTTTCTATGACGAATGCCACGGTAGCAACCGATTTCAACAAGTCTCTTGATCTCAAGAGCTGTTTCTCTTCTAAGGTCACCCTCTACCTTAAGGTTGTGGTCAATGTACTCACGAAGCTTAGCTACGTCGTCTTCAGTTAAATCCTTAACGCGAACGTCAGGATTTACACCTGTGGCAGCAATGATATCTTTTGCTGTCTTCTGACCAATACCATAAATGTAAGTAAGGGCAACTTCAATTCTCTTATCTCTTGGTAAATCTACACCTGAAATACGAGCCATTTCTGCACCTCCATAAATAGTGGGTTAGGACTAATAATTAGCCCTGGCGTTGTTTGTGCTTTGGATTTTCGCAGATAACCATAACTTTACCATTGCGCTTGATTACCTTGCACTTATCGCACATTTTCTTTACAGAAGGTCTGACTTTCATTTGTTTTACCTCCTAAAAAATTACTAATCAATTACTTTGAGCGCCATGTTATACGTCCTCTTGTGAGGTCGTATGGCGACATTTCTACTGTTACCTTATCACCTGGAAGAATACGAATGTAGTTCATTCTAAGTTTTCCAGAGATGTGGGCTAAAATCTGGTGACCGTTTTCGAGTTCTACCTGGAACATAGCGTTTGGTAATGCCTCTACAACAGTACCTTCTATTTCGATCATATCCTGCTTTGACATATGTTAACCTCCCTTACACTTTCGTGAGAATTACTGGACCATTGTCAGTAATTGCAACTGTGTGTTCGAAGTGAGCGGACAAAAGTCCGTCTGCTGTTTTGACTGTCCATCCATCTGGCAACTGCTTAATTTTATATGTGCCCTGATTAATCATAGGCTCAATCGCAATTGTCATACCTGGAAGAAGTCTTATGCCTCTGCCGGCTGTACCGAAATTTGGTACGCCGGGGTCTTCATGAAGCTTTGTGCCTACGCCGTGGCCTTCGTATTCACGAACGACGCCGTAGCCACGTTCCTCGCAGTAAGTTTGTACTGCGCTTCCAATGTCGCCAATTCTGCCACCAGCGACAGCCGCCTTGATGCCCTCGTAGAGAGATTCACGAGTGGTGTCAAGCAAACGCTGAGCATCAGCACTTATTGTGCCAACTGCAAATGTAGCAGCATTGTCTCCGTTGTATCCATTAATTTTTGCGCCAAGGTCAATTGAGACGATGTCGCCGTCCTTTAGGATACGACTTTTACTTGGTATTCCATGAATAACCTCGTCGTTTATGGAAATACATGCAGTGCCAGGGAAACCATATAATCCAAGGAAGTTGGGTTCTGCTCCCTGCTTGATTATAAAGTCATGGGCAATCTTATCTATCTCCCAAGTGGAAATACCTGGTTTGACTGCCTCCCCAGCAACTTGTAGTGCTTCCGCTGATATCTTACACGCTTCACGCATAAGCTCGAGTTCACGAGATGTCTTCAGCACTATCATGTATTAGTCCTCTAATGCCTTGACAACTTTAGCTGTAATGTCGGCTACGCTGCCAAGTCCTTCAACAGTTCTAAGCTTACCTGTGCCATCATAGTAACCCTTAAGAGGTTCTGTCTGATCATGATAAACCTTGAGTCTGTCGGCAACTGTTTCTGGAGCATCATCCTTGCGCTGAACAAGAGTTGCTCCACAGCTATCACAAATACCCTCTTTTACAGGCTTTTTATTGATGAGGTGGTAAGAAGCGCCACAATCTGGGCAAACTCTACGACCTGTCATACGTTCAGCAATTGCCTCATCTGGTACATCGATATCAACAACTTTGTCAATTACGATACCCATTGAGTCAAGAGCCTCAGCCTGAGGGATTGTTCTTGGGAAGCCATCAAGGATGAAACCGTTTTCGCAGTCACCCTTTGCGAGGCGTTCCTTAATTATTCCAATAACAACCTCATCTGGAACAAGCTGGCCAGCCTCAATAAACGCTTTAGCCTTAAGGCCCATCTCTGTGCCATTCTTTAAAGCTTCGCGAATAATGTTACCAGTTGAAATTGTTGGGATGTTGTACTTGTCGGCAATAATTTCTGCCTGTGTACCTTTACCTGCTCCTGGAGCACCTAAAAAGATAATATTCATAATAAGCCTCCTATTAGTCGAGGAATCCCTTATAATGACGCATCATCATCTGAGATTCAAGCTGACGAACAGTTTCAAGAGCTACACCAACCAAGATGATTACAGATGTACCACCAAGAGAAATATTCATTGGTGCTGGACAACAAAGTCTAGTAATCTGTGAGAAGAAGATTGGACAAATTGCAACAACGCTTATAAGAAGAGCGCCGAGCAATGTAATTCTTGAAAGAACCTTAGCGATATAATCTGATGTTGGTTTACCAGGTCTGATACCAGGAATAGAACCGCTGTTCTTACGAAGATTGTTTGCCATTTCAATTGGGTTGTACTGAATAGTAGCATAGAAATAAGCGAACATGATAATAAGAATAAAGTAGATTATTCCATAGAACCAGTTGGTTGAATCGAACAAGCCAAAGAACTTGTCCCATCCGCCGCCCTGCTTGATTCTGTTACCAAAGAACATCTCAAGTGTTGGTGGAAGAGAAAGGATTGAGCTTGCGAAAATGATAGGCATAACGCCTGACATATTAACCTTAATAGGCATATGTGTGTTCTGTCCGCCGTACATTTTACGACCAACTACACGCTTAGCATAAGCAACTGGAAGTCTTCTCTCTGAGTTGTCAATCCATACGATAAATACTACAAGTGCAATCATTATGATGAGTGCAAGTGGAGCAAATAAGTAGTAGAGACCGCCATACTGGAAGTATCCAAAGATGTAAGTCATTGTTGTTGGTATACGTGAAACGATACCAGCGAAAAGAATCATTGAAATACCGTTGCCGATACCCTTCTGGTTGATGGATTCACCCATCCACATAAGAAGGCATGCACCAGCTGAAAGAACGAGGATGATAACCATTGCCTGGAGAGCAGCGCTGAAACCTGTGAAAGGTGTGCCGTCTGCAGCCATTGTGATATATCCACCGCTTCTGAGATAGAAGAAGTAAGCTGCTGACTGAAGAATAGCGATGATTACAGCGCCGATTCTTGTCAAGAAGTTAATCTTTTTCTTACCTTCTTCGCCCTCTTTTGCGAGGTTCTCAAGTGCTGGAATAGCAACTGTTAAAAGCTGAATAATAATTGATGAGTTAATGTATGGTGTGATTGACATAGCAAACAATGTACCATAATTGAACGCATCACCAGTCATCATGCTGAGGTAGTTCATAAAGTTTGAACCATTAGTATCTTGGATGATACCGCCTGCTGCAGCAGTGAATGGAACTGGAATTGCAGCACCTAATCTAAACAAGAGAAGAATAAGTGCTGTATAAAGCATTTTTTTACGTAGGTCAGGTACTTTTAAAGCGTTGGCAAGTGTTTGCAACATTTTAAACCACCTCTGCCTTTCCGCCGGCTGCTTCTATTTTTGCTTTTGCAGCCTCTGAATAAGCATTAACCTGTACGTTGAGCTTCTTCTTGAGCTCACCATTGCCGAGAACCTTTACACCGTCCTTAGCGCTCTTGATAAGACCAGCTTCGATAAGTGCAGCAGCGTCTACTTTTGCACCAGCCTTGAAGCATCTTTCAAGATCTGAAACGTTTACTGTAACGATTTCTTTAGCAAAGATATTGTTGAAGCCTCTCTTTGGAAGTCTTCTCTGTAAAGGCATCTGTCCACCTTCAAAGCCTGGACGCTGACCTTTACCAGCTCTAGCGAGCTGACCCTTGTGACCCTTACCAGCTGTCTTACCTTGACCAGAAGCAGGGCCTCTACCGATGCGCTTTACGTCCTTCTTAGAACCAGCAGCAGGTGTGAGTTCATGTAATTTCATAATTGCCCTCTCCTTCCTTAAGCTTTAGTAACGGTAACAAGGTGTGAGATCTTTGTGATCTTACCCTGTGTTGCAGCGTTATCTGGCTGTGTTGAAACATCGCCAATCTTATGAAGACCAAGTGAGTAAGCGGTAGCAATCTGGTCTTTCTTGCTGCCGATGAGGCTCTTTGTGAGTTTTACCTCAACAGTGTTAGCTTTAGCCATGTTGAACCGCCCTCCTTAACCTAAAATCTCTTTAGCTGATTTTCCACGAATCTCAGCAACTTCATCAACGTTGCGAAGTTTTGAAAGTCCGTCGATTGTAGCTCTTACTACGTTGCAAGGATTGTTTGAACGAAGAGCCTTAGAACGGATGTCCTTGATACCTACTGTCTCAACAACAGCACGAACAGGACCACCAGCGATGACACCAGTACCTGGTGCAGCTGGCTTAAGGAGTACAACGCCTGCGCCGTACTTACCAATAATCTCATGAGGGATTGTTGTACCCTTAAGAGATACTTTAATTAAATTCTTCTTTGCATCTTCAATGCCCTTACGGATAGCATCTGGAACTTCGCCAGACTTACCGATACCGAAACCAACGATACCGTTGCCATCACCAACAACAACTAAAGCTGCAAATTTATAGATACGTCCACCTTTAACTGTCTTTGATACACGGTTAATGGTAATGACTCTCTCTTGTAACTCTAAATTAGAAGCATCTATTTTACTAGCCAAAAGTTTTTCCTCCTTACCATTATTAGAACTTGAGGCCGCCCTCACGAGCGCCTTCAGCAAGTTCAGCTACGCGACCATGATAAACATAACCGCCACGATCAAAAACAACTTCTTCGATGTTCTTCTTAAGTGCACGCTCTGCAAGGATCTTACCAAGTTCCTTAGCTGCGTCCTTGTTTCCGCCGTATTTCTTGAAGCTCTTCTCATTTGTACCAGCGCTACAAAGTGTAACACCTGCTACATCGTCGATGATCTGAGCGTAAATGTTGTCAAGTGAGCGGTAAACGCAAAGACGTGGGCGTGAAGCTGTACCAGAAATTTTTCCGCGTACTCTCTTATGTCTCTTAAGACGAGCTTTGTTGCTATCTGCCTTAGTAACCATAATTTAATTTCACTCCTTTTCTTATTATGCGCCTTTACCGGCTTTGCCTTCTTTACGGCGAATGTGTTCGTCCATGTACTTAATGCCCTTGCCCTTGTATGGCTCAGGTGGACGTTTTTCACGTACTTCTGCTGCGAACTGACCAACCTTCTGGTTATCAATACCTGAAATAGTGATCTTCTTATCATTTACTTCAGCATTGATGCCGTCTGGGAGTGCCATTTCAACAGGATGTGAATAACCGATGTTAAGAACGAGTTTGTTACCTTCTACTGATGCACGGTAACCAACGCCGTTAACTTCGAGTTCCTTTGAGAAACCATCTGTAACACCCTTTACCATGTTGGCAATAAGTGTTCTTGTAAGACCATGAAGAGAACGGTTTTCTTTCTCATCGTCAGGACGAGTAACAGTAATTTCTGCACCGTTAACCTCAACCTTCATGTTCTGATGCACTGTTCTAGTAAGTTCACCCTTAGGGCCTTTAACAGTAACAGTGTTGCCGTCGAGCTTTACTTCTACGCCGGCTGGAATTGCGATTGGCATTCTGCCTATACGTGACATATTACTGTTCCTCCTTACCAGATAAATGCGAGAACCTCGCCGCCTACGTGAGCTTTGCGAGCGTCTTTATCGGTCATAATACCTTTTGATGTAGAGAGAATAGCAATACCGAGACCCTTCATTACCTTAGGCATGTTTTCACAGTCTGTGTAAATTCTAAGACCTGGCTTTGATACTCTCTTAAGACCAGTGATTACTGGTGATTTGTTCTCACCGTACTTAAGTACGATTTCGATCATACCCTGCTTACCGTCTTCTTCAACAGTAAAGCTCTTGATATAACCCTCATCAACAAGAATCTGAGCAATAGCCTTCTTCATGTTAGATGCGGGAATTTTTACTGTATCGTGTTTAGCTGAGTTAGCATTTCTAATTCTTGTGAGCATATCTGCTACTGAATCTGTGATCTGCATTAGCTTTTTCCCTCCTATTGCTCTTTCTTACCAGCTTGCTTTTTTAACGCCAGGAATCTGGCCCTTGTGTGCAAGCTCTCTAAAACAAATACGGCATACGCCATACTTTCTGAGGTAGGCGTGTGGTCTACCACAGATCTTACAACGGTTGTACTCTCTTGTAGAATACTTAGCTGGTCTTGCCTGCTTAACTTTCATTGATTTCTTAGCCACTGTCTACCCCTCCTTACTTAGTTGTAGCAAATGGAGCACCCATAAGTGAAAGGAGCTCTCTTGCTTCTTCGTCTGTATTTGCTGTTGTTACGAAACAAATATCCATACCACGAATAGCGTCAATCTTGTCGTATTCGATTTCTGGGAAGATAAGCTGTTCCTTAACACCCATTGAATAGTTACCACGACCATCAAATGAGTCTGGGTTGATACCTCTGAAGTCTCTTACTCTTGGGAGTGCCAAGTTGAAGAAACGATCAAGGAATTCATACATTCTATCGCCACGAAGTGTAACCTTAACGCCGATTACCATGCCTTCACGGAGTTTGAAGTTAGCTACTGACTTCTTTGCCTTACAAATAACTGGCTTCTGACCAGTGATGATTGAAAGGTCGCTCATAATAGCATCTACTACCTTAGCGTTGTCCTTAGCTTCGCCGCAACCTACGTTGATAACAATCTTATCAAGCTTTGGAATCTGCATAACGCTCTTATATTCGAATTTCTTCATGAGAGCAGGTGCTACTTCTTTGGTATACATTTCTTTAAGTCTTGCCATAAGGTTTAGCCCCTCCTTTATTCAAACTGAGCGCCGCACTTCTTGCAAACGCGAACTTTTTTACCATTCTTATCTACTGCGTGACCTACACGAGTAGCTTTGCCACACTTAGGGCAAACAAGCTGAACTTTGTCAGCATAAAGAGCACTTTCAGCCTTAATAAGACCGCCAGCTTCGCCCATCTTGCGAGGCTTTACGTGCTTTGTGATGATGTTGATACCCTCAACGATGATCTTACCTTCTGAAGGTGCAACCTCAAGAACCTTGCCCTTCTGGCCACGGTACTTGCCGTTGATAACGATAACTTCATCACCTGTTTTAACGTGAACTTTATTATTCATTACCAAGCACCTCCTATTAAAGTACTTCTGGAGCGAGGCTCAAGATCTTTGTGAAATCCTTTTCACGAAGCTCACGAGCTACAGGGCCAAAAATACGTGTTCCTCTTGGGGTTTTATCATCTCTGATAAGAACTGCAGCATTCTCATCAAAACGGATGTATGTACCGTCATCACGGCGAACACCCTTCTTTGATCTAACTACTACTGCTCTAACTACTTCGCCTTTTTTAACGCCGCCACCTGGTGTAGCCTTCTTAACTGATGCTACGATAACGTCGCCTATGTTGGCATACCTCCTGCCAGTACCTCCAAGCACACGAATGCACATGATTTCTTTTGCGCCTGAATTGTCGGCAACCTTGAGGTAACTCTGCTGTTGTACCACAGTGTTTCCCTCCTTAATTACTTAGCCTTTTCGATGATTTCAACTACACGCCAGTGCTTATCCTTAGAGATTGGACGAGTCTCCATAATGAGAACCTTGTCACCAACCTGGCATTCGTTCTTTTCATCGTGTGCTTTGATTTTTACTGTACGGTTTACGATTTTCTTATAAAGTGGGTGTCTAACTCTGTCCTTAACTGTAACTACTACAGTCTTGTCCATCTTGTCAGATGATACGAGGCCCACCTGAGTTTTTCTAAGATTTCTTTCCATTAGTTAATCCTCCTTGAACTCATGCATCTTCGCCGTGAAGTTCAAGATCACGCTGAATTGTCTTAATTCTAGCGATATCTTTCTTAACGGCCTTAATGCGCATAGGGTTGTCAAGCTGATTTATTGCCTGCTGGAAACGAAGCTTAAAGAGTTCATCTTTAAGTTCAAGAAGCTTAGCATCAAGCTCAGCGGCGGACAGTTTCTTAAGTTCATTTGCTTTCATTACTGTTCACCGTCCTCTTTCTTAACAAATTTACACTTAATTGGGAGCTTGTTAGAAGCAAGACGCATAGCTTCACGAGCAAGTTCTTCTTCTACGCCAGCGATTTCAAACATAACTCTGCCTGGCTTAACAACTGCTACCCAATATTCTGGGGAACCTTTACCTGAACCCATTCGAGTTTCAGCTGGTTTTTCTGTGATTGGCTTGTCTGGGAAAATCTTAATCCAAACCTGGCCACCACGCTTAATATAACGTGTCATAGCAATACGGGCTGCTTCGATCTGGTTAGCTGTGATCCATGCTGGCTCAAGAGCTACAAGACCGTAATCGCCATAAGTAACTGTATTGCCACGAGTAGCTTTACCTGTAAGACGGCCTCTCTGCTGTCTACGGTATTTAACTCTCTTAGGCATTAACATTATTTAGCTCCCCCTTCCTTCTTAGTTGTCTTACGTGTATCGTGGAGTACTTCACCTTTGTAGATCCATACCTTTACGCCGATACGGCCGTAAGTTGTATCTGCCTCAGCAAAACCGTAATCAATATTTGCACGGATTGTCTGAAGTGGAATAGTACCTTCTTTATAGCTCTCTGAACGAGCGATTTCTGCGCCGCCGAGACGACCAGATACCTGAGCTTTGATACCCTTAGCACCAAGTCTCATTGTTCTACCGATAGCGAGCTTAAGAGCACGACGGTAAGAAACACGCTTTTCAAGCTGAGCTGCGATGCTCTCTGCTACAAGCTGAGCATCAAGGTCAGGCTGCTTAATTTCGATAATGTTGAGAGATACTTCTTTACCGAGTCTCTTCTCACATTCAGCCTTGAGCTTCTCAATCTCTGCACCGCCACGGCCGATTACCATGCCTGGCTTTGCACAGTGAATGTTGATGCGAACGCGCTTAGCGTCACGCTCGATCTCAACCTTTGGTACACCTGCAGAAGCAAGAGTTTTGAGAAGGTACTCACGAATTTCATAGTCTTCATGAAGAGTGTCTGCGAACTGGCTCTTATTTGCATACCAGCGAGACTCCCAGTCTTTAATTACGCCAACTCTAAGACCAGTTGGATTAACTTTCTGTCCCATGTTTTACCTCCTCCTTCTTATTCTGCTTCTTTTAATGTAATAGAGATGTGTGATGTCTTCTTATTGATTCTATACGCACGTCCCTTTGACATTGGTCTGATACGCTTGAGTGTTGGACCCTGATCTACTGAACAAGCTGCTACATAGAGTCTTGTCATATCCATGTCCTTCTGCTCTGCGTTTGCCATTGCTGACTTTAATAACTTAACAAGAACCTCACTTGCAGATTTTGGTGTGTTCTTGAGAATAGCCATTGCTTTATCAGCAGGTTGGTTTCTAATAAGGTCAAGTACGATTTTAACTTTGCGAGGTGCAATACGTACATGTGTTACCTTAGCTGTTGCTTCCATCAATTAAACACTCCTTTCTGCATTATTTACCAGTCTTAGAACCGGCATGTCCTCTGAATGTTCTTGTTGGTGCGAACTCACCAAGTTTGTGGCCTACCATATCTTCAGTAACGTATACTGGAACGTGTTTACGTCCATCGTGAACTGCGAAAGTATGACCAACGAACTGTGGGAATATTGTTGAAGAACGGCTCCATGTCTTAAGTACGATCTTTTCGCCACTTTCGTTCATCTTTTCAACGCGAGCAAGTAACTTAGGTTGTACATATGGGCCTTTTTTAAGACTTCTGCTCATTATTCATAACTCCTTTCACAATTACTTTCCGTTACGACGTCTTACGATCATCTTATTGGAAGCCTTTTTCTTATTACGTGTCTTATAACCAAGAGCTGGCTTACCCCAAGGAGTAACAGGACCTGGACGACCGATTGGTGACTTACCTTCACCACCACCGTGTGGGTGGTCGTTAGGGTTCATTACAGAACCACGAACTGTTGGACGGATGCCGAGGTGGCGTGTGCGTCCAGCCTTACCAACTTTAACGTTAGCGTGGTCAGTGTTTGAAACCTGACCGATTGTAGCCATGCAATTGATTGGAACATTTCTAAGTTCACCTGATGGCAAACGGAGAAGTGCATAAGCGCCTTCCTTAGCCATGAGCTGAGCTGCGTTACCAGCAGAACGAGCGAGCTGTCCGCCGCGACCTGGGTTAAGCTCAACATTGTGAATGAATGTACCAGTTGGGATGTTTGCAAGTGGAAGAGCGTTACCTGGCTTGATGTCAACGTTTTCGCCTGCTTCTACTTTATCGCCAACCTTAAGACCTACAGGAGCAAGGATGTATGCCTTCTCACCGTCCTCATACTGGATGAGAGCAATAAATGCTGAACGGTTTGGATCGTACTCAAGAGTGAGTACTGTAGCTGGCATATCAAACTTCTGTCTCTTGAAGTCGATAATACGATACTTTTTACGGTTTCCGCCACCGCGGTGACGAACTGTGATTCTACCATAACTGTTGCGGCCTGCATTCTTGTTAAGAGGAGCAAGTAAGCTTCTCTCAGGAGCAACCTTTGACAGTTCGGAGTAATCTGTAACGGACATGTTTCTTGTGCCGTTAGTAACTGGCTTAATGTTTCTAATTGCCACTTTGATTTCCTCCCTTTTGATTACATCATACCGTCGAAGAACTCAATTGTTTTTGAGTCTTCTGTGAGAGTAACGATTGCCTTCTTCCAAGAAGCTGTGTAACCCTCGTAACGGCCCTGACGGCGAAGCTTGCCGCGTACTGATAATGTGTTTACTTTTGCTACTTTAACGTCGAAGAGTTCTTCAACTGCCTTAGCAATTTCGATTTTGTTAGCATCCTTAGCTACTTTGAATGTGTACTTCTTGTAGCCCTGATTTTCCATTGATGCTTCTGTGATAATTGGTTTGAGGATAATATCCTGTGCAAGTTTAGCCATTATGCATATACCTCCTCAAGCTTTTCTACTGCAGCCTTAGCAATAACAACCTTGTTGCAGTTAACGAGATCATAAACGTTGAGAGCGTTTACTGGAGAAACCTTTACGCCCTTAATGTTACGAGCACTCTTATAAACCTTCTCATCTACTTCTGGAAGAACGATGAGTGTCTTCTTTGCTTCACCAAGAGCGTTGAGAACCTTAACCATCTCAGCTGTCTTGATTTCTTTAAGTTCAATCTTATCAACAACTGTGAACTCGTCGTTTGCTACTTTGTCTGAAAGAGCAGAGAGCATAGCGAGCTTTCTTACCTTCTTGTTGATTGAGAAACCGTATGAACGTGGCTTAGGACCAAATGCGATACCACCGTGTGTCCACTGTGGAGCACGTGTTGAACCCTGGCGAGCACGGCCTGTGCCCTTTTGTCTCCATGGCTTCTTTCCGCCGCCGCTAACTTCTGAGCGTGTTTTGGTAGACTGTGTGCCCTGACGCTGGTTAGCGAGATAATTAACTACTACGAGATGAACAGCAGACATGTTTGGAACAATACCAAAAATGCTGTCGTTGAGATCCATAGTACCAACCTTTTTACCGGTTGTGTTAAGTACTGATACCTGTGGCATTCCTTTCTACCTCCTTACGCTTTTTTCATGCTGTTCTTTAAAACAACGATTCCGCCCTTAGGACCTGGAATAGCGCCCTTGATTGCGATGAGGTTGTTCTCAGCATCTACTTTAACTATGTCTAAGTTCTGGATTGTAACTCTCTCTGCACCTAAGTGACCAGCGAGTTTCTTTCCCTTGAAAACTCTTGAAGGATCTGAGCAAGCACCAAGTGAGCCGGCATGTCTTACTACAGGACCTGAACCGTGAGTTTCTTTAAGGCGTCCGAAATTCCAACGCTTGATTGCGCCGGCAGTTCCCTTACCCTTTGATGTACCAACAACATCTACTCTGTCGCCAACCTCGAATGTGTCAGCTTTAAGGATGTCGCCTACGTTAAGTGCAGCACAGTCATCAAGGCGGAATTCCTTGAGAACCTTCTTTGGTGCTACGTCAGCCTTTGCGAAGTGACCCTGCATTGGCTTGTTTACTCTCTGTACCTTAACATCGCCGAAGCCGAGCTGAATTGCGTCGTAACCGTCGTTCTCAACTGTCTTCTTCTGTGTTACTGCACATGGACCTGCTTCAATGACTGTTACAGGAACTACATTTCCCTTTTCGTCAAAGAGCTGTGTCATACCGATTTTCTTTCCGATAAGACCTTTTTGCATAATATGTTTCCTCCTTTAGTTATTGGTTGGTGTCTCCACCAACATGACCATTCGGCTTAGATCTCCGCGATTAAAGCTTAATCTCGATCTCTACGCCTGCAGGAAGCTCAAGACCTGTGAGAGCTTCAACAGTTTTGTTTGAAGGTCTCAAGATGTCGATGAGTCTCTTGTGTGTGCACTGTTCGAACTGCTCACGGCTGTCCTTGTACTTATGTACTGCACGAAGGATTGTTACTACTTCCTTCTCTGTTGGAAGTGGAACTGGACCAGAAACCTTAGCGCCTGTGCGCTTTGCTGTTTCAACAATCTTCTCAGCTGCTGCGTCTACAAGATTGTGGTCATAACCCTTAAGTCTGATTCTGATTTTTTCTTTTACTGCCATTTTTATTCCTCCATAAAAATACACACCGCCGGGCGTTTCCTATCTCAGTAATTAAAAAACCTGGAAAACAGGAACGTCTCCGGTTGGCAAAACGGCATAGTTTCGCCCGGTTTAAAATCGGACATACTCCGCGGGAGTTCCCTACCTCTCTGGGTAGCCACATCCCACATCTACGCATATCTACGCGCTTTTCGACACGTCTGCCTTTTCGCGCGCCCCAATATAATATCACGCGTATTATAATAAAGCAAGGATTTTTTGCAAAAAATCTTGAGCGCATTAACCAAAGATTTCGGACACGTGGCGCGAAACACAACATATTGACGAAAAGCGCAGAAATCACTACAAAATAGCATATTTTGGGGAGAAAAAGTTTACAATTTATTTATATTTAACTCTTTTTAGCACGAATTCCTTGCAAACCCTCCCGCGCGCGTATATTATAAATGGTATATAAATATTGTCAATACAATATCTTTTTGGAGGCAAAATGAACTCACCACTTGCAGATCGACTTCGTCCTGAGACTTTGGACGATATGGTAGGCCAGGAACACCTACTTGGAGAAGGCAAAGCCCTTAGAAATATAATAGAGTCCGGGGATATTCCTAACCTTATATTCTACGGCCCTTCTGGCATTGGCAAAACGACGCTTGCAAGCATTATTGCGAAGCAGACAAACAAGCGTCTCTACAAGCTCAATGCCACGAATGCGTCAATAAGCGACATCCGCGACATCATCGATGACGTCGGAACATTGATGACACAGAACGGCATCCTCCTCTACCTCGATGAGATTCAATACTTTAATAAAAAGCAACAACAGTCACTCCTCGAATACTTGGAGAGTGGCGAAATCACTATGATTGCATCCACAACAGAGAACCCATATTTCTATGTATATAATGCAATCATCAGCCGTTGCACTGTTTTTGAGTTCAAAGCAGTTACTGCAGAGGAGATTGTTCCTGCAGTTGAACGTGCCTTCAGAATAATTGAAAAAGACTACGGTGTTAAATATGAGTTTGAGGATGGCGCACAGCTTGCTATTGCAAGAGCAGCTGGTGGGGATGTCCGCAAAGCAATCAACACAGTTGAGCTTCTTGGACTCGCCACTTCAAAAACTGGAAAGAGTGGAAAAGGCAAAACTCCTAAAGCTAAAATTACACTTGAAGCCATAACAGAAGTAACCGGTCATACAGCAATGCGATATGACCGTGCAGGCGATGACCACTATGATATCGTCTCAGCATATCAAAAGTCTCTTCGAGGCTCGGACCCAGACGCTGCGCTCCACTATCTTGCTCGACTCCTTGAGGCCGGCGACCTGCCTTCGGCTATCCGCCGTCTTCTCGTCTGCGCATGCGAAGACGTGGGCCTCGCCTACCCTCAGATTATTCCAATCGTTAAGTCGGCATGTGACATAGCTCTTCAGGTTGGTCTCCCTGAGGCGCAGATTCCTCTCGCTGACGCAGTAATACTTGTTGCCACAGCACCTAAATCAAACTCAGGTGTTAAGGCAATTGAAGCTGCGATGGCAGATATTCAAAGCGGCAACACGGGTGCTATTCCTCGCACACTTCAAAACAAACACTTTGATGGAGAGGATCAGGCAAACCCTGGACAGTTCTACAAGTATCCACACGTGTATCCAAATCACTGGCTCGATCAACAGTATCTCCCTGATGCAATACGTGACAGAAAGTACTATGAATACGGTGACAACAAGATAGAACAGGCCACAAAAGCATACTGGGATAAGATAAAAACGGACAATAGATAGAAAAATGCATAAAACCACATATATTTTTCTAAATTAGAAAAATATTCAGATTGACATTTTTTGTCAAATGTTCACAATTGCTTTAGTACACGAAACAATTTCATACATGTGCTCAAAAACCACGTAACTATGTTATTTGAGGAAATACCCACTGCTACGTGGTTTAAACCTTGTCAAGAGGTTTTTCACATCTTTTTATCGGACATTTTTCCGATATTATACGTTCTGTAATATAAAAACTACCCACAATTGTTAAAAACTCGGTGGAAATTTCGGAAATAAAAATTTTTAATAACGTAGCATAGGGCTTTTCTCGGCGTTTCGTGGTTTTTGTGGAGAATTTTAGGGTTGACAGAGATAGCGATTACACAACGTTAAATACTCTTTACCGAGAACAAAAAAATTAGCAAAATGCACATATTATAGAGATTTTTTTGGAAGTAAAAAGTGCACAAAAGGGGGCCTTTATTATGGGCCAAAATTTTACATACAAAGTTGACAACTGTAACTTGACAGTTGAAAATATTCATTGCCTTCGTCTAGATTATGCACTCGACTGTGGTCAATCCTTCCGTTGGGAGAAGAATAATGGCCACTGGCAGGCAGTGGTTGGCTCCCATTTTGGTGATCTCGAGGAGATAATCAACAAGGATGGAACCATTAATATCACTTTCTACAATTGCACAAAAGAGGAGTTTGAATCTTTCTGGATTCATTATTTGAATTTAGATAAAGACTATGATGAAATACTTAGTTGCTACAAAAAGGATAAGTATCTCTCTAAAGCTATAGATGAATTCTATGGCATACGCATCCTAAATCAGGACCCATGGGAGGCGCTCTGTTCCTTTATCATTTCTCAGAACAACAATATACCTAGAATTAAAGGTATTATATCTAGACTCTGTGAGGCGTACGGTGAGAAACTTCCAAATGGGCAGTACTCTTTCCCATCCGCTGAGACTATTGCAAAACTCGAGCCAGAGGACCTCGCTCCTCTCCGTGCAGGTTTCAGAAACAAATATATAATCGATGCTGCAAGGAAGGTTGCAGATGGCACAGTTGACCTCGACAAAATAAAAAAGCTCCCCCTCGACGAGGCGGAAGCTGAACTTCTAAAAATCAAAGGCGTGGGTCCAAAGGTTGCACAGTGCGCCCTCCTCTATGGTCTCGGTCAAGTGGACGCCTTCCCAATCGACGTCTGGGTAAAGAAGATAATGGCTGACCTCTACCCTAAAGGACTACCTAACTGCACAAAGGGCACGAGAGGTATAGCACAACAGTATCTTTTCCATTGGTATAGAAACAAATAAAAAGAGACAGTTTTTCAACTGTCTCTTTTTTGGTGACCCGGACGAGATTTGAACTCGTGTTACCGCCGTGAAAGGGCGGTGTCTTGACCACTTGACCACCGGGCCAGGCTTGGTAGCGGGAGTAGGATTCGAACCAACGACACCCCGGGTATGAACCGAGTGCTCTAGCCAACTGAGCTATCCCGCCATTTATAAAGCGCGAGACTTATTATAACGGACAATATAAACCTTGTCAATAACTTTTTGCCTGCGCCTTTATAATAATACAATTAATATAATAAGGCCTTTCTGAGCTCCTCCATATCAGGCACAATTATATCTGCATTAT
The DNA here is from genome assembly GCA_024403955.1 of Clostridia bacterium. Classification (GTDB taxonomy): domain Bacteria; phylum Bacillota; class Clostridia; order Oscillospirales; family Acutalibacteraceae; genus UBA1227. Next base: position 106,912 of record JAKSQX010000001.1, on the reverse strand, counting down.
ATTCTACAAACTCTTCTCTTTTACCAAAGCCATATTCCACACCAATCGATGTAACACCAGCCGTGTTAGCACCTTCAATATCATAGAAACGGTCCCCAACCATAGCCACCTTCTTAGAAGGTTCTACACCAAGGAGTTCACACGCTCTGTTTACAAGCCAAGTCTTGTTGGCCTCATGATTTAAAAGGTCTGGGCCTACAACCTCGTCAAAAATATCATATACCCCGATGTGCTTTGCACAGATATCAAGGAACTTCTGTGGCTTTGAAGAAGCAACTGCAAGTTTAACGCCCTGAGCTTTAAGCTCGTTCAAAAGATCAATCATTCCAGGATATGCCTCTACTTCATACACACCAGTTTTAGAATAATAAACTCTATATGTGTCTACAAGTTCACTTGCTTTCTCAGGCGAGATGTCATACTGCTTCTCATATGTCTCATAGAGAGGAGGACCTAAAAACTCATTAAGTCTATCCTCAAATATAGGCATCTTATGTTCGTTTAAAGAATAGCGTACAGCATTTCTGACGCCAGGACCCGTATCGCCCACAGTGCCATCAAAATCAAATATTACTGCTTCATATTTCATGTGTGTCACTTCCTCGTTTGCTTGTCAATTATACACGAATTTGCTATAATCGGCAATGGTGATGATATGACAATTAATAACAACAGAATAGCTCTCCTCGATGAGATTAGAGGCTTCTGTGTTCTCTGCATGATTTTCTATCATGCCTTTATATTTTCATATGAGCAATACGATGTACAGTTTGGATACGATGCATACACCTTCTTCCTCCCTGTACAGCCTTTTGTCTCATGTATGTTCCTGTTCATCTGTGGCGTGTGCTGCAGACTCAGCCACAGCAATTTAAAGCGAGGACTTAAACTCTCCGTTTTTGCATTGGGCTTAAACTTTGTCTCAATCATTCTTCTTCCAAAGATGGGATTTGTTGGAACTGAGATCTGGTGGGGCGTACTTGACTTCTTTATGGTTTGCATTCTTCTTTATGCTCTCCTTGAGAAGCCGATTATCTCAAAGATACCGGCATGGCTCGGCCTTCTCATATCCATATTCCTATTCTGGATATTTAGACACTGGGAGACCGAAGGAACCATTTCACTTTGGGGCGATATTGCTTGGCAGCTTCCAGAAAAAGCTTATGAAATAAAATGGTTGTTCCCATTTGGTATCATGTATGAGGATTTCTACTCGGCTGATTACTTCCCACTCATCCCATATGGTTTCGTCTTCTCAATGGGAACCTATGTAGGTGTATGGGTTAAGGAAGGAAAGGTTCCAAGTTTCGCTTACCCTGTTCATTCAAAAGTTTTGATGTGGCTTGGACAGAAGTGCTTCCTCATCTACATCATCGAACTTCCAATACTCTTTATCTTGTTTGAATTCATCAAATGGATTGTAGGTAAATTCTAATGACTAAAAAAGAACGTGCAGAACTCTGCGTTAAGGCATTAAAAAAAGAATATCCAGAGGCTATCTGTTCTCTTGAATACAGCGATCCTTTCCAACTTCTTGTTGCAACAAGACTCTCTGCACAGTGTACAGATGCCAGAGTTAATCTTGTAACTCCAGCCCTATTTGAGAAGTACCCTACGGCAGAGAAGATGAGCAAAGCTCCACTCTCTGACGTCGAGGATTTGGTTCACTCCTGTGGTTTCTACCACGCCAAAGCAAAGGACATCATCGGCGCGGCACAGGGCATACTTGAACGTTTTAATGGCAAAGTCCCAGACAACATCGAGGACTTAACTTCACTCCCTGGCGTCGGCAGAAAGACTGCCAACCTAATCTGTGGAGATATCTTTGGCAAGCCTGCAGTTGTCGCTGATACACATCTCATTCGTATCACAAATCTCATCGGTCTTGTTGAGACCAAGGATCCAAAGAAGGTTGAACTTGAGCTCAAGAAGATTCTCCCTCCAGAAGAGAGCAACGACTTCTGCCACCGAATGGTCCTCCACGGTCGCGCAGTCTGTATCGCCAGAAGACCACAATGCAGTAATTGCTGTTTAAAAGATTATTGTAAGAATCAAAAGTAAAATAAAAAAAGGTGCTCGTTTCGAGCACCTTTTTATTGTAATTATTCGTGGCAGCAACTACCACAGTCGTGGTCGTCACCATCATGATCATGATGATCGCAAACGTGATCGTTATCATACTCAAGCTGACCAGCGAGATATTGAGCCATAACAATTTCAGCATCGCCATCAACGCCACCATAAACTTTAATGCCATTAGCGGCGAGAGCATCCTTTGCGCCCTGGCCGATACCACCACAGATGAGTTCATCTACATTGAACATCTTTAAGAAACCTGCAAGTGCATCGTGGCCCGCTCCCTGTACAGGAACAAGGTGTGCGCCTGTTACTACGCCATTTTCAATATCATAAAGTTTGAAATGTGTTGAATGACCAAAGTGCTGGAAAACCTTTCCACCTTTGTATGTGATTGCTACTCTCATTTTATGTACTTCCTTTTAGATAGTTTCTACCTTAATAAGGTTTGTATTACCAGAAGATGTTGATGTGCCAGCTGTGACAACAGCTCTGTCACCCTTACTTAAATCGAATATCTCAACAAGTTTCTGCTTTGCTGTATAGAACATGACATCTGTTGAGTCATATACATCAACAAGTGCAGGTGTAACGCCCCAAGAAAGGGCAAGCTTATAGTAGGTATCAATGTTGGTTGTAAGTCCAAGAATATTTACCTCTGGACGGAAACGAGATACCATACGCGCTGTTGTACCAGAGAGAGTACAAACAGCAATAGCTTTTGAATCGGTGTCAAACGCCATACCAACAGTTGCGTGACTTATTGCGTCCACAGTGTTCTTGATGTTGAAATCTGTATCATCATAGCGTCTTCTATAATGAATGTTCTCCTCTGTGCGCTCAGCAATCTTTGACATAGTCTCAAGAGCAAGAACTGGATACTTGCCAGAAGCAGTCTCACCTGAAAGCATGATTGCGCTTGTACCGTCATAAACAGCATTTGCAACGTCTGAGATTTCTGCCCTAGTTGGTCTAGTATTGTTAATCATTGATTCGAGCATCTCAGTTGCTGTAATTACTCGCTTGCCGAGAAGTCGACAGTTTGTGATAAGTTTCTTCTGAACTGCTGGGAGTTCCTCAAAAGGAATCTCGACACCCATATCACCACGGCCAATCATAATGCCGTCGCACTCATCACAAATATCTTTTATGTTATCAATACCAGACTGATTCTCAATCTTTGCAATGATATTGTCAGTGCGGTCATAGCCGATAGAGTGAAGATACTCTTTTACATCTATGAGATCCTGCTTACAAGAGACAAAAGAGAGAGCAATAAAGTCGATACCATTTTCAATACCAAACTTTAAGTCAGCCTTGTCCTGCTCAGAGAGGAACGTCTGATGTAACACCTTGTTTGGAAAACTCATAGACTTTCTGTCCGAGAGTTCTCCGCCAACAACAACCTTTGTGATGATATCCTGGCCATAGACTTCTGTAATTTCAAACTTCAAAAGTCCATTGTTGAGAAGAATAATATCTCCTGCTACTAGGTCCTCATGAAGACGAGGATAGCTTACAGATACAATCTCTTGATTTCCAGTGACATCACGTGTTGTGAACTTGAATACATCGCCTTCATTTAAGAAGACTTTGCCGTTTTCAAAAGTCTTGATTCTATACTCAGGACCTTTTGTATCAAGAAGTATTGCAATAGGGAGACCAAGCTCTTCTCGAATCTCTTTAATCTTATTGATCTTGTCAAGGTGCTCCTCATGGGTGCCGTGGGAGAAGTTGAGTCTTGCAACATTCATTCCTGCCTTTGCAAGTTCAGTCAAAATCTCTTTACTATCACTTGAAGGACCAATAGTGCAAACGATTTTAGTTTTTCTCATTTTGCACCTCCTATATTCCAATACCTAAAAGTTCGATTAAAATTCCGAAGATTACACCGAAACCATAGAGAATGCCAATTATCTGAGCATTCTTTTTCTTATCCTCATTCATACGAATGAGAACAAGGATACCAATACCCGCTCCAACAAGAAGGCCACTCATCATGGCGCCGAAGCCAAGGACACCTTCAAGGTAAAGCTGAGTGACAACAACAGATGCGGCGCAATTTGGAATAAGGCCGATGAGTCCAGCGATTAATTCGCCGATAATCGGTTTGTTAGTAATGAAGTTGCCAAGCGCTTCAGCGCCAACAAATTCAACAACAAAACTGAGTACGAGCGAAATTAAAAATATAAATCCTGTAATTTGAAGGGTATGATGAACAGCAGACTTAAAGATGCCCTCCTCTTCACAGTTACAGTGGTCATGCTCGCAGAGATGATGAATCTCTGGGCCATCTGGTTTCTTACCTTTATAAAAATGGCGTACACCAAAGTCGAGCATAAAGCCAGCAACAAGTCCTAGGAGAACTTTAAGTCCCAAAACCTTCAAGATATCCAAGGCTGGCACCTGTTCTGATAAGAAGATTGGAAGCATCTCATCTGATGTTGAAAGATACACTGCCATGAGCGTGCCGACAGTAATTACTCGGCCCGCGTAGAGGCTCGAAGCAGCGGCTGAGAATCCGCACTGTGGGACTGCGCCGAGCAGTGCTCCGACTGCTGGGCCGTAGTGTCCAGACTTTGCGATTCTTTTCTTCACCTTCTCGCCTGCCTTATGCTCAACATACTCCATTGCGAGATATGTGAGGAAAAGGAAAGGCACAAGCTTCAAAGTGTCCTTACAGACGTCTATTAAAATGTCGAGTATTAACTCTTTCATTCTAAAAATCCTTCAAAATATAATCTATTACCTCTCGATTAGATAAAGAGAAGTGAGAGTGCGATAAGGAACTGACCTAAATAGTAAGTTCCGTGATTTAAGATAACATCGATTGGTCTGTCCTTGCCCTCGCCAAAGTATGTGCCTGAGAGGATGAGGTCAGAGATGAGGAAGAATACCTCACCAGCAAACATAAGGTCAATTGCAATGTTGTGGAAACCAAACATAATTGCAAGAGCGAGTGTAAGAAGAGGCATTGAGATAAGAATGCCACCGTAGAAACCAGATACCTTCTTATAGTCGCCATAGTTGAGCTTCATTGGCTTTTCAAGGAAGAGTACATTTAAGATACCAGCAGCAACGCCAACAACGATAGTTGCTACACAGATAAGAACATACTTTGACTCCATACCGATGATGAAGTTCAAGAAAAGACCGATTGCAATAAGTACATGCTGTACAGCAAATACGTAGAAACCAGAGAATGTCCAAATCTTTACATCATTTGGATAAACCCATTTAAGATCAAGCCAGATATCTCCGAAGAGGCCAAAGAGAAGGCCAAAGATTACGAAGAATCCAAATGTGCTCATTGTTCCTGATGCTGAAGCAAAAAGAGCAGAGATTGCAATGCCCATAAAGCAAGCTGAAGCGAGTGACTTTAAAACAACTGCCTTAGGTGAGAAGCCCTTAACTCTTTCCTTGCAGAACCATGCAAGAAATAAGAAACCGAGTGCTAAAAAGATGAATGATAAGATTTTCATAACATTTTCCCCTTTTCTGAAATCTTAATTATCCCTTGGTTGATTCTTTCTTTGGAAAAGAACCGCCCAGATTGTCCATACCAAACTTATTCCAAGCGCAATAGCAAGAGCATACTGGAAAGTAAGCCTTGCATAATACCAAGCCTGTGAAAGATCCCTCTGAACAAGGTAACTCATTGTGTAATAAAGAGCACTTCCTGGAATTAGAGGAATAATCGAAGGAATAAGCATAACTGTTGCAGGAGTCTTTTGAAACTTTGCAAGAACTTCAGAATAGAGAGTACAGAAGATAGATGCCATCATACATGCGGCAAAAATATTCTCTGTAAGGTTGAGGCCTAAAAGATAGATGCCCCAAACGAATGCGCCACCTACTGTAGCAAGAGGCAAGTGCTCCGGTCTGAGTCTGTAGAGGAGTGAAAAACCGAGTGAACCGAGCGCTGCCATAAGAATTTGAATAATCATTTCTGTTGTCATACGCTCACCACACAATCCAAAATGCCATAATGAATCCAGCAGCTATTGCTCCTGCCCACATGACTGACTCAATGACACGCATCGTACCTGACATCGTATCCCCTACTAAGATATCACGAATTGCGTTAGTCATTGCAACTCCTGGGATGAGCAACATTATGTCGCCTATCATGATTTTATCCATGTTGAGTACTGGGATAAACCTCGCAAGGAGGCAAATTCCAAGTCCCACAACAAACGAACTTGTAATGTTATAAACAATAGTGTTTGGTGAAAGTGGTTGAAGCTCTCTTTGAAAGAAACAAATAAGAACTCCAAAGAGGGCAGCAATTAAACCATCCCAAACATTACCACCAAAGAAGACTGCAAAAGCACCAGCAGCGAGAGCGCTTCCTATATACATACGAATAGGCTTCGTAGTTGGACGATTTGCATTCTCATATTCTGATCTCAAAATATCAAGAGGCATAGGGTCCTTACAAAAATGTCTGCTGACATTATTGATACGTGCAAGCCTCCTAAAGTCTGTGCTGCCAGGTGAATTGATTCGGCGAGTAAGGGTAATACTGTTACCGTCAGAGAGTTCCATTGTTACAACAATTGAAGTTGTAATAACAAAAACATTCATCTCAAGAGCGCCATATGCAATTCCCATTCGAGAAATAGTATCTTCAACCCTGTTGACTTCAGCACCACAGACCAGCAATGCCTCGCCCATTTCAAGCGCGATAGATAAGAACTCATAAGCTTCTGCTCTGCTTCTCTCCAAAAGATTCACCTCCACATAGATTTATTTAATATAATAATACCTTATATAGTAAAATAAGCAAAGGAATATTAACACTTTTATATACTAATGTCAAAGAGTTTTTAAACAAAAAAGGAGCGGCCAGCAAAAATACTGGTCGCTCCCCTTTATAGGAATTCTCCTCTTTTAATTTCCGATTATTCCTCTTCTGCCTTGTAAGCTTCGATAACTTTCTGAGCTACTTCGTTTGGACACTCGTCATAACGAGCAAATTCCTGTGTGAAAGAGCCTCTGCCCTTTGTTGTTGAACGAAGAACTGTTGGGAAGTCAGCAAGTTCAGCTTCTGGAGCTTCAGCTACAAGCTGCTGCATACCAGGCTTACCAGCTGCTGGTTCCATACCAAGTACACGGCCACGACGCTTTGTAAGGTCGCCCATGATATCACCCATGTTGTCGTCAGGAACGAGAACATTGAGGCTTACAACTGGTTCAAGAATTACAGGACTTGCCTTTGGAATACCATCCTTATAAGCAAGTGATGCAGCTGTCTTGAATGACATTTCTGAAGAGTCTACTGGGTGGTAAGAACCATCATAGAGAGTAGCCTTAAGACCTACCATTGGGAAGCCAGCGAGTACACCGTGCTCGATAGAATCCAAAAGACCCTTTTCAACTGCTGGGAAGAAGTTCTTTGGTACTGAACCACCGAATACTTCCTCTGCAAATGTAAGACCAGGATCATTACAAGGCTCGAAGCGAATCCAAACATCACCGAACTGGCCATGTCCACCAGACTGCTTCTTATAACGGCCCTGTACTTCTACTGTCTTCTTGATAGCTTCTCTGTAAGCTACCTTTGGAGCCTTAAGTTCAACGTCTACACCAAACTTAGCCTTAAGTTTACCGATAACAACGTTGATATGCTGTTCACCGAGGCCCTTGAGAACCTGCTCTTTTGTCTCTGTGTTTGTACCAAATGTGATTGTTGGGTCCTCGTCCATAAGTTTGATGAGACCCTGAGCAATCTTCTCTTCTTCACCCTTCTTTGTTGCATAAACTGCCATTGGCATACATGGATTTGGAAGGTTGAGACCCTTAAGTGTAAGAGGCTGCTTTTCAGATGAGATTGTGTCACCTGTCTTAAGACCATCGAGCTTTGTAAGGATAGCGATATCACCAGCTGTGATAGATGTGCCATCTTCCTGCTTTCCACCGTGTGGATAGAGGATTTTACCGAAACGCTCTGTCTTACCTGTGCGAGCATTGTAGATAGGTGTATCACCCTTGATCTCGCCAGAAACAACCTTAACGTATGAGAGCTTACCTACGAATGGGTCAGCGATTGTCTTAAAGCAAATTGCTGCAAGTGGGCCTGCTGGGTCGCACTTAAGAGCAACTTCTTTGTCGCTTGCATCAAGTGCTACTTCACCTGTCTTAGCTGCAGCTGCAGGAAGAAGATGAGTAATACCAGAAAGAAGGAGGTCAACACCTTCAAGAGTGAGACCTGAGCAAGCAAATACAGGATAGATGTCACCATTTGTAACACCTTCAAGAAGTCCTTCCTGAACTTCCTTCTCTGTGAATGCTTCGCCCTCGAAGAACTTCTCCATAAGTTCCTCAGAAGCACCAGCTACTGATTCGTTGAACATGTCACGCATAGCGTCGAGCTTTGCGCTTGATGGCATTGCGATTTCAGAAGCCTTGCCGTTTGAATATGTGAAAGCCTTGTTCTGACCGAAGTCTACAAGTGCCTTGATTTTTCCGTCTTCAATGTATGGAACTACTACTGGGCAGAGTTTTGTTCCATGGATTGCCTGAAGCTCCTCAAAGAGGTCGCCAAAGTTAGCGTTTTCAGCATCAGTCTTGTTAATTACGAACATTGTTGAGAGGTTACGAGCCTGTGCAGCTTCGAAAGCCTTCTCAGCACCAACGTCATACTTTGCTTTTTCAGCGTCTGTTACGATAACCATACAGCCAGCAGCACGAGCTGCCTCTGAAAGGCCACCTGCGAAGTCAAAGAGACCCGGAGTGTCGATAATGTTGAGCTTAATGTCTTTCCATTCAAGGCTAGCTACAGCACTCATAAGGGAAGCGCCACGTTTCTTTTCTTCTGGGTCGAAGTCCATTACTGTGGTTCCGTCTGCTACCTTACCAAGTCTGTCAGTTGCTCCGGCCACATAGAGCATTGCCTCACAAAGAGTAGTTTTACCGCGTCCTGCGTGGCCAGCTACCGCAATGTTTCGGATACTGCTAGAATTATAAGTTTTCATAATTGTTACCTCCTATATGTTAAACGTATAAATTCCGATACAGAAAAGTAGTATAAGTATAACACTATAATATAAGGGGTTTCAACACTTTAAAGTGGAGAAAATTGAACCCCATTTTTGTATATATGTAATACTTTTATAATTAAATGTACATTTAAAAAGAATATTTAACCATTTATTCAATTGACTTTATATTAACAAATGACTAAAATATAAAGGCAAAAAGAAAAATGCATTTTTTAAAGGAGTTGTTATATTATGAAAATTTGCATGATCGGCGGTACAGGCCTCCTTGGTGCAGAAGCAGCAAAGGTTATGATCGCAAAGGGACATCAGGTATCAACACTTGCTCTTCCTCCACTTCCAGAGGGAGCTCCTATCCCAGAAGAAATGGAAATTATCTTCCAGGACATCAACAAGTGGTCTGATGCTGACATTGAAAAGTGGCTTAAGGGTGCTGACGCATTCGTATTCGCAGCAGGCGTAGACGAGCGCGTTGAGATGGAAGCACCAGTTCTTCCTAAGTACCATAAGTTCAATATTGCTCCTCTTGAGAGAATCTTCCCAATCGCTAAGAAAGCTGGCGTAAAGCACGCTACAGTTCTTGGTTCTTACTTCGCTTATTGGGCAAAGATGCACCCAGAGAAGCCAGACTATCGCAGCGATAGAAACCCATACATCCAGTCAAGACTCGCTCAGGAGCAGTTCTGCAAGGATTCTTGCGACGAGAACTTCTCAGTAGACGTTCTTGAACTTCCATACATCTTTGGTACACAGCCAGGCCGTCGTCCAGTATGGACAATCCTCATCGACAAGATTAAGATGATGGATAAGTGGCCATTCACAATGTATCCATGGGGCGGTACTGCAATGCTTACATGCCGTCAGGTTGGTGAATGCATCTGTGGTTCTGCTACACGTGAGTCAAAGGGTTACGAAGCTCTTCCATGCGCTTGCTACAACATGAAGTGGGGTCCATTCCTCAAGATCGTTTACAACGCACGTGGCATGGGCGCTAACCGTCCAATCCTCTATGTACCACCAGTAGCAATGAAGCTCGGTCTCTTCGGTATTCTTAGAGATTACAAGAAGAGAAACATCGAGTCTGGTACATCACTCTTTACAACAGCTGACCTCATGGGCGATGATATCTTCATCGACACAGGTATTGCTGAGTCTCTTGGTGCTACACCAGATGACATCGAAGCTGCTATCTTTGATTCAATCAAGCTTTCAGTAGCTGCTGTTGAAGGTACTGCTAACCTTCTTGGTATGAAGGGTGAATAATTAGAAATCTAATTAATCGCAAAACAAAAGACCCGCTCAGGAAGAGCGGGTCTTATTTTTTTATTCTTCAGTTTTGAGGTCGAGCTTTATGCCGAGCTCCTTAAGCTGTTCATTATCAACTGAGCTTGGAGCCATAGTCATTGGTTCAACTGCGTCCTTATTCTTTGGATAAGCAATAACATCACGGAGAGTTTCACAGCGAAGCATCTGCATGATGAGACGGTCAAGGCCGAGGCCCATGCCACCGTGAGGTGGAGGTCCGAACTTGAAGGCATCAAGGAGATAACCAAACTTCTGCTGTGCCTCTTCCTTGCTGAGGCCTAAAAGGTCAAAAATACGTGACTGAAGTTCTGGATCTGTGATACGGATAGAACCAGATGCGAGCTCAATACCATTGAGTACAAGGTCGTAGCACTTAGCACGAACCTTAGCTTTATCTGACTCAAGATAGTCGAGGCAGTCATCCATAGGAGCTGTAAATGGGTGATGCATTGCAACGAATGTCTGGAGTTCCTCATCCCACTCGAAGAATGGGAACTCTGTAATCCAAAGAAGGTTATATTTATCCTGAGGAACGATGCCCATTCTCTTAGCTGTCTCCTGACGAAGAGCACCGAGGATACTCATAACGTGAGTATTGTTTGTGTCGCCAATGATTAAAGCTACATCGCCCTGTTCAATGTCGCCAGCTTTAAGGATTTCCTGCATCTTATCCTCAGAGATGAACTTGCCAAATGATGAGCCGAGAGCTTCATCTGTCCAACGAATCCACGCGAGACCCTTTGCACCGATGCCCTTTGCCATCTCAGTGAGCTTATCAATCTCCTTACGTGTGTAAGTAGAAGCTCCGTTCTTAACTGTGATTGCACGAACAGAACCGCCACCAGCGATAGCTGATTCAAATACGCCAAATCCACAGTCCTTAACGATATCAGAGAGGTCATAGAGTTCCTCACCATAACGTGTGTCTGGCTTGTCTGAGCCGAAGCGTGTCATTGCCTCATCAAATGTGAGACGTGGAAGTGGAAGCTGTACATCAACACCGAGTGCTTCCTTGAATACGCGAACCATAAAACGCTCGCCGATATCAAGAACGTCCTCCATATCTACGAAAGACATCTCAAGGTCAATCTGTGTGAACTCTGGCTGACGGTCAGCACGAAGGTCCTCATCTCTGAAGCAGCGAGCAATCTGCATATAACGGTCAAAACCAGCTACCATTGAAAGTTGCTTGTAAAGCTGTGGAGACTGTGGGAGTGCATAGAAGTCGCCATTGTGAAGACGGCTTGGAACAAGGAAGTCACGAGCGCCTTCAGGAGTTGACTTGATGAGCATTGGAGTTTCAATCTCAATGAAACCATTCTCATCGAAGAAGTCACGAGTGATCTTTGTAATCTTATGACGCATCAAGATATTCTGCTGAAGGTCAGGTCTACGAAGATCCAAGTAACGATACTTAAGACGAATGAGTTCGTCTGTCTTACAGTCCTCAACAATCTCAAATGGAGGAGTCTCAGACTTACCGAGTACTCGAAGGTCAGATACAAAAATTTCTACCTCACCAGTTGGGATTTCAAGATTCTTTGATGAACGCTCACGAACAACGCCCTTAGCCATAAGCACGTACTCTGAACGTGCAGTGAAAGCTTTATCAAAAATCTCTTTGTCAGTTGTATCATCAAATGCGAGCTGAACAATACCTGTTCTGTCGCGAAGGTCTATAAAAATCAAAGAACCGAGGTCTCGCTGTTTTGAGACCCAACCACATACTACAACTTCCTTACCTACGAAAGAAGCGTTGAACTCACCGCAGTAGTTAGTTCTTTTAAGTCCAATCATGTTATCCATTAAAGGTTGCCTCCAAACAAAGAGTTTAAATCAATATTACTCATATCTACATCGCCAAATTCATCTGAAAGTTTTGAAACTGACTGCTGAATAGCGATGTCTGCAAAGTCATCTGCGAGAGTTTCAAGTTTAACTTCCATCTCTTCGCCAGATTCCATATTCTTGAGTTTTGCAGTGCCTGATTCAAGCTCGTTATCGCCGATAACTACAACATACTCAGCACCAATTTTGTTTGCATATTTCATCTGTGCTTTGATGCCACGATCTGAAACATCGAAGAGTGCAAACATGCCACCTGCGCGCAGGTCATTTACAAGACCAGCGGCGTAGAGTGAAGCGGCCTCTCCAGCCGGTGCAACGTAGAGATTGCATTTTTGGTCTTCTGGGAGCTTTATGCCCTGTGCCTCAAGCACAAGCATAAGACGCTCAAGTCCAAGACCAAAGCCGAGTGCTGGTATGTGGTTGCCACCGAGCTCCTCACAGAGGCCATCATAACGACCACCGCCGCAAACTGTGCCCTGCGCACCAATACCAGTTGCAACAAATTCAAACACTGTCTTTGTATAATAATCAAGTCCGCGAACGATTGTTGGATTGATTTTATAAGCTATGTTCATAGTGTCAAGATATTTCTTAAGCTTCTCAAAGTGATCTTTACAATCATCACAGAGATAGTCCAAAACTACTGGTGCGTCCTTTGCTATACCAGAACAAACTGGGCTCTTACAGTCAAGAATACGCATTGGGTTACGATCAAGTCTTGAGAGACAAGTCGCACAGAGATCACCCTTCTTTGACTCAAAGTAGGCTTTAAGGGCTTCCTGATATTTAGCTCTACATGTTGGACAACCGATTGAGTTAATCTGAAGTTCAAGCCCCTTTACACCGAGGAATCCAAAAATCTCATTTGCGAGAGCAATTACCTCAGCATCAGCAGCTGGGCTCTCAGCACCAAAACACTCAACACCGAACTGGTGGAACTCACGAAGACGGCCAGCCTGTGGCTTCTCGTAACGATAGCAAGAAGTGAGATAGAAAACCTTCTGTGGAAGAGCCTCGTTGAAAAGACCATGCTCCAAGAAAGCACGGACAGCACCAGCTGTTCCCTCTGGACGAAGTGTGATTGATCTTTCACCCTTATCCATGAATGTGTACATCTCTTTCTGTACTACGTCAGTTGTATCACCAACGGAGCGGTTAAAGAGCTCTGTATGTTCGAACACAGGCGTACGAATCTCGCGGAAACCGTAATTACCAGCGATTTCAGCAAGTGTCTGCTCAACAAAACGGTTCTTATAACTGTCCTGTGGGAGCACATCCTGTGTACCTTTGACTGCATTTGTAAGTAGAGCCATTGGGCTTCTCCTCCATATTACATACGATTAAAATAGATAAATAACGGAACAATTATAATACAAGAGCCGTGCTTTTGCAATAAAAAGCACGGCCCATCTTTTCTTGATATTAGTTGTTTTTAGGGTTAACAATGTCACGCCAATCGAGGTCGCCACGCGCAAGTGAGTGGATGAGTGCCTCGGCAGTTGCAATATTTGTAGCAACTGGAATATTGTGAACGTTACAAAGTCTTAAAAGATTTGCTTCGTTTGGCTCGTTTGGCTTTGGATTAAGTGGATCACCAAACATGAGGAGCAAGTCTATTTCATTACAAGCAATACGAGAAGCTATCTGCTGCTCGCCACCCTGAGCACCACTTAAAAACTTTTGAATTTCAAGTCCTGTTGCCTCAGAAACTATTTTACCTGTTGTACCTGTAGCACAAAGAGTGTGCTTTGAAAGGATACCACAGTATGCAATACAGAACTGTGTCATAAGTTCTTTTTTTACGTCATGCGCAATAAGTGCGATATTCATGAGATTGCCCCCTAAAAACCATTTCAATACAGTATATTCTAACATAAATATTAAATTTGGGCAACACGTTTTTGTAAAAAATAACCAAAAAGTGCCCGGTCGAAACCAGGCACAATATATAGTTAAATTTTCAGTGCAACATACTCTCCATTGAGTCTTTTGATGACTCTTTCCATCGCTTTAACACTCTTTGTGTTAGGATCAACGAGTTCACCATTTAACATTGAGAGAACAAGTGCCTTGTCTTCAGGAATTACACCTATAAGTTGTACGCCTGTCGCATCGACAACCTCGTCGATGTTCAAGGCTCTTCCTCCAAATGTGATTCCTTTCTGGAATCGGTTGATGAGAAGCCTTGCCTCTACATCTGCATCATTTGCCTTCGCTGCAGCTACGGCTGCGCTTCTTACACAGACATTGTCCGGTGTTGAAACTATAAGTGCGAGATCCGAGACGGCAAGAGTAGCTTCAAAAACTTGTCCCACTCCAGCAGGACAGTCAAGAACGATATAGTCAAAATCTCGTTCATAAGTCTTTATAAGCTTCTTCATGTCATCTGCAGTTACATCAACCTCACCCTGCGGTGCAGCAAGAAGCTTTGGACCACCAGTGGTAATTAGAGCTGACCTTGCATCTACATTATCAGCAACAATATCGTACCAGTCATAGAGAACCATACTACTTACTGAGAGCATGATATCGAGAGTACGAAGACAGATGTCACAGTCAATCATCAAGACATTGAAGCCCTGTGTACAGAGGAGCTTAGCAAATGTAGTTGAAAGCGTTGACTTTCCAACACCACCCTTACCGGATGTAAAAAGTATTTTCTTTGCTACAAAATTTGCCATGCTTTTTACCTCCTATCTTAAGAATGTGTTGTACTGTTGAACAGATTTAAGTGGTTTTTCCGAGAAGTAGTACTGATAGATATCAGCGGCAATTGATGCTGTCATAGAACCAGTGTTAGCTGTTTCCACAACAAGAGCAATTGCAATTTCTGGATCATCATAAGGTGCATATGTAATAAGGAAACCGTTGTTACCCTCAACAATTACACCATCATATTTCTTCTTAACTTCTGATGTACCAGTCTTTGCTGCAGCCTTAATTGGAAGACCAGCAAAAGCTGACTTACAGAAACCTTCGTTTGCAACTTTATACATACCCTCTTGAACCAACTTTAAGTTGGACTTCTTAATTCCGAGGTCCTGTGCAACTGTTGGCTCTTTAACGAGTACTGTTTCCTTATAATCG
Source organism: Clostridia bacterium (assembly GCA_024403955.1). Taxonomy (GTDB): domain Bacteria; phylum Bacillota; class Clostridia; order Oscillospirales; family Acutalibacteraceae; genus UBA1227. Next base: position 91,595 of record JAKSQX010000001.1, on the reverse strand, counting down.
TAAGACATAATTGCCTTAACAAAATGAGGAATATAGCGCGTGCCACCATTGGCAATAGTCGCACAGTAGTTTGCCATCTGAAGAATAGTAAACTGATGATCAGACTGACCGATAGCTGCCTGAACAGTATCACCAGGGTGCCATGTGCCTCCCTGTGATTCTCTGTATTCCTTACCGGCAAGAATACCCTGTGCCTCGTTTATCTCAACACCTGTCTTTTGGCCAAGACCAAAAGCTGATGCCCATTTATCAATTCTGTCGATACCGAGGAGTCGACCTGTCTCATAGAAGAAACAGTTGCAAGATTTATCGATAGCTCCGGTTACATTATTTTCGCCGTGAGCAGCACGTCCTGCACAACCGAATTCTACGTCTGAGAAGTATCTATAATAACCATCACAATCCCATGTGAAGCTCTCGTCAATAAAGCCTTCCTCAAGGCCGGCAACGGCAACGCAAGGTTTAAATGTTGAACCTGGCTCGTATGTACTCATTGTCGCACGGTTCCAAAGAGGAGAGCCAATCTTATCATCTACCCAAGCATCGTAGTTCTCATCCCATGTGGAGTTGTCATATGAAGGATATGTGGCGCAGGCAAGAATCTCACCTGTGTGAATATTTTCAACTACAACTGCTGCGGCTGCAGCACCATCAGGGAGGTCTGTTACAACAGAGAGGGATGTAACTCTTCGTTCAAGAGCAGCCTGAGCAACTTTTTGAAGGGCTGGGTCAATTGTTGTGATGATTGTATCGCCCTGTTTTGGAGCGACTGTATATTCCTCAGTTGCATTGCCCTCTGAATCGATATACACAGTTTTCTGTCCTCGCGTACCACGGAGATATTCCTCCATAGCACCCTCAATTCCGCCACTACCAACTATGTCATTCATAGTATAAGCATTACGTCTGATGTCCTGGATCTCTTCCTCAGAAGCTTCCTCTTCTTCAGCCTTTGCTACAGCTTCATCGGTCTTTTCTTTATCAGCCTTATACTGCTCAGCAGAAATCTTTGCTGTACGACCAATGATGTGTGGAGCAATTGTACCGTCGTTAAATTCACGATAAGGAACAATGAGGTTTTCCACGCCTCTATAAAATGCGCCATTCTCCATGATAATGGCGATGAGGCTCATATCTACATCCTCAGCAAACGTATATGGTGTTGAGGTTGAAAAACCAAGTTTCTTCATTTCAACACAGACAGCCGCAATCTTTCTCGCATCTTCCTGTGAATAATCCTGGAGTTCATAACGCTTAATAAGAGCTGTCATACAGTTGTCTGCTGTCGCATAACTGTTTAAATTGAGCATCTCAGGGGACTTGAGCCAAGTGATATAGTCTACAATATCGTCATCTTCCTCTTTGTCATACTCCACAAAGTCATATGTTCCATCGCCCTTGATGTAAATCGGAAGGTTGTCGATATGATCCTGGCCATGCTCATCACAGAGATTAATGAGCGCGAGGATAAGTTCATCACGCTCTTTTAAATCTGTTGGAAAATATGCGTAATTAAAGACAATAGAGTTGCCCTGCTTATTTGTAACCAAAGCGCCACCATTGCGGTCGAGAATCTCACCGCGGGCTGCCTCAACTGTTACTGTATAAGCAGTGACTGTACTCTTTTGATAATCTTCTGCTTTGACAACTTGAACCTTGAGAAGTGTGCCAGCAAAGAACACAAAGACAAGAGCAAACAAAACAGCAAGGATTCGGCTTCTTCGCTGCTGTGGAAATCGCTGTCTATACATGCTGACACCTCCTTCTTATTTGCTACTCCTTAATCTTTCTCAGGAGTGCTCTAAGAATAATATAGAAAATTGGTACGAAAGCGAAAGTATAAATTGCAGATGGCAAATAGAAAGTAAACAATGTTACAAATCCACCTGTTGCGCCACTGCAAACCACAAAGATAAACCAATGAAGTAAGCAATAAAGCACAATAGCAACTGCACCAAGTAGGAGTGCTGTTGAAATGTTATTTCTCATAAGATAGCTTATGAGAAGACTTGTGGCGGTCGCAAACAACATTAAGATGAGCGCGTTGTAGCCGTCACCGGATGCCACTGTGACATCCCAAAGGATTCCTGCAAGAGCGCCCATCAAAGCCGCCACAAGATTTGTTTCAAACATTCCGAAACAAACAACGAGCGGGATAAGAAGAAATGCATGTGAGCCAAAGATGCCCGGCATAACATGTGGTGTATTCTGTAGGAGTGCCACAAGAATAATAGCAACCACAAAGATAATTCTTCTTATGTAGAGAGCCCTCTTCTTTTTCGATATATTCTTCATCATGACACGGCCACGCCCTGTCCTTCGAAGTTAGTGATAACGAGTACATCCTCGATATCCTTTATGTTAATTGTTGGCTCAACAACGAGATATGATGAGATTGTATGGTCGTCATCTTTAATCTCCTTAACCGTGCCGATGATCAAATCTCTTGGATATACACCGCCAACACCAGTTGAGCAAACAACACCACCTGCTGTTACAGAAGTTGTACGGCTGAGGCCTGCAACCCTAACGAGTCCTGTCTCTGACATGATAGTTGTGTTTGAAACATAACCCGTCTCTCTTGTTCTAACCTCGTATGCACTGACAGAAACCTTTGGATCAAGAATTGTGGATACAACACAGTAAGTTGGTGAAACCTTAGACACCAAACCTACAAGTTGACCCTCGCCACAGATTACAGGGTCGTTTACAGCTATACCGTCCTTTGAGCCCTTGCTCAAAGTGAAGCTTGTGTAAACGTCCGCAGCATCTCTGCCTATAACTGAGGCATAAACAAACTCGAAGTCAGAATTCTTTTCCTTAACACCAAGAGCGTTCTGATAAAGTTCATTCTGCTGCTTGAGCTGCTCATAGTCGGCGAGTTCTTTTTGATAGCCAGCAATCTGCTTCTTCAAACTCTTAATCTCTTCCTCATACTTAGCCTTTGAGCGAAGTCCACCTGGGAGCTTGCCAAGTTTACTTCCAACACCTGATGAGGCATGAGCAACCGGCTCTGTCACTGTTCCAAAAACAGTAGACAAAGGTGAACTACCCTTTTTACTAGCTGCAGAAAAAATAAGAAGCACAAAGAGAAGTGCAGCAATTGCAACTATAACTTTAAACCATGTACTTTTAACAAATCTGTTCAAGTGAACACCGCCTAATTAAATACCAAAAGGGGCTTCTTTAAGAAAGCCCCCAAATTTTAGTCGTAATTACTTGTGCTTGATGCGCCGAGTAAGTCGTTTTCGAGACAAGCGCCTGTGCCATTTACTACACAATCAAGTGGATTGTCGGCAACACGTACAGGCATGTTAGTCTCAACAGAGATAAGTTTATCAATTCCACGGAGAAGTGCGCCACCACCAGTGAGCATAATGCCCTGGTCGATGATATCAGCGGCAAGTTCTGGTGGAGTCTTTTCAAGACTTGTACGAATACAATCAAGTATCATATTGATACTGTCGGCAAGAGCTTCGCGAATTTCCTCAGATGTGATTTCAACATTCTTTGGAAGGCCATCAACAAGGTTTCGACCCTTTACATCGATAGCACCCTCGCCCTCATATGGATAAGCGGAACCAATCTTAATCTTGATGTCCTCTGCTGTACGCTCACCAATAAGAAGGTTATGTTTTCTCTTTACGTAAGCAATGATTGCGTCGTCAAAGCTGTCGCCTGCAACACGTGCAGAACAAGAAGTAACGATATCACCAAGTGAGATAACAGCAACTTCTGCAGTACCACCACCGAGGTCAACAACCATAGAACCTGTTGCCTCAGATACTGGAAGACCAGCACCAATTGCAGCAGCCATTGGCTCCTCAATAAGTGAAACCTGTTTTGCGCCAGCAGAACGTGCTGCATCATGTACAGCTCTACGTTCAACCTCTGTAACGCCAGATGGAATACAGATCATAACGCGCGCCTTTGTGAGAGGAGAAGAACTCATAGCTCTTCTAATAAACTCTTTAAGCATATCGGCACAGATATCAAAGTCTGCAATAACGCCGTCCTTAAGAGGGCGAACTGCAGTAATAGAACCAGGAGTTCTACCGATCATTTCCTTTGCTTCTGAACCAACAGCAACAACTTTGTTAGGTGTTGAGCGAACGTCAACTGCTACAACTGAAGGCTCGCGAATAACGATACCCTTACCCTTAACAAATACAAGAGTATTAGCTGTACCAAGATCAATTCCTATGTCCTGTGTAAACATAAATACGCTCCTTTAATCGAGACCAATCTTTTTTAGCTGTCTCATTACCGATGAAATTGGAAGACCTACTACATTGAAATAATCACCGTCAATCTTCTTTACCAAGAAACACCCTTTGCCCTGAATACCATAAGCTCCAGCCTTATCCATTGGCTCACCGGTTTTAATATATTCATCTATCTCATCTTCCGTTAAGTTGTAGAAATAGACATCAGTTTTTTCAACAAATATATTCGTTTCTTTTGCAGTTGCTAAAGCTACTGCCGTATACACCTGATGGGTTTTACCGGAAAGCTTCTTTAGCATACGTGCGGCATCAGACTCATCCTTAGGTTTGAGCATGACTTCGCCATCACACACAACAATAGTGTCCGCCCCAAGTACAACTGTGTTCAACTTTGCAACGGATGGCAATGTATCAAATACTGCTTTCGCCTTTCCCTCTGCAAGTTTTTCCACACCTTTAACAGGATTTGCACTCAGGTCGACAGTTGATTCATCATATGATGCTGGTGTGATTGTAAAGTCATATCCAACATTTCTAAGAATCTCTATACGCCTAGGAGATTTAGAGGCTAAGATAAGTTCCATAATCCCTCTTTAGAAACATAAGGGCATCGACAGTCTGCCGATGCCCCAATTTTACCGGATAAGTGTTAGTCCTCAAATTCGATTTCAAACTCGAGTTTCTCACCACAGTTTGGACATTCAACGCTTCCTTCTTCAAGGATGCCTTCGTCTACACAAATTACTTCGCGACAAGCTGGGCATTCAACTTCATAGTATTCAGGCTCATCTTCAGCTGCTGGAGCTTCAGAAGCATGGTCATGGCAGTCGCACTCTTCATCTTCGCAACCGCAGTCACACTCATCATCGCACTCACAACCACCGTAGAGAAGTTCCTCAACCATTCCGAGGTCCTCATCTACTTCATCAAGCTGAGCAGATACTAAATCGAGATCACTTACAAGGTTTTCCTGATCTTCAGCAAGTTCCTCAAGGATGTCGATAATTGCGTTAAACATCTTTGTTTCAGATTTTTCTGAATTTAAGTTGAGACCTTCAATGAGACCTCTAAGATAAGCAACTCTTTCAACTGTTGTCATTTGAAGTTACCTCCTACAAAACGTGCAACTTATGCACGACCCATGTATTCACCTGTTCTAGTGTCAATCTGGATCATTTCACCCTCATCGATAAAGAGAGGAACCTTAACCTCAGCACCTGTCTCAAGTGTAGCTGGCTTTGTAGCATTTGTAGCTGTGTCGCCCTTGAAACCTGGGTCAGTCTGTGTAACCTTAAGTTCTACAAAGTTAGGTGGCTCTACGCCAAATACCTTGCCCTTGTAAGAAAGAACACGGCAAGTCATGTTCTCTTTTACGAACTTGAAGTTATCAGAAAGCTCTGACTCGTTGATTGGGATAAGCTCGTATGACTCTGGATCCATGAAGTAATAGAGATCTCCGTCACTATAAGAATATTCCATATCTTTTCTCTCGACAAAAGCTGTTGGGAACTTAGCTGTTGGGTTGTAGCTCTTTTCAACTACGGCACCAGTGATAACGTTCTTTGTCTTTGTACGAACAAAAGCAGCGCCCTTACCTGGCTTAACATGCTGGAATTCAACAACCTGGAGAACCTGGCCATCTTCCTCGAATGTTACACCGTTTCTGAAATCACCTGCAGAAATCATAAAATAAACCTCCGGTTAATAATTACTTTTTATACGCGCTATATTATATATTAGCAAACGGGCTTTTTCAACCCCTTTTTACATTATAATGTAATAAGCTCTTTTGGTAAAGTGACAAAATTATAGGAGCCATCTTCCGTGATGCTGAGCATATCTTCTATTCTCACACCGAATTTTCCCGGGAGATAAATGCCCGGCTCAACCGTTACAACATTACCAACTTCGAGCAAAACGTCCTCCGATGTACGAGGCGAGAGATTTGGCTGCTCGTGGATTTCCACGCCGACGCCGTGGCCAGTGCCGTGGCCGAAGAAATCGCCGTAACCGGCCTCCTTGATTATGTCGCGGCATACTGCGTCGGCAGCTCTACAAGCAAGCCCCGGCTTCAAAGCCTCAACTCCCGCTTTCTGCGCTCTAAGCACCGTGTCATACACATTAGCCATCTCAGAAGTTGGTGTTCCAACGCAGACGGTTCTTGTTGTATCAGAATGATATCCAGCATAAAGTGCTCCGAAATCAAAGGTTACGAAGTCGCCGTTTTTAACTTTGTTGTCGCCCGGCACACCATGTGGCTTTGAGGAGTTCTCTCCAGCGACAACAATTGTCTCAAACGACACACCAAGCGCGCCAAGCTTACGCATCTCATAATCGAGTGCTGCTGCGATGTCGCGCTCCAAAGCACCCGGCTTTACAAGAGGTAAGATCTTCTTAAAAGCTCCCTCTGCGATTTCCTGAGCTCGCTTAATTTTTCCAATCTCCTCAGCATTTTTCACCTTGCGGATTTTATTGATTTCATTGTCGAGTTCATCTGTTTTTACGATGATAAAATCACTGAGTTTTTCCTCATAATATGCTGCATCTGAAACGGAGAGACGAGATGCCTCAATAAACACCTGTTTTGCTCCAAAAGAGCGAAGCGTTTCTTTCAGCTGTTCATCAAATTCGAGGCCTGTTTTTTGAAGCTCAACCACACAGTCTTTTGCCTCCACAGAAGCCGCCTCAATATACCTGCTGTCAGTGATGAATTTTGCGCCAGTTTTTCCTACAATGAGAAATCCGTCAGAGGCTGAAAACTCAGTAAAATAAAGCCTGTTCGTCTCTGAAACGATAAGAGCGGCGGTGCCCTCATTCAACACATTTGAAAGGAATTTTATGTTCATTTTCAGCCCTCCTTTTCCCTGTATTTTTCATAGGTTTTATCGATATAAAAAGCTACCGCTTTTTCAAGGAATCTCTTGACTGCAAATCCAATTTTTTGCTTTCTATCTTTACCAACTGGCTTACACCAAATCGACTGATATCCCCACATATTTGCGCCCCAAATATCGGTGAAAAGTTGGTCGCCAATCATGACAAATTTATCAGGTTTTTTCCTAAATTTTAACACTGCTCTCCAGTATCCAAAAGGAAGTGGCTTGCAGCAGAGACCGAGCACAGGAATACCATACTGATCTGCCAAAATCTTTGCGCGAGTCTTCTTTCCATTTGATAGAAGGACAAGCTTAAATCCAGCCTTTTTCATTCCATCAACCCACTCAACTGCGCCAGGAATTGGCTCTGTTGTGCGGTCAAAGGAACTTGTGTTATCGGCATCCAAAGCAATCACTTTAACGCCCATAGATTTAAGCTTTTCAGGTGTTATTGAAAGAAGGCCGGGTGCCTTCTCCTCAACATAAAACCACTTATAAAATACGTCCTTAAACTTACTCACGAGATATCTCCTAAAACATAAAATTTTACATTAAAAGTATAGCACATTATATTTAATAATAGAAATAAAAAGACAAAAAACAAAGCCGGTTGATAACAACCGGCTGTTTGTTTTTATTTGTACTTACGTTTACGAGCTGCCTCTGATTTCTTTTTTCTCTTTACAGATGGCTTTTCGTAATGCTCTCTTTTACGAACTTCCTGGATAACACCGTCACGAGAAGTCTGTCTCTTAAAGCGTCTAAGAGCGTTGTCGAGTGACTCGCCCTCTTTAACTTTTACTTCGCTCATTTATGTCCCTCCCTCCGAAATGTAGGGTTAATATCAAATAAGTCTACCGAGTAGACTGCTAAATTATATAACAAGTACTTTTTAAAGTCAAATATAATTTAAGCCTCTTCTGACCCTGTATAAACAGTAACGCTTGGGAATGCAAAAGATGCACCATTTTTCTCTACGATTTCCTTGATTTTGAAATTGATATCCTCACGAATTCTAAGAGATGGATCCAGTGCTTTTGTATTCATAGAATAGATTATTCTGATATCCTGGCTACTGTCAGAAAAGCCCGAAAATACTACAACTATGCGGTCGTCGAGAACTTCTGGATGAGCATTAAGCATCTCCTTGATATCCTCAATACAATTGCGTAATTTTGCTGAATCAGTGTCATATGTAAGGCCAATGGTCATATCAATATAACGGCTGTTCATCCTTGACGCATTTGTTATCGCCTCATCAATAAGTTTCGAGTTTGGCATGACAATCATAGTGCCCGCAATAGTTCGAATACGAGTACTTCTCATTGTGATGTCCTCAACTGTACCCTCAACTGATGGAGTGATAATGTAATCACCGACATCAAATGGTTTATCGGATACGATTGAGAATCCCGCGAAGAGATTTGATGCTGTACTCTGAGCAGCAAGTGAAAAAGTAAGACCGCCAAGACCAAGACCAGTGATAAGACCGGTGATGTTATAGCCGAGCTCACTAATGATTACAACCACTGAGAGTGCAATGATTAAAATCTTTAAAAGATTGGCTATAAACTTAATAGCTACGGCATTTGCGCGCTTGTTTGTCTCCTCCATTTTGATAACCATAGAGGTAAGGAATGGAGTGAAATTTGCAAGCGACCAAGCTATAAGGACGATATTACAAATTCTGAAAATCCTGTTAATTCCAACGACAACACTATCCGGTGGGCCCATGATAAGGAAGCCAACATAGAATCCAAAAATGAAGAAGAATGTCTTCAAAGGATCCTGAACTGAAGTTCTAATGCCCGCTCCGACAACAGGGTTTTTCTTAAATACCTTTGCAAAGATATTTGAAATGTTCTTTGAAAGCCATTTTCTAAAAAGAAGGAAGAGAACAATTACAAGAACACCAAGTACAATCTCAAAAAGATTGTTTGTGAAAGCATCAACTATGATGCCCCAAATTTTCTGAATTTCACCGATAAAGGTTACGTTTTCTTCTACAGTTTCAATAGCGTCATTTGCTACAGTTTCGTTCATAGGAAACTCCCTTATTTAACAACAATGTTTACAAGACGTCCAGGTACATAAAGTTCCTTAACGATAGTCTTTCCAGCGATTTCAGCAGCAACTTTTTCATCGGCTTTTGCAAGTGCCAAAACCTCATCCTGTGAAGCGTCAGCCGCGATATTGAGTTTTGCACGAATCTTGCCATTGATCTGAGCAACGATTTCGATTGTCTCATCAACACACTTAGCTTCATCGTAGTCTACCCAACTACCATTGGCCATCATGCCACCGAAGCCCTGCTCTTTAAAGATCTCCTCTGTCATATGAGGAGCAAAAGGATAGAGAAGTGTGATGAAGGCTTTAAGCTCTGCCTTATTAATCTTGCCATTATCATAAATTTCATTGATAAGAGACATGAGTGCAGCAATAGCTGTGTTGAACTTCATACCCTCAATATCTTCTGAAACTTTCTTGATTGTCTTATTGAATGGAACTTCGAGTTCCTTAGAAAATGTATCGCCATCAACAAGGATGTCCTGGAGTCCCCAAGTTCTATCCATAAAGCGCTTGCAACCCTTAACTGAAGACTCAGACCAAGGAGCAGCCTTCTCATAGTCACCCATGAAGAGCACATAGGTACGAAGAACGTCAGCGCCATACTCGTTTACAACATCCATTGGGTCAATTACATTGCCCTTTGACTTTGACATCTTATCGCCGTCAGGGCCGAGAATAAGACCCTGAGCTGTACGCTTAGCATAAGGCTCCTTTGTTGGAACTACGCCGATATCATAGAGGAATCTATGCCAGAAACGTGAATAGATCATATGACGAGTTACGTGTTCCATACCACCGTTGTACCAGTCTACCTGGCCCCAATATTCAAGGTTCTCACGAGAAGCTAGTGCCTTGTCATTATGAGGATCCATATAACGGAGATAGTACCAAGAAGAACCAGCCCACTGAGGCATTGTATCTGTCTCGCGCTTTGCGTCGCCACCACACTTAGGGCACTTGCAGTTAACAAAAGAGTCAATCTTAGCAAGTGGGCTCTCGCCGTCCTGACCAGGTTCAAACTGCTCAACAACAGGGAGCTTAAGTGGGAGCTCATCATAAGGTACTGCAACCATACCACAAGTTGGGCAGTGAACAATTGGAATTGGTTCACCCCAATATCTCTGACGGTTAAATGCCCAGTCCTTCATCTTATACTGAACACCCTTCTCGCCATAGCCCTTCTCCTGAAGGTACTCTGCCATCTTATCAATAGAGTCCTTCTTATTTGTAAGACCATTGAGGAAACCAGAGTTAACCATCTCACCGTCGCCTGTATAAGCTTCTTTAGAGATATCGCCACCCTTAATTACTTCAATAATGTCAATTCCAAACTCTTTTGCGAAATCATAGTCACGCTGATCATGAGCTGGTACTGCCATGATGGCACCTGTACCGTATCCCATCATTACGTAGTCTGCTACATAAATTGGGATTTCACGGCCATCAACTGGGTTGATACCTGAGAGACCATCAACTTTAACACCAGTCTTATCTTTTACGAGCTGTGTACGTTCAAACTCTGTCTTCTTTGCACACTCTGCACGGTAAGCCTTGATAGCATCGAAGTTCTTTATTCTATCTGCATACTTGTCGAGCATTGGATGCTCTGGTGCCATTACCATGAATGTTACACCGAAAAGTGTATCTGGACGAGTTGTATAAATTCTGAGCTGTTCGTTATCAGAACCCTTAACATCGAAGTTAACAAATGCACCTGTTGACTTACCAATCCAGTTAACCTGCTGGAGTTTGATGTTTGGAAGGTAATCAACTGTCTCAAGTCCTTCAAGGAGTTTATCTGCATATTCTGTAATTCTGAGATACCAAACATCCTTTGGCTTCTGAACGATGTCTGAGTGACAGATGTCACACTTTCCACCCTGTGAATCCTCGTTTGAAAGAACTACCTTACAAGATGGGCAGTAGTTTACAAGAGCCTTATCACGGAAAACAAGTCCGTTCTCAAACATCTTAAGGAAGATCCACTGTGTCCACTTGTAGTAGCCTTCCTCTGTTGTATCGATAACACGTGTCCAGTCGAATGAGAAACCAACTGACTTAAGCTGCTGTGAGAAGTGCTCAATATTCATGTCAGTAACTTTACGAGGATGGATACCTGTCTTAATTGCATAGTTCTCTGTTGGAAGACCATATGCATCAAAACCTATTGGGAAAAGAACGTTGTAACCCTGCATACGACGCTTACGAGATACAACTTCAAGTCCTGAATAAGCCTTGATATGTCCAACGTGCATACCTGCACCTGATGGATATGGGAACTCTACGAGTCCATAAAACTTTGGCTTTGATGAGCCATCTTCTGCGTGGAAGACACCAGCATCCTCCCACTTCTGTTGCCACTTAGCTTCAGTGGCTTTGAAATCATAGTTTTTCATTTATCAAAACTCCTTAAATGGAAATTTCTTCTGCATCTGCCCAAAGCTTCTCAAGGTTGTAATGCTCACGTGCCTCTGGAGTGAAAACGTGGAGAATTACATCACCAAAATCGATAAGCTTCCAGTCTGTTGCTTTGCCCTCGAGTTTACCCTTCTCGCCAGCCTCTTCAAGCTGATAGTCTACCTCGTCTGTCAAAGCTCTGACCTGTGTTGTAGATGTACCACTTGCGATTATGAAGTACTCTGTTAAAACTGTTAGGTCTGCAATCTGTAGAACCTTAATGTCTGTAGCCTTCTTGTTCTCAAGTGCCTCTACGATTTTTGCAATTTTTTCTTGTGCTGTCATACTTTGTGCCTCTTTTATCTGTAATTGAAGTATTTGCAAACTTCATTATATGCGTCTATTGTATCCTGATTAATTACTCGGCCCTGTCGGAGGAGTTCCTCAAGGGTGAAACGAGTACCAATAAGAATTGCCTTATTGATATCATCAAATGCTGCCTCACGAACTTCATCAACGCCAGGATAGTCGCGCTCGTCCGAAATGAAATCAGCAATGTAGATGATTTTTTCAAGCATTGTCATTCCTGCCTTCGCAGTTGTGTGATACTTGATTGCAGAGATCATCTCTGGGTCCGTTATTCCAAGTTCGTCGCGAACAAAGGCTGCGCCTGCTGCGGCATGCCATAGTTTAGGGGTCTTTGCGACAACCTCTGGAATATCAGGAAAACGGAACATGTATTCCTGCTGTTCCTCGTCAGGAGAATTCTTCTCAATGTCGTGAAGAAGTCCGCAGACATATGCCCGCTCCACATCTTCACCATAGCGCTCGGCAAGTGCCTTCGCGGCTTTGGCAACATTTAAAGAGTGATTAAACCTTTTCTCCTGCAGTTTTTCACTCATAATTTTAATAAACTCTTCTTTACGCTCAATCACTGTAAAGCCCCCTTGAATTTATGTATGCGAGTGTTTCCTTGGTGACAAGTTTATCTATCTTCTCACCGGACTTAATTTTATTTCTAATCTCAGTGGAGCTGAGTTCCATTGGATCTATTTCCAAAAACTGAATTTTCCCGCCTTCATACGGTCCTCTGTAACGTGAAACAGCATAATCCTTTAAAACATCGTAAGAGAGTCCATCTGTTCTAACTGCTGCAACAATTGTACAGTACTTCAAAATATCCTTTGGCTTATACCAGGTATGAAGAGAAAGGAGCATATCGTCGCCACATAGAAAGTAGAACTTCGCATCCTTATAGATACCCTTTAGTTCTTTCAACGTGTCATGTGTATAGCTCTTTCCTTTTCGGCCGATCTCAATTGTGCTCACCTCATAAACGGGGTCAGTAAATGTTGCATTGCACATTGCGATTCGGTCCTCACAGGAGGCCAAATTCGGAGAGACCTTGTGTGGAGGGACATAGGTTGGAATGATAAGCAAGCGGTCAAGCCCATAAGCTTCCACAAACTGTTCGGCAATATTAAGATGTCCAACGTGTGGAGGATTATAAGTTCCACCAAAGATGCCTATCTTTTCCATTTTTTCTCCTTGTCGAGTCTGCCGCCGTAGTTGTTACCTGCAGCAGCTGCCTTTGCACGCTTAATATTAGCGGCTTTTTTAATTGCCTTCTCGTGGAGTGAATCACTATAACGATAAAGAGTGATTACACCACCGATAACACTGATGATGTCAGCACCAGTTGCCTTCTCAAGTTTATCAGCAACCTCACGAGGAGTCTCTGGGCAAGACTCAAGAAGAACTTTTACTTTGATAAGTTCCTTTGCGTCGAGCACCTCTTCTGTCTGAGCAATAACAGGCTCAGTCACACCATACTTGCCAATCTGGAAAGCAGGAGTGAGTTTATGTGCCTCTGCTCTAAACTTTGCTCTTTCTTTACTAGTCATAAATACCTCTTAGATTTCGTCTTTCAAAAGTTCAGCCATCTTATGAAGTGCCTTACTTCTATGGCTAACTGTATCTTTAATGTCTGGTGGAATCTCACCGAATGTGAGCTTTCCAGGCTCTGCGCCAGTCTTTGCACCTGCCTCAACATTTATGAGGACAAGGGGATCATATCCAAAGCCAAAACTGCCAATAGTTTTAAAGCCAATATGACCATAGCAATATTCCTCACAGGAGACCTCTCTGCCATCAGGGAACACACATGCTATCGCACATGTGTAATGGCAAGTCCTCTTCTCAAGTGGAGTGTCGCCAAGTTCACGGAGCATCTTAGCGTTGTTTGCAGCATTCTTATCTATGCGAGCAAACGCCTCATCTTCACTGTAACGTGCGGAGTAAATGCCAGGTCTGCCACCTAAGGCATCTACACAGATACCGGAGTCATCTGCAAGTGTTGGGTAGCCAGAAACTTCCGCCCCGCTCCTAGCTTTAATAAAAGCATTCTCTATGAATGTTGAACCATTCTCCTCAACATCTGGAAGCTCAATTCCAAGTTCAGATGCCAATTTGAATTCAATACCGAGCGGGCCGAGTATCCTTTGGAATTCTTTGACCTTATCTTTATTTGATGTTGCTACTAAAAAGATCATCCCATATACTCCCCAGAGCCACCGAAGAGATCCTTCCAGAAAGATTTCTTCTCTTTCTTTGGCTCTTCAGGCTTCTCTTCCTCAACTGGCTCTTCTTCAGGTTCTTCTTCTGGCTCAGCCTTTTCTTCAGTTACTTCTTCAATAACTTCAGCTATCTCTTCAGCCTCTTCAACTTCTTCCTCTTCAAGAATCTCCTGAAGTTCCTCTTCAGTTATCTCTTCAACAGGTTCTTCCTCTACTGGAGTTTCTTCTACAGGCTCTTCAACGGATTCCTCCATTGCAGCTGCCTTTTCAGCTTCAAGACGGGCTTTTTCTTCTGCTTCAAGTTTCTGTCTTTCAACTTCTCTTGCTGCAGCTTCAGCCTTATCGCGAGCGAGACGTTCCTCGTTGACTGTGATAATTGGCTCATAGTTTGAAGCATCCTCTGGTGGTTCAACATCAAAGAGTGATGCTGCAAATGTCTCAGCCGAGAATGGCTGGAGATCGTCGAGCCCCTCACCTACGCCGATAAATTTAACTGGGAGTTTGAGATCATTGTTGATTGAGAGTACTACGCCACCGCGAGCTGTACCATCGAGCTTTGTGAGTACAATACCAGAAACCTCTGTTACGCCCATGAATTCCTTAGCCTGACTGATAGCATTCTGGCCAGTTGTTGCATCAAGTACAAGGAAAATTTCACGGTCAGAGTATGGAAGTTCTCTGTCTATTACACGGAAGATCTTATTGAGTTCTTCCATCAAGTGTTTCTTGTTATGAAGTCGACCTGCTGTGTCAATTATGATTACGTCAGCATTTCTGCTAACGCCAGCATTGATTGTGTCGAAAACAACAGCTGCAGGGTCAGCACCCTCTTTGTGCTTAACGATTTCAACACCTGCGCGCTCAGCCCAAATCTCAAGTTGGTCAATAGCGGCAGCACGGAATGTGTCAGCTGCACCAAGGATAACCTTCTTGCCCTGTGACTCAAAGTAGTGAGCCATCTTACCAATAGTTGTAGTTTTACCAACGCCATTTACACCAACAACAAGAATTACTGCTGGTGTTGTTACGAAGTCAATTGTCTGATCTTCACCGAGCATATCAGCTACAACTTCTTTAATTACTGTGCGAACCTCTGTTGGATGTTTAATGCCCTTTGAACCAACTCGCTCTTTAACCTGGTCAACAATGTAAGCGGCAGTTCCTACACCTACATCGCCCATGATGAGCACTTCTGTAAGTTCATCATAGAGTTCGTCACCTATTTCATCGAAAGCATCAAGGACATTATCAAGGTTGCCAGAGAATTGATCTCTGGTCTTTTTCATGCCCTTGCTTATTTTTCTGTTAAAAATTCCCATAGGATTCTCCTTTAGTTAAGGCCAAGCTTTTTAGCCATCTCAGCTGTCTTAAGTTCAAGAAGCTTTGATACGCCTTCTTCTTGCATTGTTACACCGTAGAGGATATCGGATTCCTCCATTGTGCCACGGCGGTGTGTGATGAGGATAAACTGAGTGTTGTGAGTCATGCGACGAACGTACTGTGCATATCGACCTACGTTTACGTCGTCAAGTGCTGCCTCAACCTCATCAAAGATACAGAATGGAGCAGGAGTAACTTTGAGAATTGCAAAGAGAAGTGCAATTGCTGAAAGTCCCTTCTCACCACCTGAGAGAAGATCGATATTCTGTACGTTCTTTCCTGGTGGCTGTACCTTAATCTCAATTGGTGATTCGAGAATGTCGAGCTCATCTTCAAGAAGAAGTTCAGCCTTACCACCATCAAAGAGTTCAACAAATGTCTCGCCAAAAGCTTTATTGATTCTTGCAAACTGCTCTCTAAACTGAAGTGACATGTTTGATGTGAGCTCTTCAATAAGTTTGATGAGTTCAGCCTTTGAAACTTCAATATCAGAAATCTGTGTGCTCATAAATTCATAGCGCTCGGATACCTCTTTGTATTCCTCAATAGCGCCTACGTTAACAGAACCGAGTGCCTTAATCTTATTCTTAATCTCAGAGAGTTTAACCTTTGTCTCCTTAGGATCCTCAGCAGGCTCTGAAATCTCAGATGCCTCGCGGCGTGTAAGCTGATATTCCTCATAAAGTTTGTTCTCTGTCTCCTCATATTCACGGAGCATGTTAGCTTTCTGCTCAGAGAGACGAGCGAGGTCTGATGAGAGGCGCTCACGTTCAGATGTCTTGTCACGTTCAAGCTGACGAAGACCAGATGAATCTGCCTCCGCCTTCTGACGTTCCTCAGTAAGGTCAGCAATCTTTTGCTCAGAGGAGATGTTGGCATCTTTAATTCCCTGAACTTGTGCTTTAAGTTCCTCAATATCCTTTGTTGCAGATTCATTGAGATCCTCAAAGACTTTAATTTCCGCTTTGAGTGCGTCCTCTTTACTCGTTGAAGATTCGCTTGCCTCTTTGAGACCTTCGATAATATCACGGGTTGCCTGAGCATCCTTTGAGAGAGCCATCTCTTCTACTTCGAGAGTCTTAGACTTCTCTGCCATCTCCTCACGCTTTGCACGGAGATCCTCCTTGCTACCTGTGAGTTCAGCAATTTCATCTTCAATGCCTTTTGCTTTATCTGTAAGATCTAATTCCTCTTTCTCTGCTGCCTTTGCAAGCTTTTCAAACTCGTTAATACGAAGCTGTGAATTTGCCTGCTCCTCATCGAGGTCGCCTATTGCGTCAAGTACAGACTGGAGCTGACTCTCAACAAGGTGAAGAGCAGATTCAGCGCGAACCTTCTCCTCGTTTGCCGTAATGAGATCGGACTCTGATGCTTCAAGTTCTGCATTTGCCTTTGCAAGTTCCTCTGATGTGAGCTTGAAGCTCTCCTCAAGTTCTGCAAGTTTCTTCCTGTCGGACTCGAGTGTCTTCTTCAAAGTGTCAATATTACCTGAGCGGGCAAGCATACCTGCCTGCTTAACTTTTGAACCACCAGTGATTGAACCACCGGCATTAATAACCTGACCGTCAAGTGTTACAATCTTAAACTTGTGGTTGTATTTCTTACCCATAGTTACAGCTGCATCGAGATCCTCAACAACAACTGTTCTACAGAGTTGATTCTTTACAATTTCTTCGTACTTCTTATCGGACTTAACAAGATTACTTGCGATATCAATATATCCGAAGCAATCATCAAGACCCTTCTCCTCAAGTGGCTTATGCTTAATTGCGGAGATTGGAAGGAATGTTGCACGACCTGCATTGTTATCCTTAAGGAACTTAACTGCCTTCTTAGCATCTGCGTCACTGTCAACAACGATGTTCTGAAGGTTATTTCCAAGAGCAGTCTCGATAGCAACTGTGTATTTATCATCAACATTGATGAGTTTTGAAAGTGCACCATGAATACCACGAAGAGTTCCACGCTTTGATTCCTGAACAACAGTCTTAACGCTGCCCTGGTAACCATCCATGTTCTTCTCAAGCTCTTCGAGCATCATAATCTTTTCAGCTTTTGACTCAACTTCGATACGCTTTGATTCAACTTCAGCTTTCTGAGAATTGTACTTCTCCTCTCGCTTTTCAGCGCGGAGCTTATATCCATTGATTGAGTTTGTAGCACTTGTTATTGTTTCAAGACAAGCATCGAGATCTTTCTGTGCCTTCTCCTGCTCCTTCTTGAATTCATCAATAACTTTCTGACGCTCTGCACGGCTCTCGTCCACGTTTTCATTACGAGCCAAAATCTCTTCTCTACCAGAGAGAGCTTCTGCCTTGCGAACACGAGCAGCTGCAATCTCCTCAGAAATCTGCTGGAGTTTCTGAGAGAGTTCAATTGTCTTATCAGAGTTTTCAGAGTCGGCGCTTGTAAGGCTCTCTGCATCGAGAGTCAAAGCTGCCATCTCCTCTTTCTTTGCTTTTATCTTTTCTTCAAGTTCGGCAACTTTTGCTTCAGCTTCTTTGATTTTTGCTTCAGTCTCAGCACGTTCATCAGTTGCCTCAGCCATATCTTTCTTGATACGTTCAATCGACTGGTTGTTATGCTCGATTGTGTTTTCATTTACAGCAATCTTCGAATTGATTTCACCGATCTGTTCCTCTGATGAAGACATTGATTCACGGATCTTTTCAATCTCAATTGTGATTTCCTGTGAACGCTGGAAGATCTCGTCGGTCTTCTTTTCGATAGTTTCGAGTTCTTCTACTGCTGCTTTATATTGAGAATCAGAGAGTTCAATCTTGTGCTCCTGATCACGGAGCCTCTCTTTCAAGGTGTCGATTGTATAGAGCCAAAGACTAATTTCAAGCGTCTTCTTTTCATCGGCGAGAACAAGAAACTTCTCTGCCTTCTCACTCTGAACCTTAAGAGGACCTACGCGGCTCTCCAGTTCAGTGAGGATGTCACGAAGACGAATCAAGTTTTCTTCTGTCTGGTCGAGACGACGCATAGCATCTGTTCTTCTATAACGGAAGTGAGAGATGCCTGCTGCTTCTTCGAGCATGTCGCGACGCTCTTTTGATTTTGCAGACACCATGTCTGCAACCTTACCCTGTGAAACAATTGAGTAGCCGTCGCGACCAAGACCTGTGTCCATAAAGAGTTCGTTTACGTCCTTGAGGCGTACAGTTTGATCGTTGATTTTGTACTCAGATTCACCTGAGCGGAAATAACGACGGGTGATTGAAACTTCGTCGTTGTCGTTATTTAAACTTCTATCTTTGTTATCAAGACGCAAAGTAACCTCGGCGTAACCGAGAGCTTTTCGAATGCTCGTTCCGCCGAAGATAACATCTTCCATTTTTGAACCACGGAGGTTCTTTGTTGATTGCTCGCCAAGTACCCAACGAACTGCGTCGGAGATATTACTCTTACCAGAGCCGTTAGGTCCGACTACAGCAGTCATACCCTTATCAAAACTTAAAATAGTCTTATCTGGGAATGACTTGAATCCTTGCATTTCGAGTGCTTTTAAAATCATTACTTAGTCTTCCTCTATCTCTAATTCGTACTTTTTCAAAGTATCGTTTGAAATTACATTACAGATGTAATTATTATCTTTTAATTGTACTATATTTTGCTGTTTCTGACCACGCATTTTTGAAATTTCTTTAGGATTTACATGAATTTTATATGTGTGACCAAGACCACCCTCAAAACGAGAGAGTCCCTTTAGTGCTTTTTCATAATAGATGCGTCCCTCAACGAGTTCTCTAAAGGCAGGATGATATGCGCCTGCAACGTATCCGTCCTCAACATTTCCACCGGAGTGAAGGCCCAAACGTATAACCTTAATTCCGGCCTCTTCAAACATAGTGAGAAGAGTTGCGCAGAGAGGCACTGCCTCCTCCAAAGTCTGAGGCTTATATTTTCCCTGGTTATAGAGGTCACCTAGTTCTGTTCCTTCGAGAACAACAGTTGGATAAATTCGAACCGTATCAGGTTGAAGTTTTATGAGCTCTTCGGCTGTTTTGATGGCGCCCGCGTCGGAGTCGCCGTAGAGGCCAGTCATCATCTGAAGGCCGAGCTCAAAGCCGAAGGATTTGATGAGATGCGAGGCGTTTCTGACATCGTCAGATGAGTGGCCTCTGCGGTTAAGTCTTAGGACCTCGTCGTCCATCGACTGGGCGCCAAGTTCAATCGCTTCTACACCATATTCTTTGAGAATCTGAAGAACCTCTTCGTCGATGGCGTCAGGCCTCGTAGATATGCGGATTCCGGTGATTTCACACGCATCAATATGAGGCTTTGCAGCCGAGAGAAGTTCAAGCATATATGATCTTTCGATGGCAGTAAAACTGCCCCCGAAAAAAGCAAGTTGGCCGTCACGGCAACCGGAGTCTAGCGCAGTTTTCACTGCGTCGTGTACGTCGGCTGCCGTGGCGGTCTCTTGTTTGCCAGATATTATGTGTTGATTACAAAAGCTGCACATGTTTGGGCATCCAATATGAGCCACAAAGAGTGCAATATTCTTGTGACTCATAATCCCATAAGCTCCAATGCTTCACGTGCTGCTTCCTGTTCAGCATGTTTTTTAGTTCTGCCCTCACCTTTACCGATAACATTCGAGTTGAGATGTACCTCAACCTCAAATTTCTTGTCATGGTCTGGACCAGATTCACCTACAAGTACATAGGTAAGCGTCTCCTCAGGATTCTTCTGAATTACTTCCTGAAGGACAGTCTTATAATCCTTAAAGGTTACCTGATGTTTCTCAATAGCAGGAATGATAAAACGAAGAACAAATTCTCTTGCTGGCTCAATTCCTCCATCGAGATAAATTGAGGCAATCACTGCCTCAAAAGCATCTGCAAGAATTGACTTGCGCTCTCTACCTCCAGTCTTCTCCTCACCTTTACCGAGGAAGAGATACTCACCAAGACCAATCTCTTTTGCATAGTCGTAGCAAGCATCCTCACAGACTGTGGCTGCGCGAAGTTTAGTGAGTTGTCCCTCCGGAAGATTCTTCATATTGTTGAAGAAATAATCTGCAGTTACAAAACCTAAAACAGAGTCGCCAAGGAACTCGAGACGCTCATTATACTTGTGCCCATTGCCCTTTTCATTGGCATAGGATGAATGTGTAAGAGCAGTCTCAAGAAGTTTTAAGTCCTTGTACTCATATCCTAATATTTTTTCAAAATCATGGAGATCCATTACTCTTTTACCGCCTCTGCGATTATATCTATAGCTCCACCCTCTGCATAGTCAGCAATTTGCTTAATTGCATACTTAAATGCCTTTGCATCAGATGAGCCATGTGCTTTAGCTACTGGCTTTGCGATACCCATAAGAGGTGCGCCACCGTAAACTTTGTAGTCCATCTTCTTCTTAAAGTCGCCCATCTCACTCTTGATACAGAGATAGCCGAGCTTTGTCTTTGCATTTGTCTTAAAGATGTTCTTGATATTTCCAAGAAGAGCAGCTGCTACGCCCTCATACATCTTAAGAATTACATTACCTGTAAATCCTTCGCATACTACTACGTCTGCGCCACCAAAAGGAATATCACGAACTTCAATATTACCAACGAAGTTATAGTCCTGCTCACTCATGAGCTTGTAAGCTTCACGAAGAACATCAGTACCCTTTGATTCCTCAACACCGATATTGGCGAGAGCAACACGAGGGTTCTCTACTCCGAAAACGCTCTTCATATACGCAACGCCCATGATGGCGAACTGATGAAGCACTTCAGGAGTACATGTGAGATTTGCGCCGCAATCCATCATGAGGAACTTACCCTCATCATTTGGCATTACTGCAGCAGTTGCAGCCTTTTTAAGACCAGGAATCTCGCCGATTACTTTGTGAGCAGCAAGTACGTAAGCACCTGTTGAACCAGCAGTTACAAAACCGTCACCACGTCCTTCAGCGAGGAGCTGCATACCGAGACCCAAAGATGAATCTTTGTGCTCTCTAAGGATTGAACGAGGGCTGTCGTGCATGCTAATAACATCCTCTGTATGAACTATTTCCATTGCAGAGATATCGATGTTGTTCTCCTTTGCACATTCCTTAATCTTATTCTCATCACCTGTGAGAATGATGTCATAACCAAATTCGTTATGAGCATCTACTGAGCCCTTGATTATCTCAAGAGGGGCATTGTCGCCACCAAATGCATCAACAACAATTTTCATAATTATGCCTCTTTATCAAAATACTCGAGCGAACGTGCAGCGAGGGCTGCATAACGTTCTTTCTTGTCACGAATCTTTGGTTCTATTGCAGGGAGAACACCGAAGTTTGCTCCCATTGGCTGGAAGTTTTCCACACTTTCATCAGAAATATAATTTGCAAGAGCTCCCATAATAGTTGTCTTTGGAAGTACAACTGGGTCCTCTCCATTTATAAATCTAGCAGCATTGAGACCAGCCATGAGTCCGCTCTGTGCAGACTCCATATATCCCTCTACACCAGTAATCTGTCCGGCAAAGAAAAGACCTGGAACTGATTTGAACTGGTAATCAGCTGAGAGAAGTTGAGGGGAATTGATGAATGTATTTCTATGCATTACACCGTAGCGTAAGAACTCCGCATCGTGAAGTGCAGGAATCATAGAGAATACACGTTTCTGCTCGCCAAACTTCAAATTGGTCTGGAAACCAACGAGGTTAAACATGTCGCCATCCTTAGTCTCGCGACGAAGCTGGAGACAAGCCCAAGGTCTATGACCAGTTTTAGGATCACGGAGACCAACTGGCTTCATTGGACCAAAACGCATGGTATCAATACCGCGGTTGGCCATGACCTCAATTGGCATACAACCTTCATAACCGGTCTTACGCTTGTCGAAGTCATGCTGAGGAGCGCCTTCGGCATTAACGAGAGCCTCGTAAAATGCCTCATATTCCTCTTTGTTCATAGGGCAGTTGATATAGTCATCATCACCGTGGTCATAGCGACTTGCGGCAAAGGCATACTTCATATCGATACTGTCGCCGGCAACGATAGGTGCTGCCGCATCAAAGAAGTGGAGCGATGCTCCGCAGAGCTCCTCGATTCCTTTTGAAAGAGCGTCAGATACGAGCGGGCCGGCGGCTATAATTACTGCGTCAGCATCACGGCCTACCTCTGGAACATCTGTTATCTCTTCCCTATGAATAATTATATTTTCAAAGGACTCAACCTTTTCTGTGACCATCCTTGCAAAGTCCTCACGGTTAACTGAGAGCGAACCGCCTGCGGGTACGCTGCACTCCTTTGCAATTGGGACACAAATTGAGCCCATACGAGTCATCTCTTCCTTCATAAGACCTGCTGCAGAATCAATGCGCATAGCCTTGAAAGAATTAGAACAAACAAGTTCTGCGAAATTCTCGTTCTTATGTGCAGGTGAGAAACGGACCGGTTTCATCTCATAGAGATGAACTTCAATACCAGCTCTTGCGAGTTGTACTGAAGCTTCGCATCCTGCGAATCCCGCTCCTACTACAATAGCTTTTTTAGCCATTCTTTGCGCTCCTCTTTCTAGGTGCTGCTACTTCATATCCGCAGCCTTCCTTAAGACAAACATAATTTGCTCTGTGCTTGAAGAGACTGCTGCCACATTCTGGGCAGATCTCACCAGCAACTGGTGCATCCCAAGTTGAGAAATCACATGTTGGATAGTTGCTGCAACCATAGAATACATAGCCACGCTTTGACTTTCTCTGAATAACATCTCCGCCACACTTAGGGCACTTAGCACCTGTATCTTGGATGAGTGGCTTTGTATTCTTGCACTCTGGATAACCAGGGCAAGCAAGGAACTTACCAAAACGACCAGACTTAACAACCATCATACGACCGCACTTCTCGCAAGGGATATCTGTCTTGTCCTCTTCGAGCTGGATCTTAACGCCTTCCATCTCAGTCTTTGCCTTCCTAAGTGTATCTTCGAGGTCATCGTAGAATTCACTTACAAGACCAACATATTCTGTCTTGCCTTCAGCAACTTCATCAAGGCTTGTTTCCATCTGAGCAGTAAACTTTGTGTTTACGAACTTAGGGAACTTAGATTTAAGAAGACCTGTTGTAGCCTCGCCGAGTTCTGTTGGCTTAAGAAGCTTACCATCACGAACAACATATTCACGAGAAAGGATTGTTGTGATGATTGAAGCGTATGTTGAAGGTCTACCAACACCGTTTTCTTCAAGCGCCTTAACAAGAGCAGCCTCTGTGTAACGTGATGGAGCCTGTGTAAAGTGCTGATTGCCTATGAGTTCCTTGAGCTTGAGCTCATCACCCTCTGAAAGATCAGGAAGCATTGACTCTTCCTCATCATCTGGGTCTGTATCGTAAAGAACTGTGTAACCATCAAACTTAACGCTATAACCGTTTGCTGCAAATACGCAATCGTTAGCCTTAATTTCAACCTTAACTGTGTTCTGAATGCAAGTAGCCATGAGGCTTGCAATGAAGCGCTGCCAAATAAGCTTATAGAGCTTATACTGATCAGATGTGAGAGAGTTCTTTGCCTCCTCTGGAGTCAAAGTTACATCTGTTGGACGAATAGCTTCATGAGCATCCTGAGCACCATTTCTTGACTTGAAGTAACGTGGCTTCTCAGGAAGATACTTTTCACCATAAGTAGCCTTAATATACTTATCTGTCATAGCACGAGCTTCTTCAGAAATACGGAGAGAGTCAGTTCTCATGTAAGTGATAAGACCTACCTGACCACGACCAGCAACGCCCACACCTTCATAGAGTTCCTGAGCAACCTTCATTGTGCGCTTAGCCTGGAAGCCAAGACGACGAGAAGCTTCCTGCTGAAGTGTTGATGTGATAAATGGAGGTGCTGGCTGTTTCTTTCTTGTGCCCTTCTTTACGCTGTCTACAACGTATGTTGCACCTTCAAGTCTCTTTAAATATTTATCGGACTGTTCTTTGTTCTCAATCTTTACCTTACCAGTTTCGTCACCAATAAAACTAGCGGCAAAAGCCTTTCTTGCACCATGAGGAATGAGTTTGGCATCGAGTGTCCAATACTCCTCTGGTACGAATGCTCGAATTTCTTCCTCGCGGTCAACGATAAGACGTACAGCAACTGATTGTACACGTCCAGCTGAAAGACCACGACGAATCTTCTGTGATACAAATGGGCTAAGTCTGTAACCTACGAGTCTATCGAGGATACGACGAGCCTGCTGAGCATTAACGAGGCCCATATCAATCTTATGTGGATCCTTAATACCAGCCATGATACCTGTCTTTGTAATCTCATTGAATGTTACACGATTAGCCTTGTTCATATCGAGGCCAAGGAGTGTAGCAAGATGCCAGGAGATGGCTTCCCCTTCGCGATCCGGGTCGGTTGCGAGGTATACTTCATCTGCCTTTGCAACTTCTTTCTGGAGGTCGCGAACCAAGTTCTCCTTTCCTTTGATAATCGCATACTTAGGCTCAAAGTTATTCTTAACATCAACGTTAAGCTTTGCAGCTGGAAGATCACGAACGTGACCCATAGAAGCAACTACTGTGTAGTCCTTTCCAAGGTACTCTTTGATTGTTTTTGTCTTTGTTGGTGACTCAACGATAATAAGTTTAGACATACAAAAAACCATCCTATTTTACTGAGTATTTTGTGTTTGATAGCAATTCAATATAACCCAGAAGTTCAAGTTCAGTCAATGCTCCAAGCAATGAACTCGCTGGCATTATTACCGAATCAGCTATCTCTTTTATGCTTATCGGATCCCTTGTGAATATGGCATAAACTCTTTTTGCCTCATCCGATACCGAATCCGTAAGTTCCCTTTTTTTAGGCTTTCGCCTATCTGCTCTCTCCCGCTCCAAATCCTCGTGTTGCTTCACAATCTTTTCAACCTGATTGTCAAAACTGTTTTTTGAAAGACCGAGCGAGAGAAGATTCATCGATAAATCTATCGACTCATCAATTTTTATCTTCTCCGCATGAATGCTCAAGTACTCACTTATGACATCCATGGGCATTTCGACAGGTATTGCCCCATCTTTTAATAATTCCTCACAGCCATCAGAGGTCGCTCCAAGTTCAGCGCTTGGAAGAGCAAAGACGTCTCTGTTTTGAAGCATCGCATGCTTTGCTGTGATAAGAGATCCACTCTTCTTTTTACCCTCAACAACAATTGTCCCAACTGACATACCAGAAATAATTCTATTCCTAATTGGAAAATTCCATTTAAAGGAATCTGTAGAAGGTGGATACTCTGAAATAGTAGCACCGTTTGTTGATATGACGTCTCGAAGTGGTTCGTTTGTTTTTAGATACTTAAATAAATGACCACATCCGAGAACTGCAATAGTTTCCTCACCTACTGATATTGCACCAGTATGTGCCGCCGTGTCAATTCCCAAAGCGCCACCGCTTATGACGACGAATCCACATTTTGTCAGAGCTTTTGAGAGCTCCTGCGCAGACGCGATACTTCTTGGAGCGGGCTTTCGCGTCCCAACTATAGCAATAGGAATCTTCCTTTTCAATACATCGAGGCTTCCCTTAACATACAGAACTATAGGATAATCCGAAATATTCAAAAGATTCTTGGGATAGTCGTCATCAAGCGGTGTCAAAATATCAACACCCGCCGCGGCACACTCGCCCATTATCTTATAGGAATCCTCAATATCCGTTGTGTTCATCCGTTCAATTTGTTCTGCGGTAAACACACCCGAAATCCTACGCTCTGTGTCCGTCGCTCTAAAAATTTCTTCGGCTGAAGAAAAAGTTTCAAAAATTAGTCCACTGTTTTCAGCTCCTGGACCAATTGCCTGTTGTAACCATAAATAGTAATTAACTTTTCTCATTAATAGGCTTCACCATTTCCCACATAATAATGGAAGCTGCTGCTCCCGCATTAAGTGACTCCGCTCTGCCTGTCATTTTAATCGTAATACTATTTCCACAACACTCGAAAGTACTCTGGGTTACTCCGTTTGCCTCATTTCCTACAACCACAATTACGCCACCACTAAAGTCAGCTTTAGTAATATCTGTGGCATCTTCACGTGGTGTTGAAGCGTATGTTTTGATACCCTTCTTTTGAGCACTTCTTATTGTCATCGTTACATCTTCAGTCTCGATTACTGGAATCCTGAGCAATGCGCCCATGGATGCTCGTAATGCTTTTGGACTCAAGACATCACATCCGCCGGAGACAATAAGACCCTCTATACCAAGTGCCTCAGCAGTTCTACTTACCGCACCAAGGTTTGCAGGATCCTGTACATTCTCAAGCAAGATATACTTGCCATCTGAAGAGAGCTCCTCAAAAGAAACCTTCTTCTCTACTACACAGAAAACACCTTGGGCTGTCTTAGTATCAGACATTTTCTCCGCAACGTTTTCTGAAATTTCATATACTTCATTTGATACTTTAATGAGTTCCTCTATATCCTCTTTATTATTATCAAATAATACCTTAGTAAAATAGAGTTCTTTTACGGTAAGCCCACTGCGAAGAACATCAAGGCAAAGACGAAGTCCCTCAAGGACAAAAAGACCCTGTTCCCTTCTGCTCTTTGCAGAGGAGACGAGTTCGTTATACGCCTTAACTTTTGGGTTCTGTACACTGGTGATTCTATCCATAAGATACCTCAATAAAGTAAAAGACACGCCCTCGTACGCGTGTGCGTACGGGCGTGTATCTCTTTAATTATTTAGCAAGTGCAGCCTTTGCCTGATCGCAGAGAGCTGTGAATGCTGCTGGGTCAGAAATAGCGATTTCTGAGAGCATCTTTCTGTTAAGATCGATGCCAGCCTTCTTAAGGCCGTTAATGAATGTTGAGTAGTTCATGCCATTCATCTTGCAAGCAGCTGAGATTCTTGTAATCCAAAGACGACGGAAATCTCTCTTCTTCTGCTTTCTGCCGATGTATGCATAGTTACCGCTCTTCATTACAGCTTCTTTAGCTGTCTTAAAGAGAGCATGCTTTGAGCCATAGTAGCCCTTAGCCATTTTGAGTGTTTTATTTCTGCGCTTTCTTGTCATTGTAGCGCCTTTAATTCTAGCCATTGTTCACAATCCTCCTAAAAATTAATACTTGTAAGGTACCATCTTCTTAATCTTCTTCTGATTTGTTGAATCAGCTACGAAAGACTTACGAAGATTTCTCTTACGCTTTGTTGACTTCTTAGTTAAGATATGTGACTTGTAAGCGTGGTTAAGCTTTGGCTTACCATTCTTAGAAACTTTGATTCTTTTCTTTGCACCACTATGTGACTTAATTTTAGGCATAATGAATACCCTCCTTAATAATAATTACTTGTTTTTTACTGGGCTTAAGAACATAAGCATCTGGCGACCTTCGAGTTTTGCCTCTTTTTCAACGTTGCCAAATTCAGCACATGCTTCAGCGAAATCTTTCATAGTTACAAGACCGTTTTCTGGATGAGCCATCTCACGGCCGCGGAAACGAATAGAAACCTTTACTTTGTTACCGGCCTTTAAGAACTTCATAGCCTGATTAGCTTTTGTCTCAAAGTCATGTGTGTCGATCTTAAGTGAAAGTCTAATTTCCTTAATCTCAACAACCTTCTGATTTTTCTTGGCTTCTTTTTCTCGCTTCTGCTGTTCGAAGCGGTACTTACCATAGTCCATAATTTTTGCAACAGGTGGCTGTGCCTGTGGAGCAATAAGCACGAGGTCTAAGTCTTTCTGAACTGCTGACTGTAATGCATCAGCTAAAGACATGATACCAAGCTGCTCGCCGTCATCTGTAACAACTCTCAACTCTTTTGCCTTAATATCTTCGTTGATAAGGACTTCCTGGTTCTTTTGTGCTATGTTCATGCACCTCCATAAAATTAAAATAAAAGCGTGGACACAATTTCTCCGTCCACGCATACTGTCTTTCAGTATTAACCGTAAGCCATAAGCTTTAGGTGAGAACGGATTGGTCCTTCTTTGTTGTAGGAAGATATTACACCAAGGAATAATAATTGTCAATATTTATTTTAAAAGAGTTTCTTGACACAAAAAGAACCTTGGGTTATTATATACAAGCATTCACGTGCGGATTTAGCTCATCTGGTAGAGCGCCACCTTGCCAAGGTGGAGGTAGCGGGTTCGAGCCCCGTAATCCGCTCCATTTTTTTGCCTGTTTGCACGCACTTGCAAATGGGCTCTTTTTTTATGTATAATTAACCCGGTGATAATATGATTATTAAAACACTCCGACTTAAAGACGAAAAAGAAGAAATCTTTGAGAGCTTTGAACTTATTGCCGACCTCGGTGTAAAAGGTGACGTCAAAGCAAAAGGTGGAGATAGGCAGCTCTGCCTCGCCGACGAGGATCTTCTAAATGAATACCGTGAATGTGGCAAAGGCGTATGTGTACATCGCTTTATGCCAAACATCACAACCGTTGGTCTTGACTATACTGCCCTAAAAGAGGGAGATAAGTTTAAAATCGGTGACACTGAAATAGAAATCTCGAGCACACTTAAAAAATGCTTTCCGGAATGCGAATTCGTGCAGAGCGGTAATGTGTGTCAAATCAAAAAGGCCTGTGCCTTTGCTAGAATTACAAAGAGCGGAACAATTTCTGCAGGAGATGAAATAATTGAAATCTAACGTAAAAGCAAAACTTGAAACTGCATATGTTGATAGGGCAACTAGAAAAATCTACAACCCTGAAACAGGAGATATGACAGAAGTAATAGATGAGAGCCAAAAGCTCAACGCATCTACAGTTTGGTCAGGTGAACCTAACCCAAAATACAAATGGACAAAATATGAGTGGCTCTTCCTTCCTCTCTCCTGGTTCATCTTTTTTGCAGCCATTTTCTGGATGGTTGCATTGAAAGAAGTAACTTATCTTTATGTGTTTGCAGTTCTTCTTCTACTGATCGGTATCTACTGTATCTTCTTTAGAAACCATCACAAAAAGAAGAAACGTATGAAATACTCATATGAAATTACCGAGACAGATATAACAATCGTCTACACAAGAGGTCGAAATATCAAAGTTCGCCAACTTCCTCTTGAAAACCTAAAGTACATCTCATACCACCTTCGCAAGAACAATGTAGGAACTCTGTACTTCAACTTCCCAAACGACTACAAAGATGTTTTCACATTAATCTTTGCAAATTCAGGACTTGGAAAATTTGATGAGCAGATTTACGCATTCTTTGAAATTAGCGATGCTGATGATTTGATTGAACAGCTCAAAGCCAAGTTCAAAGACACAGTACTTTTCGAAAAGATATAAAATAGGACCCTGGGATAAAACCCAGGGTCTTTTTATGCCTATTAGTATATATAAATACCTTAATACACGTGCACGACTAAATGCCCTTGTCATTTTCAAGAAGAACGGCGCGGCAAAATGAGCCCTCAACTCCATCGATCTTAATTGGAAGGGCAGAGAGATAATATGTGCCATCTTTCACGTTTGAAAGATCCACATTTTCAAGTAAAATCATGCCCGCTCCAAGAAGTGCTCTATGAACAGCTGCCTCATTGTCGCCGCCGAGTGCCATACAGTCATATCCAAGAAGTTCATATCCGAGGTCAGCGACATCCTCTGCCGCGCCCCCAAAGAACACGTTGTCTGGCTGTGTTCTCAAAATAACCTTCTTGATATATTTAGGAAAATACTTCTCTACAACCTCACCAGTGATTGGTCCTGCTGGCAATGTCACAATTGCTGTGTTCCCCATAAACTTATCGAGCGGAATATCATTTATGTCATTTCCATCCTCAAAGAAGTGAGTTGGAGCATCAACATGTGTTCCCGTATGTACAGAAGCATATAGAGCGGAGAGATTATACATATCTCCAAACTCCAAAGCCTTTACTTTCTGTATTTTTGGTTCTGGGTCGCCAGGATAAACTGGTGTGTTAAGGATGTCCCTTGAAATATCAATAACAATCATATCTTTCCTCCTTAACCTGCTGTGTTAATTCCAAATGCCGAAAAGAAATCTCCGATAATTCCAGAAACATCAGAGCCATCTCCGTTCATAGCACCTTCAACGATACCGCTGATACCCGATGTGATCCCTTTTCCAAAATCAGTTTCTCCTCCAAAAATTGATGAGAATAAACTGCCTAAATTGTCACCGATAATCGCAGAGATAATTCCACTATAAGCCTCTTTAAGTTCAGGGCGAGATTTAACAAAATCTCCAAGAACATAATTCATAAGATCACTCCCTAAAGTTCCCTTATCAAAAGGCGTTGTATCAGTTGCAGAAGGTAAATTAAAGTCCTCAAAAGGTGCTTTGCCAAGTACAACTTCAAGGTTCATTAATACTTCACCAAAATCAAACTCAACAGCATAGCAATCATCTTTTTCATTCGCCTTTATAAATGAAATTGTGGAATCCTCTTCACCATCAAAATCTATTGAAAAGCCAACAATATGATTTCTCTTATTTACGAAAAGATTCAAGATTACAGATTCAACCCTATCCTCTTCAAGGATACTTATGAGCTTGTTGCTGAGCTTCGCAAAATCTGCGCCGCTCTCCTCGATTTCAATATCAATAGGTGAGAGTAAAATCTTAAAATCTCTGAGGCTCATCTGGAGAGTTAAGGCCTCTCCTTTTGTAGACACAGAGCCTATTCTAACAACTTTTTCATCTGTTATATAGATCTCTGTTTCTTCAAGATCTTCCTCTTTCAAATTATCGTTTGTCTGAACATCAACTTTACTGGTTTTCTTTGTCTTTTCGTACCATTTATCGCCGAGCTGATTAAACTTATAGCACTGTCTACTCTCACTAAAAATTGTTTCACCGGAAAGCGCAACAGATGTATCATCAGAGAGAGCAAATGTTGTTCTTATCCCACCGTTTTTGAAGTAAATATCACCATCAGCTTTTAAAGTACCCGCATAATCAGAGAGTGACTTTGCTGCAGTCTCACTTCCAAAGATAAGATCTTTATCAAACTTTGCGTTAAAATTACCGGCATAATGAAGAGCTGTATCCTCTTTTGCAAGTTTTACAATTTCAGTAGCTATTCTTCCTGAATTCTGAGTAACTGTCACGCCAGCATAAACTTCATCTGACAAAAAAGCCTGCAAAAACTCTCGTGGAGCAACAGCAAACCAAATACCTAAAATAAGGGCAATGCCAAGTATTACGGATAGCACAATTATTAGGATTTTCTTCTTTTTGGTCATAATAAACCTCCGAAGTTTTTAATAACAAAAACATTTTACCATATAGGCATTATTTCTGTCTAAATAAATTTTCAAACAAACGTTTGCATTTGACAAACGAATGTGCTATACTCTTGTTGAACATTTGTGCATTTTGGAAAGAAAGGAGTCTCTTTTATGGAACTTGAAA
This sequence comes from Clostridia bacterium, assembly GCA_024403955.1. Taxonomy (GTDB): domain Bacteria; phylum Bacillota; class Clostridia; order Oscillospirales; family Acutalibacteraceae; genus UBA1227. Next base: position 59,761 of record JAKSQX010000001.1, on the reverse strand, counting down.
ACCTTAATGACACTCAAAAACGCATCTATGAATACTTGCTCGACCGCTCTCGTAAGACTGCAGTTCCAGCCTCTGTTCGTGAAATAGGCGCAGCTGTTGGACTCAAGTCTACATCCTCTGTTCAAGCCAACTTGAACTTCCTTGAAGAAGCTGGTTACATCACTCGTGACCCACTTCTTAAGCGTTCAATTCGCTTAAATGTACAGGATGAAGCTAAGCATTTCCTTGAAGTTCCTCTTCTTGGAACAGTTGCTGCTGGTGCACCTATTCTCGCAGCTGAGCAGATTGAAAGTTACATTCCTTTTGGCGGTCCTGTTTCTTCAGATAAAGAGCTCTTCGCCCTTAAAGTTCGTGGCGAATCAATGATTAACGCTGGCATCTACGAAGGTGACGTGATCATCGTTGAAAAAACTCCAACAGCCAGAAACGGCGAAATGGTTGTAGCTCTTATCGACGACGAAGCAACAGTAAAAACTTTCTACAAAGAGAAAGACCACTTCAGACTTCAGCCTGAAAACGACTTCATGGACCCTATCATCTGTGACGAACTTGTTATTTTGGGTAAAGTAGTTGGTCTCATGAGATACTATTAATAGAAAAAATTAAAGCCCCGGTTTTCCGGGGCTTTTTATTATTCATCGTGGAACAATGGAGTTGAGAAGTATCTCTCAGCTGTATCTGGAAGCACAGTAACCACAGTTTTTCCAGGACCAAGTTTCTTTGCAAGCTGAAGTGCAGCAGCAACATTTGTACCAGAACTGATACCACAGAGAAGACCTTCATATCTAGCAAGATTTCTTGCTGTCTCAAGTGCCTCATCATCTGAAACTGTATAAATGTAGCTGTAGATATTCTGATCAAGAATTGCTGGAATAACACCGTCACCAATACCCATCTGTATGTGAGTCTTAACAGTACCACCAGCAAGAATTGCTGCGTTTTCTGGTTCAACAGCCCAGATTTCAACCTCTGGATACTGAGCCTTCAAGACTTCACCGATACCTGTGATAGTACCACCTGTACCGATACCGGAACAGAAACCATCAATTGGACCTGCTACCTGCTCCATAATCTCAAGCGCTGTATGATGCTTATGAACCTTTACGTTGTTTGGATTCTCAAACTGCTGTGGGATGAAAACATTAGGATCTTTATCACGAAGCTGATAAGCAGTTTTAATGCACTCATCAATACATTCACCTATGTCACCTGCATCGTGTACGAGCATAATCTCAGCACCATAGTGGTGGCATATTTTTCTGCGCTCCTCAGATACTGAGTCAGGCATGATGATAATTGTTTTATATCCCTTTACAGCACCAACAAGTGCAAGACCAATTCCCTGGTTACCAGAAGTTGGCTCAGCGATTATTGAATTCTCGTTTAAGAGGCCTTCCTTCTCAGCAGCGAGAATCATCTCAAGTGCTGTACGGGTCTTAATTGATCCACCGACGTTGAGACCCTCAAATTTTACAAGAACCTCAGCGCTATTCTCCCCTACCATACGGTTTGAGAGTCTAATCATTGGTGTTTCACCAATAGCTTCAAGTACGTTATTGCAAACCATTAAAATTTAACCTTCTCTGCGATGTAAGATTTAAGTTCTGAGATAGGAACACGAACCTGCTCCATTGTATCTCTATCACGAACTGTAACTGCGTTATCGGCTGGCTTCTCATCGTCGCCAACAGTCTCAAAATCTACTGTTACACAGAAAGGTGTACCGATTTCATCTTCACGACGGTAACGCTTACCAATTGAACCAGCATCATCATAGTCAACAACGAAGTCCTTTGAAAGGTCATTGTAAATTTCCATTGCCTTATCTGAGAGTTTCTTAGAAAGTGGAAGAACTGCAACCTTGAAAGGAGCAATTGTAGGATGGAAATGCATAACTACACGAGTGTCGTTCTTTTCTGCGTCAATAACTTCCTCATCATATGCCTCAACGAGGAGGGACAAGAAGAGACGTTCAACACCGAGGGAAGGCTCGATAACATAAGGAACATAATGCTCGTTTGTCTCTGGATCAAAGTATGAGAGATCCTTACCAGACTCATTGATGTGCTGAGTAAGGTCATAATCAGTTCTATCTGCAACACCCCAGAGTTCGCCCCAACCGAATGGGAAGAGATACTCGAAGTCAGTTGTTGCCTTTGAGTAGAAGCAAAGCTCCTCTGGGTCGTGGTCACGAAGTCTAAGATTTTCAGGCTTCATATTGAGGCTGTAGAGCCAATCACGACAGAATGAACGCCAGTAATCAAACCATTCAAGGTCTGTGCCTGGCTTGCAGAAGAACTCAAGTTCCATCTGCTCAAATTCACGAACACGGAAGATAAAGTTACCAGGTGTAATCTCATTACGGAAAGATTTACCAATCTGAGCAATACCAAATGGAACTTTACGTCTTGTTGTTCTCTGAACATTTGCAAAGTTTACAAAAATACCCTGTGCTGTCTCAGGACGGAGATAGATTTCAGCTTTGCTATCCTCTGTTACGCCCTGGAAAGTCTTGAACATAAGATTGAACTTACGGATATCTGTGAAGTCATGAGCTCCGCAGTCAGGACATGCAATACCGTGTGCCTTAATATATTCCATGAGTTCAGCATCAGACATACCAGCTGGGTTATCTGAAAGGCCATTCTGTGCAACATAATCCTCGATGAGCTTATCAGCTCTGTGTCTTGTGTGGCACTGTTTACAATCCATAAGAGGATCTGAGAATCCACCGAGGTGACCGGATGCCACCCATGTCTGTGGGTTCATAAGGATTGCTGCATCAAGACCAACGTTATACTGGTTTTCCTGAATAAATTTCTTTCTCCAAGCGTCTTTGATGTTCTGTTTCATCTCAACGCCTAAAGGACCGTAATCCCAAGTGTTTGCGAGTCCGCCGTAGATTTCTGATCCGGCATAGACGAAACCACGGTTCTTACAAAGGGCTACGATTTTTTCCATTGTTTTTTCTTGGTTATTCATAAAAGCTCCTTCCGCGCAAATGGCTTTTGCGCAAAGTATTAACCACGTTTACAGTGACGTAGAAAATATTAATATATTACATTTTAAAAGTCAATTGATTTTGGGCTTAACTTATGCTATTATCTTGTGCGTTCAACTAAAACTATTCAAAAGGAGAGATTTGATGTCTACAATTGCTGCGATTTCAACACCAAATGCCGCAGGCGGAATTGGAATAGTAAAAATCTCAGGTCCGGACGCTATAAGCGTTGCGGATAGAGTTTTTGCGGCTGTTGGCAGCAAAAAACTCTCCGATTTACCAGGTTATAGCGTCCGTTTCGGCCATGTACACGATGGCGACAACGAGCTTGACCAGGCTGTTGCAATAATATATAGAGCACCAAAGAGCTACACGGGTGAAGACGTTGTTGAACTTCAGTGTCACGGCGGTCTCTACCTAATGCAACAGATATTACGTCTCTGCCTTGAAAACGGCGCTGTGCCTGCAGAACCAGGCGAGTTTACAAAACGTGCTTTCTTAAACGGCAAAATGGATTTGACTGAAGCAGAATCTGTAATGACGCTTATATCTGCCCACGGCAGACAGGCTGCAGACGCAGCATTCGGTGTCCTCTCCGGTTCGCTTTCAGGTGAAATCAACGATATTAAAGACACCTTTATCTCTGCAGCAGCACACATGTCTGCCTGGGTTGATTATCCAGACGATGAGATTCCTGAACTTGATTTTGAAGCTTTGAAGGTCGAATTTACTGACGCGAAATCAAAGCTCCTCTCCCTCATCGACAACTTCGATGCAGGACAGGCAATCACAGAAGGTATCCCAACGGTTATCGTAGGAAAACCAAATGTAGGCAAATCTACACTTATGAATCTCCTCCTCGGCAGAGAGAGATCAATCGTTACTGAAGTTGCCGGTACAACAAGAGATGTTGTAGAAGAAACAGCAAGAATCGGTAATGTTGTTCTCCGTCTCTCTGACACTGCAGGTATTCGTGAGTCAGATGATCTCGTTGAGTCAATCGGAATTGAATATGCAAAATCAAAGCTCAACCACTCATCCTTAATCCTTGCTATGATTGATGGCAGCAACCCTCTTGATGAAGAGGATATTGCCATCCTTGAAGCTTGCAAGGGCAAACCTTCAATCTGCATCTTAAATAAGAATGATCTCGGCAGCACAGTAACCGAAAAAGATGTAGAGGCATATGTCTCAAAGGTTCTCTCTATATCAGCAAAGAATAAAGACTCCTTTGAAGTTTTACGTGAATCACTCGAAGATATCCTTGGCACCGCAGACTTTGATACCTCTGCTGCCATGCTTATAAATGAGCGCCAGCTTAATTGCTGCAAAAAGGCTGTTGCTTGTATTGACGAGGCCATTAGTGCTATTGAGATGGGCCTCACAATGGATGCTGTAAATGTATCTGTTGATGCAGCAATTGAGCCTCTTCTTGAGCTCACAGGCGAACGCGTATCAGACGCTGTCGTAAATGAAGTATTTAGTAAATTCTGTGTAGGTAAGTAATATGGAGTATTTTGCAAAGACATATGATGTAGCCATTATAGGCGCAGGACATGCTGGCATTGAGGCCGGCCTTGCTGCTGCGCGTATGGGCGCATCCACAGTAGTTTTCACCATCAGTGCCGACTGGGTAGGTAACTGCCCTTGTAACACAGCAATCGGTGGAACTTCCAAAGGCACTCTCGTAAAAGAGATTGACGCGCTCGGTGGAGAGATGGGTCTTGCAACGGATCACAATATGATTCAGAGTCGTATGCTTAACCTCGGAAAAGGACCTGCGGTCCACTCCCCTCGCGCTCAAGTTGATAGAAGAGATTATTCCGCATATATGAAAAACACACTTGAGAAGTGTGAGAACCTTGATCTTCGCCAAGCTGAAATTGTTGATTTGAAACAAGGCGAAAATGGCCTCTGGGAAATGAGGACTAAGCTTGAGGCTATCTACTCAGCAAAGTGCGTAGTTATAGCAACAGGTACATTTTTACGCGGCAAAATTTACGTCGGAGAAGTAAGTTATGACTCAGGTCCAGATGGCATGTTCCCATCAATTGAACTCTCCGATGCTTTACATAAACTTGGAATTACAACCAGAAGGTTTAAAACTGGCACACCTTCTAGAGCTAACAAAAGAAGCATAAATTTTAAGGACCTTGAAATACAAGAAGCCGATGAAAAGCTCGTAAGATTTTCTCACGATAAGAGCTTCACTCCTGAGAACAAGGCAGTATGCCACATCACATATACAAACGATGAGACAAAGAAGGTTATCCTTGATAACTTAGATCGCTCCCCTCTCTACAACGGTAGCATTGAAGGAATTGGTCCAAGATACTGTCCAAGTATTGAGAGTAAGATAATGACATTCCCAAACAAAGAGCGTCATCAGATCTTTATCGAACCATGTGGTCTTAACACCCAGGAAATGTATCTTCAGGGACTTTCCTCCTCTCTTCCAGAGGACGTTCAACTTAAATTCCTTAGAACTATACCTGGTTTTGAGAACATTGAAGTCATTAGAACAGCTTATGCTATTGAATATGATTGCGTGGATCCAACCACACTTAAACCAACCCTTGAATTCCTTGACTACCCTGGTCTCTTCGGCTGTGGTACATTCTGCTCATCCTCTGGATATGAAGAGGCTGCAGCTCAGGGAATCGTTGCTGGAATAAATGCAGCACTAAAAGTTCAAGGAAAACCTGAGTTCATTTTGGATCGAGCATCCTCTTATATCGGAACTTTAATAGATGACCTCATCACTAAGGACCTCACAGAGCCTTATCGAATGATGACTTCTCGTTCTGAATACAGACTTGTTCTTCGTCAAGACAATGCCGACCTCCGTCTTACTAAGTATGGATATGAACTCGGCCTTATCTCCAAAGAGAGATATGATGAAGTCTGCGAAAAGCAGAGACTAATTGATGAAGAGATTGAAAGAGTTAAGAGCGTAACAATCGCTCCATCATCCGAATTAAACGAATTACTTGTTTCACGTGAAACATCTCCAATGAAGACCGGTACAAGACTTGTTGAACTTATTAGAAGACCTCAACTTAAATATGAGGATCTTGCGCCTTACGATAAAACAAGACCAGAACTTCCAGATGACATCTGCGAAGAAGTTGAGATAGAAGTTAAATACGAAGGATATATTAAGAGACAGCAGGCTCAGATTAATGAGATGCGTAGACTTGAAGGAAAGAAACTTCCAGAAAATATCGATTATACAAAAATCACAAATCTTCGTCTTGAAGCACAGGAAAAGCTTAACAAGGTAAGGCCTGAGAGCATTGGACAGGCAAGCCGTATCGACGGCGTAAGCCCAGCTGACATCTCAGTGCTTCTTATCTACTTGGAAAAGGAAAGACTATGATAAACAAAGAGCTTTTGAAAACTGAATCAGAAAAGCTTGGGTTAACTCTGGATGAAATGGCTTTGGAACGCTTTGACAAATATGCAGAGCTCTTAGTCTATTGGAACGAGCGCATCAACTTGACTGCAATCACAGAACCAGATGACATCATTCTAAAGCACTTCATTGACAGCCTTGCATTCTTAAAATACTGCTGCCCTGAAAAAGGAGCATCTTTAATAGATGTTGGAACAGGCGCTGGATTTCCAGGACTCGCTCTAAAAATTGCAAGACCTGACCTTAATATCACTTTAATGGATAGCACACAGAAGAAACTTGGTGTAATCGAGGAGATATTAAAAGAAATAGGCCTTACTGCAAACGTAGTCCATGCAAGAGCAGAGGAGGCAGGACACAATAAGGCTTTCAGAGAACAATATGATTTTTCTACAGCAAGAGCAGTTTCAAACCTTAGGGATCTCTCAGAATATTGTCTTCCATTTGTAAAAGTAGGTGGCAAATTCATAAGTTTAAAAGGCGCGGATGCCAAAAACGAACTAGAAGAAGCTACTGTTGCAATTAAAACTTTAGGCGGTAATGTTGAGAAAATTGACATTTTTGAGCTTTCTGGTTGCGGAGAACGTGCAATTATTCAAATTCAGAAAGTTTCAGAGACACTTGATAAATACCCAAGACCTAAGGGTAAAATGATAAAGCAACCACTATAAGTTGTGATTAACAAAATCCCCATGTTTCACGTGAAACATGGGGTATATTTTTTTATTTTAAAAGTCCCATTAAAACCCTTTTATTATAAAAAGAAATATGCTAATATAGTTGCACTCGATAATATAGAACAGGAGGAGGTTTTGGTTTGGCTAAAACAATATCAATTATTAACCAAAAGGGTGGTGTAGGTAAAACTACAACAGCCGTAAACCTTATCGCTGCCATTGGCTCACATGGTAAAAGAGTTCTCCTCTGTGACATTGATCCACAGGGCAACTCAACTAGTGGCTTTGGTATAGACAAGCGTTCTTTAAAATATTCGTCCTATGACGTACTCATTAATAATGTACCTGCAAGGGACGTAATTATCACAACAAAGTTTGAGGGAGTAGATGTGTTACCTTCAAACATGAACCTTGCTGGCGCAGAACTTGAACTCGTAGATATGAAGGGTAGAGAGAGCAGGCTTAAAAACGCTCTTCTTCCTCTTTTCAATAACTACGACTTCATCTTCCTTGATTGCCCGCCTTCATTGGGCTTGATTACTTTAAACGCACTCTGCGCTTCAGATACTTTGATAGTACCTATTCAGTGCGAATACTACGCACTTGAGGGACTTTCACAGCTCATGTCCACTGTACGTCAGGTAAAGCGTCTTTACAACTCACTCATTGAGCTTGAAGGCGTAGTACTCACAATGTACGATGGTAGACTTAACCTCACACAGCAGGTTGTTGCTGAAGTAAAGAAGTTCTTCCCTAAGAAAGTATATGCTTCAGTTATTCCAAGAAATGTAAGACTTTCAGAAGCTCCAAGCTTTGGTCTTCCAATTATGTACTATGATAAGAGCTCAAAGGGCAGCATGGCATATGAGGCACTTGCCGTAGAGTTCTTAAAACAGAATAGATCGAGGTGAATGAAAGATGGCAGCAAACAAGAAAAGCGGTCTCGGTAGGGGATTTGAAGCTCTCCTCCTCGACAACACAATGGATGATGTAGGTTCAGTAAGCAGTGTAACTTTAAAGCTCTCTGACATTGAACCTAATAAAGAGCAGCCAAGAAAGACTTTCGATGAGAAAGCCCTTCAGGAACTCGCAAATAGTATTGAAAGAAATGGCGTACTTCAGCCACTTCTTGTTAGACCTATGGCTGATGGTTCTTATCAACTTGTTGCTGGTGAACGTCGTTGGCGTGCATCCCGTATGGCAGGTCTTACAGAAGTACCAGTAGTTATTAAAGAAATGTCCGATGAGCAGGCAATGGAAATAGCTCTCATCGAGAACTTACAGCGTGAGGATTTGAACCCTATTGAAGAGGCAGAAGGTCTTCAGCTCCTCATTGAACGCTATAACTTAACTCAGGAAGAGGCAGCAGCTCGTGTTGGTCGCTCTCGCCCAGCAATTGCAAATGCACTTAGGCTCCTCAATCTCCCTGAAAAAGTTAGAACACTCGCTAAAGAAGGCAAAATTTCAGCAGGTCATGCAAGAGCTCTTCTCGCTTTTGAGAAAGAGAAAGACATGTTAAACACTGCTGATGAAATAATTAAGAACGATCTTTCTGTAAGAGATGTTGAGAAACTTGCAAAACTCTCGCAGACAAGTGGGGTAGAGGCAAAGCCTAAGAAGAGACAGAATCGTGATACTTTCTATGATGAGGCTGAACTTGCTCTTTCAAAGGCTCTTGGTCGTAAAGTAAAAGTTATTACTTCCAAAGCTGGTGGTGGCACCCTTGAAATGGAATTCTTCGATAAGAAGGATCTCCAAAAACTTGCAAAACAACTCGATGCAGAATAAAGGAGAAAAATAGTTAAAATGCTAGACATTAAATTTTTAAGAGAAAATCCTGACATTGTTAAGGAAAACATAAAGAAGAAGTTCCAGGACGAGAAGCTTCCTCTTGTAGATGAAGTAATCGCTCTTGAAGCTGAAAAACGTGAAACACAGACAAAGGCTGATGAACTTCGCGCAAACAGAAATAGAGTTTCAAAAGAGATTGGTAATCTCATGGCTCAGGGCAAAAAGGACGAAGCTATGGCTCTCAAAGAGCAGGTAACTTCTCAGGCTGCTGAACTTGAAGAACTCTCAAAGCGCCAGGATGAACTTTCAGAAAAAGTTACAAAGATTATGATGGTTATCCCAAACATAATCGATCCTTCAGTACCAGTTGGTAAAGACGATTCTGAAAACGTAGAAGTTGAGCGCTTCGGTGATCCTGTTGTTCCTGATTATGAGATTCCATACCACGCTGACATTATTGCAAGCCTCGGTGGCCTTGATAAGGAAGCTGCTGGCAGAACATCTGGCGAAGGTTTCTACTACCTCCTTGGCGATGTAGCTAGACTTCACGAAGCAATGATTGCTTACGCTCGCGACTTCATGATTAATGCTGGCTTCACATATGCCATCCCACCATTCATGATTCATAGCGATGTAGTTAAAGGCGTAATGTCCTTTGCTGAAATGGAAGCAATGATGTATAAAATTGAAGGGGAGGACCTCTTCCTTATCGGTACTTCAGAGCACTCAATGATTGGTAAGTTTAAGGGCCAGCTCATTGAAAAGGATCAGCTTCCTATCACTCTTACTTCATATTCTCCTTGCTTTAGAAAAGAGGGCGGTTCTCATGGCCTTGAAGAGCGTGGCCTCTACAGAGTTCACCAGTTTGAGAAGCAGGAAATGATCGTTCTCTGCGAGCCAGAAGACTCGATGGAATGGTACAACAAGATGTGGAGACTCACTGTTGATTACTTTAGAAGCCTTGATGTTCCTGTACGTCAGCTCGAATGCTGCTCAGGTGACCTCGCTGATCTTAAAGTTAAATCATGCGATGTAGAAGCATGGTCTCCTCGTCAGCAAAAGTATTTCGAAGTAGGTTCTTGCTCAACACTCGGCGATGCACAGGCTAGACGCCTCGGCATCCGCGTTAAGTCAAAAGATGGTAACTACTTCCTTCACACACTTAACAACACAGTTGTTGCAAGCCCTCGTGGACTTATTGCCGTACTTGAAAACAATCTCCAGGCTGATGGTAGCATCAATATTCCAAAGCCACTCCAGCCTTATATGGGCGGCAAAACCAAGCTCGTTCCTTAAAAGACATAAAAAAAAGACCCAGTCTCAATTACGAGACTGGGTTTCTTTTTTATTCTTCTGTATCTGCCTCGGCGTCAGCCTTTGGCATAATCTTACCGTAACGAACGCCTGCTGCGTCTGCACGTGGAGCTCTGTCTGGAGCTTCTACCTTAGCGCTAGGAGCTCTATCGCGTCCACGTCCGCCTCCGCGGTTGTTACCGTATGATTTGCGTGGGCTTGATGGTTTTGCGCCCTCTTCAAGAGTAATGATAACCTTACGGTCAGCATCCGAACCAACTGAGTAGGATGTAACATCAGGAATCTTTGCAACTTCTGTATGGATAATTCTACGCTCAAATGGATTCATAGGATCAAGAGCAATATTTCTGCCGTACTTCTTAACCTTACCTGCTGTGCGTCTAGCGATATCCTTAAGTGTTGCTTCACGCTTTTCTCTATAGTTTCCAACATTAATAGAAATCTTTGAGAACTCTGCGTCATTCTTTGTCTTGTTTGCTACAAGACGAACAAGGTACTGAATAGAATCAAGTGTCTCTCCACGTCTACCAATGAGGAGACTGTAATCCTCTTCACTTGTAATGCTGAAGAAGAAATCTTTTTCACATCTGGAAATCTCAACGTTTGTGCCTGCTACGCCTATACCTGCGATGATTGTGTTTAAATAATCATAAGCCTTTTTAACGTTGTCTGGACAACTAGCGAGGTCAATTACCTCTGCCTCAACTGCAGGTTCTTCAATTTTTTCTTCAACTGCTACTTCAGTCTTCTTTTCTGTCTTAGGAGCATTTTTCTTTTCGTTTTTCTTTGCTGCCTTCTTAGCTGGCTTCTCGTCAGGGGCCTCATAAAAAGCGCGTACTTCGGCCTGCTTACCACCGAAGAGACCCAATACCTTCTTCTCAGGCATTGTGATTACTTCAAACTGTACGTCTGCCTTTTCTGGAGCGTCAAGTGCGAGAACAGCAGCCTGCTGCGCTTCTTCGATTGTAGCGCCGACAGCTCTTGCCTCTTTAATCATTTTTACCTCCAAAATATAAAAACCGCCAACTTTTGTAGACAAATAAAGTGGCGGTTTAGGTTTCACTTATTTAATTTTATTTTGAAAGAAGAGCTTTTTCTTCTTTAACGTTTGCCTCTTTCTCACGTCTTGCAATTGATTCATCAATCATCATCTTAGCAATAACGCGCTTAGGCTCATATATCTTATTAATAATAACCATCTGAATAAGGCTCAAGATACTGTTGATTGCCCAATAAACACCAATACCGATTGGGAATGTATAGCCGAGCCAAAGTGACATAAATGGCATAAAGAGAAGCATACAACCCATAGACATGTTGTTTGCTGCGTCTGGAGTTGACTTTCTTGTTCTAATAAAGCTATAAATTGAGCTTGCCATTGCTGCAAGGAAAGCAGCGATTGGAACAAGGGCATAGATAGATTTCCAGCCGTACATTGATGGTGTGTCACCGAGGTTAAAACCAAAAGCAGTAAAATCAAAGCTTTCAAGTGACTGCCAAACGCCAGCTTTAATATCTGGGAGTTTTGCCTTAAGTTCATCTATGTGAGACAAAACAGCAATTTCGTTAAGTCTAACATTCTTTGAATTTGCAACAAGTGGTGCAACAGCATCAGAAAGTGCGTTAACTGTAGCTTTATCGAGTCTAATAATGTAAGAGAGTGGCTTATAAATGGCACCGTAAAGACCCATGATGATAGGGAACTGAATGAGCAGGGTACCGCAACCTGCTGTCATTGAGCCATAGCCCTCTTTTTCATAAAATGCCTGGATCTCAGCATTCATTTTAGCCTGATCGCCAGCATATTTTTGTCTGATTTTTTCAATCTTAGAACGTGTTCTAAGTGTCTTTGCCTGGTTCTTCTGTGTTGAGATTGTGCTTGGTAGTAAGATAAGCTTTGCAATCAAAGTAAAGAGAATTAGTGCAAAAGCGTAGTTTCCACCACAAATCTTATAGAGGAACCACAAAACCCATCCAAAAGGATAGGAGAAGATGTTGTAGAAAAAGTTGTACATAAATTATTTGACCTTCTTTTCTGGAACTGGATCGTAGCCACCAGAAGTTAATGGGCTACATCTAATAATTCGCCATAGGGTAAGAAGTGAACCTTTAAGTGGTCCAAAGCGTTCAATGGCTATGATGCCATATTCTGAACAGGTTGGATAAAACTTACACATAGGTGGGAGTTTTGGCGAAATATGTTTTCTGTAAAATTTGATAATAGAAATGAGTACGTTCTTCATAACTATGCAATAATGTTGGCTTCTTTTAGGTGCTCCAACATGACCTTTTCAATGTCCGTGCTTTTCTTAAAACGAGTTCTTACTCTGCAAACAAATACAAAATCGTAGCCCTTTAGTTCTTCCTCGTGATCTCTATAGACCTCTTGGAAAGCTGCACGAACTTTTCTCCTCGAAGTATTGCGCTCAACAGCGTTACCAATTTTCTTACTTGATGTTATTCCTATACGACAAATTCCCGCATTGTTCTTCTTTAGATAAGTTACCAATGCAGGATTTGTGTAAGAAGAGCCCTTTTTATAGAGCCTTTTAAAATCAGTATTCTGATTTAAAACAACTGCTTGAGACAATTTATACGTCCTCTAATTAAACTGTAAGGTTCTTTCTACCCTTAGCTCTACGAGCTGAGAGAACCTTGCGACCATTACGGTCTGACATTCTAGCTCTGAAGCCGTGAACCTTACTTCTATGACGCTTATGAGGTTGGAATGTTCTTTTCATATTACTTTCCCTCCATTCATATGACTTGCAAGAGAGTATTATATATTATTAATACTAATAATGTCAAGAAATATTATAGCGCCTATTTTTCAACAATTAGGCCTTTTATTGTTGAAAACTTTGGGCCCCTGTGGTAAAATTTATTAGTTATAATATGTATTTTATATTTTAATATTATATTAATCTATATTATAGTTAATTATTAATGAATTTATATGTGAGGAGAGTAGTAATGGAATCTTATTCAGAAGCTTGGACGCTAGTTAAAGATTACTGCAAAGGTAAAGTTACTGAGACAATTTATTCTCTTTGGCTCGAACCTTTAACAATGGTTTCATTTGAAGACAATAAAATTGTTCTTTTAACCAGCGAATTTAAAGCAAATATCGTAAAGTCCAAGTTCATGGAACTTCTCAATGAGGCTTTTGAAGCTACAATGGGCTTCCCTGTTGAAATTGAAATTGTTACTGAAACAGTTCAAAGAAAAGAGGAACGTGATGAACTTTCTCAAGAAATTCAGGACAATCTCAACACTCATGAACTAACCTTTGATAATTTCATCGTTGGATCATCAAATAAGTTTGCTTATGCAGCAGCACAGGCAGTAGCAAGTACACCTGGTCAAGCATATAACCCTCTATTTATTTATGGTAACTCTGGACTTGGTAAAACCCACCTTTTAAATGCTATTTGCACTGAAGTTAAAAAGAATAATTCAAAGAGTAAAATTATTTATATTCGTTGTGAAGATTTTACTAATGAACTTATTCAATCAATTGAAAGAAAAACAACAACTCAGTTCCATGATAAATACAGAACAGCAGACATTCTTTTAATTGATGATATTCAGTTCCTTGCTGGTAAAACTCAAACCCAGGAAGAATTCTTCCACACATTTAATAATTTATATGAAGAAAATAAACAAATAGTTCTTACATCTGATAGACCACCAAAAGAGATTGCTCTTTTAGAGGATAGAATTAAGAACAGATTTGAATGGGGTCTTCTTGCTGATATTCAGCCACCTGATATTGAAACAAGAATGGCAATTATCAAAAGAAAAGCATCAGATTTAAATCTTTCTCTTCCAGATGAAGTTGTTCAATACATTGCAGAAAAGATTAAAAACAATGTTCGTCAACTTGAAGGAGCAGTTAAAAAATTAAATGCTCTCTGCACTATCAGTGGTCATGAACCTTCTGTAATTTTAGCTCAAAAAGCTATTAAAGATATTCTTTCAGATAATCAGCCACTTCCTGTAACAATTGATAAGATTTTGAATGAAGTAGCTAGAACTTACGGAACTTCAGTAGAAAATATCTTATCCGAAAAACGAAATGCCAATATTTCTAAAGCAAGACAAGCAGCTATGTACATAGTAAGAGAAATAACAAGTCTTCCTATGGAAAAGATTGGTGAAGAATTTGGTGGTAAACATCATTCAACAGTTATTTATAACATCAGAGAATGTGAAAAAGAGATGGAGACAAATTCATCCACAAAAGCAACTATTCAAGGAATTATAAATAACATTAATGAAAACAAATAAGTTTTAAACAATTTCATTGTTAATTAACATTGAGTTTTTAACAAAGTTAACTTTAAAGTTTTAATTTTTATCTTTTTTCACATTTTTTTAAAATTAAAATCACAGACAAAATTTTAAAAAAATAACGCAATTAAGATAAATATAAAGCTTTTCCACAAAATTAACCACCCCTATTACTATTACTAAAAATATATATATTCTTTTTCATAAAAAATAACTATTGGAGGAGTCAATATGAAAATAGTTTGTAACACAGAACTTTTATCTGAAGCGTGTCAAAACGTATCCAGAGTAGTTTCTACTAAAACTTCTATTCCAGCTATTGAGGGTATTTATCTTAAAGCTCTTGGTAATGAACTCATGCTTACTGGTTATGATCTTGAAGTAGGAATTAACACAAGTATTGAAGCAAAAGTTGAAGAGCAGGGAAGCATTATTATTAATGCTCGTATTCTCTGTGATATTCTTCGTAAACTTCCTGCTGAAACAGTAAGAATTGAGGCTGATGAACGTCAACTTTGTGTAATTAGTTGTGGCGAAGTTGAATATAAGATTGTTGGTATTGCAGCAGAGGAATATCCAGAACTTCCTCAGGTAACTGGTGGATATCCAATTATCGTTGAGAGTAACATTCTTGAGGATATGGTTCGTCAGACAATTTTTGCAGTATCAAAGAATGATACAAAGATTGTTCACACAGGTATTAAATTTGAAATTACTCGTGGTCAGATCAGACTTATTGCTGTTGATGGTTTCCGTCTTGCAATTAGAACTGAGCAGATTAAATATACTGGCGATGATATGTCATTTATCGTTCCAGCAAAGACGCTTAATGAAGTAATTAAACTCATTGATAATTGTGAAGTTATTTCAATGAATATTGCAAAGCGTCACATTATTTTTGAGGTTGGTAATTATAGCATTATTTCCCGTCTTCTTGATGGAGATTTTCTTGATTACAATGCTGCAATTCCAAAGAGTCTTACAACAGAAGTAAATGTAAATGTTAAGACTTTTGTAGATAGTATTGAGCGCACAAGTCTTCTTATTACAGATAGACTTAAGAGTCCTCTCCGTTGTGTATTTGATGAGAATACAATTAAGATTTCTACAGTTACAAGTCTTGGTACAGCAAACGATAAACTTGCTTGTAAGACAGAGGGTAATAGAGTAGAAATAGGATTTAATAATGTTTTTCTTCTTGACGCTCTTAAAGCATGCACAATTGACAATGTTAAGATCACATTAAATGGTCCTCTTTCTCCAATTACAATTGTTCCACCAGAGGGAGATAATTTCTTATTCCTTGTTCTTCCTGTAAGACTTAAGAACGAAGGCTAATTTATTTATGAAAATTACAGTTAAAGTAAAAAATAAAGTTGCAAATAATAAAGAAACAGTATTTATTAATACCGAATATATTACTTTAGATGCAGCTATGAAACTTACTGGAATTGTTAGTACTGGTGGCCAAGCAAAAATCTTGGTTAAAGAAGGTCTTACTAAAGTTAATGGAAAAGAAAATGATGTTCTTCGAAAGAAACTTTATGATGGTGATACTTTTGAATATGAGGGCACCACTTTTTTGATTAAAAATAATTAGTTAAGGATAGAAGTAGATGAAAGTTAATTCTCTAGAAATTCAAAATTTCAGAAATATAGAGAATATAAAAATAGAGCCTTGTGACACTGTAAATATTATTTACGGAGAAAATGCACAGGGAAAGACAAATCTACTTGAAGCACTTTGGCTTTTTACAGGATGCCGCTCATTTAGAGGTTCAAAAGAGAAGGAAATGATCCTTTTTGATGATAATTTAGTTTCAAAAGACTTTTCTAAATTGTCTATGACCTTTTCTGATGAAAAAAGGGACCATTCTGCGGAGATTTTACTTAGTGAAAAGAAAAAAGCAATTCTTGATGGCGTAGAAAACAATTCATCGAGTATTTTCTTTGGAGAATTTCTAGGAATTATATTTGCTCCGCAACATTTGAATCTTGTAAAAGGTGGTCCAGTCGAGAGACGAAAGTTTATAAATCAGGCGCTGTGCCAACTTCGTCCGAAGTACAGCAACGTGCTAACTGACTTTAATAAAATTCTTGAGCAGCGCAATGCGCTCCTCAAAGACGTCAGTTATCACAGTGAACTTCTTGGGACACTCGATATTTGGGACGAACGACTTGCACAGTACAGCGCCGTAATAATAACTCAACGTCTGCGTTACTTACGTGAACTTGAGCCTTTCCTTACTGATATTTATTCCGGCATATCAAGTGGAAAAGAAAAAATTGGCATTTCATATGACTCCGTGATTGCCATAGAAAATGATGATGTCGAAGAACTTGAAAAGGAAATTTTGAAGGCAATAAAAGCTGTAAGAAAAGAAGATATTTTGAGCGGGTCAACATCCATCGGACCTCATAGGGACGACATTTTGATAACACTCGATGGTCTTCCAGTTAAGAGTTTTGGTTCCCAAGGACAGCAACGTTCATGTGCTTTGTCTCTTAAATTATCAGAGGCTGCAGTTATTAAAAAAATAACCGGTAAACAGCCAGTTGCTTTTCTTGATGATGTTATGAGTGAGCTCGACGCAAGTCGACAGGACTACATACTTAATCATATTGATGGATGGCAGGTATTTATCACATGTTGTGATCCTTCCTCCATTTTGAAATCAAAGACCGGAAAGATCTTTGAGATTAAGGAGGGCACATTATGTTCCTCCACTTAGGACAGTACACAGTTATAAAAACTGATGACATTGTTGGAATATTTGATATTGATAACACGACAGTTTCGAAGCATACGCGAAACTACCTCTCCGAGGCTACAAAAAAAGGGAGAGTCGTAAATGTATCACTTGAATTACCTAAATCATTTATTGTATGCAAAGAAAAAAATGGAGAAGAGACTGTATATATCTCACAGCTCGCTCCGCAGACATTAGTAAAACGTTTTTCACAGAACATAGATGGAGGTTTTAAGTTTTGAGCATTGAAAACGAAGTTCTCGAAACGGAAGTTTTAGAAGAGGAAATTTCCGAAGAGGAAAAGGCTGCGCTCTCAAAAGAGGAGGCAGCGGCACAGAAAGAGGCTGAGCTCGAGGCACAGATTGGAGACTTCGATGATGTTGAGGCCATGGATACTCTTGTAGAAGGAGAGTATGGTGCTGATCAGATCCAGGTTCTTGAGGGACTTGAAGCTGTAAGAAAGCGCCCAGGTATGTACATCGGTTCAACTGGACCAAAGGGTCTTCACCACTTGGTTTATGAAATTGTCGACAACTCAATCGATGAGGCATTGGCCGGTTATTGTACACATATTGAAGTAAATATGCTCCCTGACGATGTTATCGAAGTAATCGATAATGGTCGTGGTATTCCTGTTGGTATCAACGAGAAATACGGTAAATCTTCCGTAGAAGTTGTACTTACAATTCTCCACGCAGGTGGTAAGTTTGGTGGTTCCGGTTACAAAGTATCCGGTGGTCTTCATGGTGTAGGTTCTTCTGTTGTAAACGCACTTTCAACTTGGTTTGAGGTTGAGGTTCGTCAGGAAGGACACATCCACGCAATGCGTTTTGAGATTGGTGACCCAGTAGCTCCACTCAAGGTTATTGGCGACACTAAGGAAACAGGAACAACAATTAGATTCAAAGCAAATCCAGAGATTTTCCAAGAGACAACTCACTATGAGTTTGACACACTTGAGAAACGTCTTCGTGAGCAGGCTTTCCTTAATGCAGGTCTTAAGATTACTCTCACCGACCTCCGTGAGAATCCTGAGCGTCCTGAACCAGAAGTTTACTGCTACGAAGGTGGTATCACTGAATTCGTAAACTTTATCAATAATAAACGTGGCTTCACTCCTCTTCATGAAGAACCAATTTCATTCAACGCTGTTAAGGGTGATAGAGAAGTAGATATCTCTCTCATGTACAACGACAGTTACAATGAGATCCTCTATTCTTATGCAAATAATGTTCGTACTATCGACGGTGGTACACATGAGGCAGGTTTCAAAACTGCACTCACCCGTGTATTCAACGACTATGGTAAGAAATACAATATTTTAAAGGACAGTGATAAGAAGCTCTCCGGTGATGATGTCCGTGAAGGTCTTATCGCAGTTATCTCCGTAAAACTTACAGAGGCAGAATTTGAGGGACAGACAAAGGGTAAACTCGGTAACACTGAGATGACTCCACTTGTTTCAAAGACTGTTTATGATAAGTTGATGGAATATTTCGAAGAGAACCCAGCAGTTGCAAAGGGCATCTTCAATAAGGCACTTGAAGCTTCTCGTGCTCGTGAAGCAGCACGTAAGGCCCGCGACCTCGCTCGTCGCAAGTCAGCTCTCGAGGGCAACTCACTTCCAGGAAAACTTGCCGACTGCCTCGAAAAGAGTGCAGAGATGACAGAAATCTACCTTGTAGAGGGTGACTCTGCAGGTGGTTCTGCGAAGCTCGGCCGTGAGGTTCGATATCAGGCAATTCTTCCAATGTGGGGTAAATGCTTAAACGTTGAGAAGGCAAGACTTGACCGAGTAATCGGAAACGACAAACTTACTCCTGTCGTTTCAGCTCTCGGCACCGGAATCGGCGAGGACTTTGACATAAACAAACTCCGTTATGACAAAGTCGTAATCATGTCCGATGCCGACGTCGACGGTGCTCACATTCAGACACTTCTTCTTACTTTCTTCTTCCGCTATATGCGTGAACTTATTACAGAGGGTCATGTATATATCGCATGCCCACCACTTTATAAGGTATCTAAGGGTAAGAAATTTGCATATGCTTTCTCCGATGAGGAGAGAGATGAAAAAATCGCCGAATTCGAAGGTAACTGCGACATTCAGCGATACAAAGGTCTTGGTGAAATGGACCCTGAACAGCTCTGGGAAACAACTATGGACCCTAACACTCGTATTATTAAACAGATTCATCTTGAGGACGCAATGATCGCCGATGAGACATTCTCAATTTTGATGGGCGACAAGGTTGAACCAAGACGTGAATTTATCGAAAAGAACGCTAAGTACGTTCAAAATCTTGATGTATAAAGGAGGGGAATGAATAATGGCTAAAGTTTCTGCAGAGATGCAAAAGCAGAAGGAACAAGCTTTCCGTGACGGACTTGCGAATTCCAGAGTTATTAAAGCTGATCTTGATAGCGAGATGAGAAATTCGTTCCTCACTTACTCAATGTCAGTAATTATTGAACGTGCTCTTCCAGATGTACGTGATGGTCTAAAGCCAGTACACAGAAGAATCGTTTATACAATGCATGAAAATGGCTTAACACCTGATAAGCCATATAGAAAGTGCGCCGACACAGTTGGTGCAGTACTTGGTAGATATCATCCACACGGTGATGCTTCAGTTTATGACGCAATGGTTCGTCTTGCTCAAGATTTCTCAATGCGTTATACACTCGTTGATGGTCACGGTAACTTCGGTTCTATCGATGGTGACCCACCAGCTGCTTACCGTTATACAGAGTCCCGTATGTCAAAGCTCTCTGTAAAGATGATGTCTGACATCGACAAGGACACAGTTGATTTTATCCCAAACTACGATGATCGTCTCAAGGAACCTACAGTTTTACCAGTTCGTTTTCCAAATCTTCTTGTAAATGGTTCAATGGGTATCGCCGTAGGTATGGCAACAAATATCCCGCCACACAACCTCAAAGAAGTTATTGATGGTATGTGTGCTTTAATCGACAACCCTGATATTGAAGTCGCAGAACTTATGGACCATATTCCAGGTCCTGACTTCCCAACTGCTGGTATTATCATGGGTCGTTCCGGAATTCGTGCAGCATATGCGACCGGCCGTGGCAAGATTGTTGTTCGTGCAAGAACTGAAATCGTAGAGAAGGCAAATGGTCGCTACGAGATTAAGGTTACTGAGATTCCATATGGTGTAAACAAGTCTCGTCTCATCGAATCAATTGCTGATCTCGTTAAGGAGAAGAGAGTTGAAGGTATCGCAGACGTAAACGACTACTCATCAATGAGTGGTATGTATATCTCAATCGATATCAAGCGCGATGCAAATCCTAACGTAATTTTAAATCAGCTCTTCCAGTACACACAGCTTCAGTCATCTTTCGGTGTAATCAACCTCTGTATTGTTGATGGTCAGCCAAAGATTTTGACACTTAAGGAATATCTCACCGAGTTCATCAATTTCCAGAAGGATATCGTAACTCGTAGAACAAAGTTCGAACTCAACAAGGCACAGGAGAGAGCTCATATCTTAGAGGGTCTTGCTCGTGCAATCGATATTGTTGATGACATTATCGCAACAATCCGTGCTTGTAAGGGTGGCCAGGCAGAAGCTAAGGCTGCTCTTATGGAAAAATTCGGATTCGATGATCCACAGGCAGCTGCTATTGTAGCTTTCCGTCTTGGTCAGCTTGCTGGTCTTGAAATTCAGAAGATTATGGATGAACTCGATTCTATCCATCAGAGAATTGCTGAATATGAAGAACTTCTCGCTGATGAAAGCAAGCTTATGAATCTCATCAAAGAGGAATCACAGGCAATTGCAGACAAGTTCGGCGACGAGCGCCGCACAGAAATCTGTAATGTTTCAGGTGAAGTTGACATTGAGGACCTTATCCCTGAAGAAAACTGTGTATTTACACTCACAGAGATGGGATACATCAAGCGTATGCCAACTACTGAGTACTCAGTTCAGCACCGCGGTGGCCGTGGTATTTCTGGTATGACTCAGAAGGAAGATGACGTTACATCAACAATGTTCACATGCTCAACTCATGACTTCGTAATGTTCTTCACAAATCTTGGTAGAACATACAGACTTAAGGGTTATGAAGTTCCAGAGGCATCACGTCAGGCAAAGGGTACAAACATTGTAAATGTACTTCCACTTATGCCAGGTGAGCGCGTAACTTCTATGCTCCAGGTACCTGAGGTTGAGGGTGAAGAGTACATATGTATGATGACAAAGAAGGGTATTATCAAGCGTACTCCTCTTGTTTCTTATAAGAATGTTAGAAAGTCCGGTCTTATCGCTATCAATCTTGATGACGATGATGAACTTTCATGGGTTAAACTTACATCCGGTAACGATGACCTTCTCGTTGCAACACACGAAGGTATGTCAATCCGCTTCCATGAGACAGACGCTCGTGAGCTCGGCAGAACTGCTCGTGGTGTTAAGTCTATCTCATTTAAGAAGAAGGACGACTATGTTGTTGGTTTTGATGTAATCAACGAAGCAGCAACAGTACTTACAGTTTCTGAGACTGGTTTCGGCCGTCGCTCAGTACCATCAGATTATAAGATACAGAAGCGTGGCGGTTCAGGTCTTTTGAACTATAGAGTAGATAAGTTTGGTAAGGTTGCAGCTATCCGTATGGTTGAACCAGAGGATGACCTTATCATGATTTCAGCAAATGGCGTTATTATTCGTATCGAGTCTGAGGAAATCAACTGCGTAACTAGACCTGCAAAGGGCGTTAAGGTTATGCGTATTAAAGAGGACGAGGACAAGGTAATCACACTTGCAGTTGTTCGTGAGGAGTGGGAGAAACAGGATATCGTTACTGATTCAAAAGAGAATGAGGACGGAACTGTAGAACCTACAGAAACTGCAAAAGTTGTTGAAACTGAAGAGACAGCTGAGGAAGAATAATGCCAAAAGATAATTATCAACCAAGGCATGCTGCCGGCGCTCAAAAAAAGAGCGTCGACAGGGCAATTGCCAAGAATACAAAGAGCGCTCCAAAAAAGAAGGCTCCAACAAGTAGCGCTCCTAGACAAAAGTATCAGAAAAAGACTCAAAGTAGACCACCAAGAAAGTCAAAGAACAAATCTTTTAAACTCTGGTGGAAGAGGAGATCAAAGAAGCAAAAGACAGTGATTATTATTGCTGCACTTTTAGCTTTAATTCTTCTTGTTGTTGGGATCTTTATTTGGTCAAAGCTTAGAATGGTAGGCACAAAGACTGATGAACCAGTCGGTAAAGTTGAGGAAGAACTCGATTTTGGCGATAACAAGAATGCAAGTTCTTTAAACGGTGTTTTGAAGAAATGGTCTACTAATAAAGTTGAAAAAATGTCCGACAAGGACATAAAGAATATACTCCTTGTCGGCCTTGATCCAGTCAGTGGATGTACTGATACTATGATGCTTGTCTCTGTTAACACAAAGACTAAAGTTATTACAATGGCATCTTTTTACAGAGATAGTTATACCTACTATGAGGGTAAGAGCGGGTCTTCATATCATAAGCTTAATGCAGTAAAATCTCTCGGTGGTGGAATTGAGTACACTATTAAAGCTATCGAGAATGATTACAAGATTAAGATTGATGATTACGCAATGGTAAATTACAACACATTCCAGAGTGTAGTTAATTCACTCGGCGGTGTGGATGTTTATGTAACAGCAAAAGAAGCTGCTTTCCTCAATGAGACATGGTATGAATGGGCATTTTCTGGAAAGCCACCAGCACGTGATTTTGTGGAGGGCACAAATCATATGGATGGTGAAATGGCACTTACATTCTGTCGTATAAGAAAACTTGATTCTGATGTCAACAGAACTGAGCGTCAGCGTAGAGTTATTTCTTCGATTATGTCCAGCATGAAAAATGCTAATCTTTCACAGGTTAATAATTGTATTAACTCTGTACTTCCATACATCAGTACAGGTATGAGTAATAGTGAGATACTTGCAACAGCAAGTTCAGCAGTAGCTGGTGGTTGGCTCAAATATGACATCAAGCAGACACCGATGCCTACAGAGAAACTCTGTAAAGCTGGTTGGGCTGGAAGTCAGTGGATTTGGGTCTGCGATTTTGAGGCTGCTGCTCAGGAACTTCAAACTATGCTTTATGGCGAGACGAATATTAAACTTGCAGATGATAGAAAATCTGCACTTGATTTTGCATCTTAAGTTTTGACAGGAGGATTTCTAAGTGCCAAAAAGAGGAGATTATATTTCTTGGGATGAATACTTTATGGGAGTTGCAATGCTCTCAGCTATGAGATCTAAGGATCCAAACACACAGGTAGGTGCCTGTATCGTAAATAAGAATAATAAGATTATGTCTGTTGGTTATAACGGATTTCCTTGCGGATGCTCAGATGAGGATTTCCCTTGGGAGCGTAAGGCTGAATGTGAGACAGATACAAAATACCCATATGTTTGTCATGCAGAACTTAATGCAATTTTAAATAATGCCGGTGGAGACCTTCATGGTTGCAAAGTATATGTAGCTCTTTTCCCTTGTAACGAATGTGCAAAGGCAATTATCCAAAGTGGTATTTCTGAAGTTGTTTATCTCTCAGATAAATATGCAGATACTCCACTTACAAAGGCGTCACGTAAAATGTTCGAGGCTGCTGGCGTAAAACTTACTCATCTTGAGACAAATAGAAAAGAACTACTCATTGATCTTCGAGAAGAAAATGTTTAGTTTGCAATAATCTTGGATTAATTCCGTCTTTAGTATTGAGACTATATTAAAGAAAGGTGATATTATGAAAAAGATATTAGCAATAATTCTTTGTTTTGCTCTTGTTCTTACTTTATCCGCTTGTACCAAAGTCCCAAGCAATAGAGAAGGGGAGCAGACAACAAAGAACGAGGGAATGAATGGTGTTCCAAATCCAATGACTGAACTCACAGAAGAGGAATTTGAGAATATCTTTTATGCTTACTATCTTCCTGATGGTGCGGAGGATTCACATTTCTTTAAGATTGCATCGATCTCAGAAGATACTTTAGAAATTGCGCAGATTAATTTCATTCGTTTTGATCATGAATACTGTTTTAGATATGCAAAAGGTCCAGAGCAGGATATTGCAGGCATGTATTATGAGTGGTCATACGATAAAGAGAATGACAAGCTTAACGATGACAGCAAGTATGGTTGTCACATCCAAATCAACGAAGATGAGGGTGCAGGCGTAGCTTCCTGGTATGATGAAAACAATAAGACTAACTACTGTATTTCAATGAGCGAGGGCGCAACTCGTGAACTTCTTCTTTCAACATTTGAAAATTACTATAGATTCTATTGCGAAGCTTATAGTGTAGAAGAAAACTAAAGAAAAAGAAAAACCCCGTGGTTCAGTTCACCACGGGGTCTTTTTTTATTTATTAGTCACAATCAACTGAGTATGTTGAAACATCCTTAACTGTTTCGCCATCAATCTGGAGTGCACAAGGAGCATCGAATGTTACCTTGATGTGTTTACCAGTGAACTTGATGAGGAACTTCTTTCCTTCGTGCTTACCACCTGAGAAAGTAGGGAAGCGAAGGAGGGTTGGAAGTCTACCAACACTTGAGAATACTGTAACTGTGCAAGTGCCATCTTCGTTGAGACGGTTTTGCTCTGGAGCAGCCATCATGCCACCACCATAGTATCTGCCGTTCATTGCAGATGCAATCCAAACGTGGTCAATCTCAGTTACTTCACCGTCAACCTCAACAGTTGCGTGCTTTGGCTGGAACTTTGTGAGAAGATGCTTAATTGCGATACCGGAGTAGTTGATATCTGCGCCTGGATCTTTCTCTCTGATTTCATCGCCGATGAGGCATGTATCACCATCAACGCCGAAACCAACGCCGTTTAAGAATCTCTGCTGGATTCCGTTGACTGAAACAAGAGGTAATCTCTTGATGAATGGAAGAAGGTCGATTTTGCCATCTACTTCGTATTCCTCGACATCTTTGTAGAAATCATTACCAGTACCACACTTTACGAGATAAAGTGGGTTGCTGATAGGAAGACCATAAACATCATTTGCAAATCTGTTTACTGTTCCGTCACCGCCGGCAAGGATGACTTCGTCATCAGCGGCGAGTTTTCCGAAGAAGTCTTTATAGTCGAGACCGATAACGCTTGTGAATTCTGGGCTCACATTGTTCGCCTCAGCCCAAGCTTTTGCATCGCTCTCGCCCTGGCTATTGTTTGAAAGTGGATTAAAGAGTAAATAAGTCATTACGTGACCTCCTTTATGCCTTATCAAACCTTATTTCATTGCTTCTTCAATTGCTACTGCACATGCAACTGTTGCGCCTACCATTGGGTTGTTACCCATACCGATAAGTCCCATCATTTCTACATGAGCAGGAACTGAAGATGAACCAGCGAACTGAGCATCAGAGTGCATACGACCCATAGTATCTGTCATACCATAAGAAGCAGGACCTGCTGCCATGTTATCTGGGTGGAGTGTACGGCCTGTGCCGCCACCTGATGCTACTGAGAAGTAAGAAACACCATTCTCTACGCACCATTTTTTATATGTACCAGCTACTGGATGCTGGAATCTTGTTGGGTTAGTTGAGTTACCTGTGATAGAAACGCCAACATTCTCAAGACGCATGATTGCAACGCCCTCTGGAACATTATCAGCACCATAGCAACGTACCTTTGCACGGTCGCCGTCTGAATAAGCGATTTCTTTTACAACCTTAACTGTTTCTGTGTAAGGATCAAACTCTGTCTGACAATATGTGAAGCCGTTGATTCTTGAGATAATCATTGCGGCGTCTTTGCCAAGACCGTTTAATATAACTTTAAGAGGTTTTGTTCTAACTTTGTTTGCATTAAGTGCGATTTTGATTGCGCCCTCAGCAGCTGCGAATGATTCGTGACCAGCGAGGAAGCAGAAGCACTCAGTTTCTTCAGAGAGAAGCATCTTACCGAGGTTACCGTGGCCAAGACCAACCTTACGGTTGTCAGCAACTGAACCAGGAATACAGAAACTCTGAAGGCCAATGCCTATATCAGCAGCAGCGTCAGCAGCTTTTGTGTCGCCCTTCTTAATAGCGATTGCTGCACCTACTGTGTAAGCCCAAACTGCATTTTCGAAGCAGATTGGCTGTGTTTCTCTTACGATCTTGTCAATGTCAATGCCCTTAGAAAGAGTGATTTCTTTGCATTCTTCAATAGAGCTAATGCCATATTCTTTGATTACGCCGTTGATTTTGTCAACGCGGCGCTCATAGCTTTCAAAAAGTGCCATTTTAAAATCCTCCTTCTATTATTCTTTACGTGGGTCAATGTACTTAACGGCATCTGCGAATCTGCCGTATGAGCCCATTGCCTTTTCGTAAGCTTCGTTTGGTGTGTCACCCTTCTTGATGAAGTCTGTCATCTTGCCGAGAGATACGAATTCATAACCGATAACCTGATCATCTTTATCAAGACCGATTCTTGTTACATAACCTTCAGCCATCTCAAGGTAACGAACGCCCTTAAGTTTTGTACCGTACATAGTACCAACCTGTGAGCGAAGGCCCTTACCAAGATCCTCAAGACCAGCGCCTACTGAAAGACCGTCATCTGAGAATGCAGACTGTGAGCGGCCATATACTATCTGGAGGAAGAGTTCTCTCATTGCACAGTTGATTGCATCGCAAACAAGGTCTGTGTTGAGAGCCTCAAGGATTGTCTTACCAGGGAGAATTTCAGCGGCCATTGCAGCTGAGTGAGTCATACCTGAGCAACCGATTGTCTCTACGAGAGCTTCTTCGATAATACCGTTTTTAACGTTAAGTGAGAGCTTGCAAGCACCCTGCTGTGGTGCACACCAACCTACACCGTGTGTGAAAGCAGAGATGTCTTTGATCTCATATGCTTTGATCCATTTTCCCTCTTCAGGGATAGGAGCTGGACCGTGGTTTGGTCCCTTAGCGACTACGCACATGTTTTCAACTTCATTTGTATAGTTCATGTGTCAAAACCCCTTTCAAATATTTTTTAATGGTATGTAAAATACATTAAGATTATACATAAAAAAAGAGGTTTGTCAAATTTTTGACAAACCTCAAATTATCTTTTTAGTTCTCAAATTTAATCTCTGCAATCTGCTTTTGAATATCATCCAAAACAAGGGCATAGAGACGTGCGCCTTCCTCGATAAAAGCCGAGTCATTTGCTCTGTTGCAGAGCATTGCAAAAGCCTTACCTATGTCGTGTGGAATGTCATTGCCACCTTTTCTAACGTTTAAGAAATAAAAAGAAAAAGCAGGTCCTTCTTTAATCTCTTCGTAGATAGGAAGGTTGTTTCTTGACATCACTTCATGGAGAGCATTGATTGCAATGGCGGAGAGTTGCTGTGAAGGAAGATAATAGTTTAGCGCTGCCTCAGTAGAGAAAAGCATAAGAGCACAGAGCTGAGGAAAAATTTCTGCTGAGAGAAAGATTTCGTCGCTCAGTTTTGAAGGCTGGTCTTCATCATAGATTGAGAGGGCAATGTTAACGCCTAATTCTTTGGCTTTATCAACGTTGCCATTCTGTCTATCGTGAGCCATGCCTTCAACATAGGAAAGCATGTCACCAGACTGCTCTTTTTTCTTTGAAGGATCAAAGATTTTTATGTCGCTATCTTCTTTATAAAACACAGGAATCCCCTTTTGTTTATTTGGCTTTTTCTTCAGCGGCAGCAGCTGCTGCTTTTTCAGCCTTTTTCTTTGCGCGTCTCTGCTTTGCTTGATAAGCAAGGAGAGCAGCGAGGTTTTCATCTGGTGTTGTATAGTCGCCGATGTGAGTTACTTTTGCGTTATACATTCCATGGAAATCAGAACCACCTGTCATGAGAAGACCATTCTTCTTACAAATCTTGATGAGTTCTTCAGTTTGTTCTTCATTGTTTTCTGGGTGCCATACTTCAATACCATCGAGACCATTTTTAATTAAGTCTTCGATAATGTCAAAGTTATCATAGAAACCAGGATGTGCAAGAACTGCGATACCGCCTGCCTCATGAATAGCTTCAACAACTTCGAGTGGAGTAGGGTAGGTAGGAATTACAAGGATATTATTTTCACTCTTTGATGAGAAGAGATCTTCATAAAGTTCACCAAAGATTCCAGTTGTGTAGCCACACTCCATAAGTGCATGCATAATATGTTGTTTGTAGATGTTGGTGGAACCAGCTGCACATTTGATAACTAGGTCAGATGCGATTGGATAACGCTGAGAAGCTTTTACCATCATAAGCTGGCTAGCTTTTCTGCGCGCAAGAGAAGTTCTCTTGCAAAGACCTTCGAGGCGGTCAGGATTCTCTGCAAGATAGCAAAGAATGTGGACGCGTTTTTTATGTTCTGTATCAAATGCAGATAGTTCAACGCCTGGAATAACGTTTACGTTATGGCGCTCACCAATAATTTTTCCCCTGACAGTACCGGCTAAGCAATCGTGATCAGTGATTGCAATCGTGTCAATGCCACTACGCTGAGCAAGGAGGATCAAATCCTCGATACCAAGTGAGCCGTCGGAGAGTCGGGTATGACAATGTAAATCAGCCGACAAGATAATTCCCCCATTAAACAAATTAAAGTAAATATATACAAAATTATTATATATTATTTTTACATATAAATGCAAGGAATTTTATTGCATATGTATGGTCTTTATGATACAATTCTCTATTACATCAAAAGAAGGAGGTGCGGAACGTGCAAAAAAAGGTATTTGTTGGCATGAGTGGTGGAGTAGATTCATCCGTTGCAGCAGCTATTTTACTTGAAAAAGGATATAAAGTGGAGGGTATATCCCTTATTTTGACTGAAAATCAGGAAAAAGAAGGAATTTCGGATGCGCAGGCTGTTGCAGATGTTTTAGGCATTCCTCTTCACGTTCTTGATATGCGAAAAGAGTTCGCAGAAAACGTAATTTCCAACTTTGTTTCAGAATATAGAACGGGCCGCACACCGAATCCGTGTATTGTTTGTAATGAAAAGATAAAATTTGGCATCATGCTTGAAAAATCACTCGAAATGGGAGCAGATTTCCTCGCAACGGGCCATTATGCAAAGATAGAAGAAGTAGAAGGTTGCTTTGAACTTAAGGCAGCTGATAGCGCAAAAGATCAAAGTTACTTCCTATATAGACTTTCTCAGCATCAACTCGCCCATGTTTTATTCCCAATGGCTGATATGGAAAAGGCTGATACAAGAGAACTTGCAAGAAAGTATAATTTACCAGTTGCAGAGAAATCTGATAGCCAGGAAATTTGCTTTGTGCCAGACGATGACTATGTTAAGTTCTTAAAGGACTATGCAGGCGTTGAATCTGTGCCAGGTAGTTTTGTAAATTTATCCGGTGAGAAGATTGGTGAGCACAAGGGAATAGTGAATTATACAATCGGGCAGAGAAAGGGCCTCGGTGCCTTTGGCGAGCCGATGTTTGTAACGAGAATAAACGCCAAAACAAACGAAGTCGTTTTAGCGCCTAATGGTTATCAACAAAGTATGGAGTTTATTGTGGAAAACTTGAGCGAGCCAATCGAGAGCGAAGTTGAACTCGATGTTAAAATTCGTTTTAGAGCTCCACGAGTTCCAGCTACCATTACACCAATTGGGAATAATGCTGTGAAGGTAGAATTTAAGGAGCCACAGCGAGCTGTGACTCCTGGACAATCCGCAGTATTTTATAATGGTGATACCGTTGTTAGTGGTGGATTTATTAGTATGCAGAATTAAGTTTTGCGATATCAATTTTTACTCCACGTGGCTTGTTTGCCCAAACGGCAAGAACGATTGCTGCAATAGCTGCGCAACCGAGAATTGAGCCAAAAGAAATACCTGCAATTTTAAAAGCTTTCATTATTACACCTCTGCTATACTATTTATATTATGTATATATAATAAGCGCAAAAAAACGTCTTTTCAAGTTTTTTTAAAATTTGTTGAAATAATGCTTGCATTTTAAAATTGGTTGTGTTAATATGTCACTTGTCGCTAGTTGGTGCTTATGGAGATGAGGGTCCACCCGTTCCCATCCCGAACACGGTAGTTAAGCTCATTATCGCCGAAAATACTTGGAGGGCAGCCTCCTGGGAAGATAGGACGGTGCCAACACGAATTAAAACAACCAGTCTTCGACTGGTTGTTTTTTTTATGTCATTAGAGTATAATTCTGCTGTAATAATTAAGATATAAAGGAGCAGTACTATGAAGCTTAGGAAATCAGTACTACTTATTTTAATATTGGCACTTTGCCTCTCCTTTGTGGGATGTGGCAAAACAGCCATTAATACTAATGAGGTTGCACTCACCGTTGGTGATGCTGGCGTCGACGCAGGTGTTTTCGCATACTTCCTCGACACTCAAGTAAAGACAAACGGCGAAAACACAAACAAGGCTGACGCTATTGAAGAAGCAGAAAAGCTTTGCGCAGAATACGTAAAGGTTAATACAGAATTTAAGAATAGAGAGCTCTCGCTCTCTGGTTCTGCAAAGGGAAGTATTGCCGCAGCTGTTGATGAGGTATGGAACCTCTACGGTGGATACTATGAAAAGATCGGTGTTTCAAAAGAGACAGTAACAAAGATTAAGACAAGTGATGCATATAAAGAGATGCTCGTTTCATCTGTTTTCGGTGCTGGCGGTGATAAAGAAATCTCAGAGGATCAGATGAAAACATATTTCAACGAGAACTACATCTTCTTTAAGTATATGACTGCAAGCCTTACTGGCGATGCAGAAGCAGACAAGGCAACAACTTCTAAGTTTAAAGAACTTAAGGATAACATCGGTAGAGAAGATTCTGATACAGAAGAAGAAATGACATTTGAAGATGTCAACAAGAAGTACTCTGAGGAGACAGGCGAGCCTGCAGCTGAGCTCAATATTTCTACGATGAAGAAGGGCTCTGACACATTCCCTGAGAAGTTCTTCACAGATGTTCTTGAAATGGAAGTTGATTCCTATAAAGTTTTGTCATATGACGAAAACATTTTCCTCGTTCAGAGAGTTGATGGAAGTAGTTACTTTGGTGACTATAAAACATCAATTCTTGATTACATGACAAACACAGACTTTGAAACTCTCATGACAACAAATTACAAAGACGTAAAAATCGTTGGAAACGAAAACATCGAAAGCAATATCTACTTAACAATTAAAGATTTAAAAACAAAA
Organism: Clostridia bacterium; assembly: GCA_024403955.1. Taxonomy (GTDB): domain Bacteria; phylum Bacillota; class Clostridia; order Oscillospirales; family Acutalibacteraceae; genus UBA1227. The sequence continues at coordinate 28,349 of JAKSQX010000001.1, read as the reverse complement.
TAAGATATAAATATTAGACCTCAAGTGTGAAAGCACTTGGGGTCTTTTTTTGACCATTCGTATATTATTTTCCAGCATTTCGTAGCCAACGCGTCCGTTTTTGCCGTTTTCTGGGAATTATATAATATAAGGTTTTTTGAAGAGGGGAAGTGGACCTATGCAAAAGAAGGTTGGAATAGTCGATAACGACAGTTCTTTTGTTAGAAGATTTAAAGATGTGATTAGTTCAAAGCATACGGATGTTGAGGTCTTTGTTTTCCCAAATATTAAAGCGGCACAGACGGCGGCAAAAAAGTTTGAACTTAATCTTTTGCTCGTTGATAGCAAAGTCGGAGGCACTGCAAATTTTACATTACCTATGCAGTGCTCGGCTGTTCTCTTGTCGAACGAGCGTGAAGATAAAGAAGACTGTTCTTTGCCGACGATATGCAAATACAGAAGCGTGGAAGAATGGTATGAGGTCATATGTAAATACTGCAGGTGTGATGATGGCATTTCTGGCCAGGGCGGCGGAAATGTCGAATCGCAAAAATCATATGCGCCGATTTGCCTGTTTCTTCCCTGTGGCGAGAATACCGGAGCCACAATAGCTTCCACTTCGTTCTGCCACTTTCTCTATGAAAATGGCTTTGGCAAAATGGCGGTGTTTGAGCCATATTTCGAAAGTGGCGAGGACTTGTGGAGAGCAGTGGACACACTTAGAGAAAAATGTAATGGAGTATGTGTAGCGTTAAACAATTGGGATTATGAAAATTCAATTGTTCCAATAATAAATGCAGCGACGGTCGTTTTAGTTTCTGATGGTACAACTTTTGCAAATGAAACAATTAAAAAATACTTACACGAAATTCCAAAAGTGGCTTTAGAGTCTAGAGAGGACATAAATAGAAAAACGTACATTTTATATAACAATTTTGACCCAAAGAGTGGGTCTCTTTTTGAAAGTAATGATATAGGGAAACTTGGTGGCCTTGGAGAAGGAAGAAATAATAAAGCAAGTTTCGAAAAGCTGGTGACAATACTCGGTGTACGAAGAGATTAAAAAAGAACTGTATGAGTATTCATCTCTTCCAAGTTTAAAAGATGAAGAACTTATACGTTTAATAAATAGTTTGTTTCTAAAGCATAGCAAAGAAGAAGTGTCAGCCTTTGATCGCGAAGAATGTGTATCACAAATATTTAGTTCGATAAGAGGACTTGGTGTTTTAGATGAACTTTTATCTGATGATAGCATCTGTGAAATAATGATTAATTCTTTTGATGAGATCTACATCGAAAAGGCCGGCAAAATATTGCTTGTAAATAAAAGATTTAGTTCAGAGGAAGAACTGTTTGATGTAATACAACGGATAGTTGGAAAAGCGGGAAGAGAAGTTAATCTTGCAAATCCAATTGTAGACACTCGTCTTTCGGGAGGAGAGAGAGTTAATGTTGTACTTCCTCCTATTTCTTTGGAAGGCCCTATAGTGACAATAAGAAGATTTCCAAAGATAAGAATTGGCATGGACGATTTGATTTCGTTTGGATCAATAACGGAGGAAGCAGCAAATTTTTTAAAAGAGTTAGTTCGTTTGAAGTACAACATCTTTATAAGTGGAGGAACGAGTTCTGGCAAAACAACATTTTTAAATGCGCTTTCTGATTTTATACCAAAGCATGAACGAATAATTACTATTGAGGATTCTGCTGAATTGCAGATTACGGGAGTGGATAATCTGATAAGGTTAGAAGCTCGAAATGCAAACACAGCAGGAACTGGAGAAGTTACAATTCGGGAACTAATTAGGACATCTCTTAGAATGAGGCCTGACAGAATAATTGTTGGAGAGGTTCGAGGCGCCGAAGCTTTAGACATGTTGAATGCAATGAACACAGGGCATGATGGGTCTCTCTCAACAGGTCATGCTAATAGTAGTTATGACATGCTTTATAGGCTTGAAACTATGATTCTCGAAAGTGGCGCTTCATTTCCACTTCAAGCGACAAGGCAACACATAGCCTCGTCAATAGATATTCTTGTTCACCTTGCAAAGGATGGAGCGGGCAATAGAAGAGTTGTTGAAATTAGCGAACTTAAAGGAATTGTGAATGGAGAAATTGATTTAAATATTTTGTTTTTATTGAAAAACGGGAAGCTAAATAAAACTGATAATAGTTTGATTCATATGGAGAAGATGAACCTTTATGGGAAAGATTTATTGCGGTAAAAAATATGGTTTTACATCTTTTGGAATAGGATTTTTAATCGGTGCCGCTCTCGGATATTTTGCGGCATCAGTTATTTACGATGTTTTTGTAATAAATGTTATTGTATCAGCAATTTCGGGATTTTTTGGTGCAAGGATTTATGTGAAGTTTTTAATAAAACGAAGGAAGAAAGAATTTACTTTAGAGTTTTGTGATTATCTAGATGCTATTAGTAGTTCTTTGTCTTGTGGCAAGAATTCTTATGAAGCGCTCTTAATTGCCAATGATGATATGCATAATCTTTATCCTTCAATTTCTCCTATTTGTGTGGAGAGCCAAAGGATTTCAAATGGATTAAAAAGTGGAAGAAGTATAGATGAACTTTTTGCTTCTATGGCAGAGCGGACGGACAGTGACGATGTTGAGATTTTTGCAGATGTGTTTTCAATATGTAATACCGCAGGTGGAAATTTAAAACAAACTGTTTGCGATACAAAGCAGACAATAACAGAAAAAATAACCATTGAAAATGAAATCAAAACGAGCTTAGCTGCGCCACGAAACGAATTGAATATTATGGCTACTATGCCAATTGTAATAACGGCAGCATTATCAATTCTGGATAACGGCAGCGGTGAAGGGAGAATGTTGTTAATTAATACTATTGCAGTGGCGATTTTTATTGGGTCTTATGCTTTGGGCCTCAAGATTGTAAACATTGAGGTGTGAAATGAGTGTAATAATTAAGTTTTTTACTTTGTCTATTGCAACGTTAATTGTGATTTTCGATGTAGCTTTATTTGTTCTATGTAAGGAGGATACATTTAATAAGACAGGGTTAAAAGTCTTTTTACTTGAAGACTACTTTTTTATCGGTAATAGAATTTTACTTTTATTTCATAGAGGTATTAATGGTAAAAGAGTAAGGAAGTTGGAAGAAATATATGATAATGTTACGAGCGGTCAAATTGCACGAAGCGCTGCGGCCGCACCGTATACATATTTATTACTCTTTTCACCAGTTTTACTTATGGTGTTTTCGGTTTCTGAAAGCAAATTAGCCTTTGTTCTTATTGGCTTGCTTTTAATATTTCTATGTTTCTACTTTGATATTTGGCTTGAGAATATACTTCGTCATAGACATGAAGATATATTGAAAGAATTTGCAACGGTTCTTTCAAAGATGGCTCTTCTCGTAAATGCAGGACTAACTGCAAGCGATGCTTTTTCTAGAGTGGCTAACTCCAATAACAGTGTTCTTTATCTAGAAATGCAAAAAGCTGAAAATGATATTGAAAATGGCAAATTAATAAATGAGTCGCTCGATGATTTTAGTTTTCGTTGTGGGTGCAAGGAGGTTAGAAAATTTGTATCTCTTTATAAACAGAATCTTGTAAAAGGAGGCCCTGAGTTTCCTGAACTCATTTCAAATATGGCGGATACTGCTTGGGAAGAGCGTAAATCCCGTGCTCGTCTTCAAAGCTCTGCAGCCGAGCAGAAACTTCTTGTTCCGATAATGCTCATGTTTATTGGCGTGTTAATTATGATAATTGTTCCAGCATTTAATAATCTTTTATAGGAGGCAAAATATGAATAGATTGTTTGGATTTTTAATGGCGAAAGATAGAGGCGAGATCAATATAATCTCAATGGTTTTGATAATTATTGTAGTCATTGCTCTTGTGGCAATTTTTCAAAATGAAATGACGGATATTGTCACTGCAATGTTTGACAAGATAAGGGAAGCAATGGGAGTCTAATGAAAAAACGTGGCTCAGTTCAAGTTGTTGAAATTTCTTTTGTGCTGCCAGTTGCAATGCTTGTAGTTTTGAGCCTTGTCTATCTCTCCTTCGCTATGTTTTTATATGGGCATTGTAAAAATCTTGCAAGCATTGCAACAACCAAGTTGTGCGAAAAAGCTGGTGAAGATGGATTATATTGGCAGATTCTTGGTAATTACATTGATGACAAATCTCTTGGAGAAATTTCATCGGAGCTTTCTTCTGATCTTGGGAACTGTCAAGTTTTGCCTGGGTTGGGATTTGACTCAACATGTACAGTTAACGGGAAGTTACATTTGCCAATTGCAAGTGTTCATATTGGAGCGTCGTATTTTGGTAAGCAAGTCTTTTCTATAGATGTTAGTAAGACTGCATATAAGCCAAAAGAGTTTGCGGAACTGGTTGATTTTGGGCATAGTATCGAGAATGATTTTGAGGTGCTAAAGAATATATATGATTCATTTTTTTAATAAAGCAAAAGGATCAATCTCAATATTTTTAATACTTGTACTCGTCCCAATGTATACATGTGCTTATCTTGCAATAGATTCCGCAAGATACTCAGCGGCGAAAGATAAAGCTCTTGGGGCGTTAGGGTTAACTGGAAATGCTGCCCTTGCAGATTATGATAGGACTTTTAAAGAGTTATATGGTCTTTTTGTAATGTCAAAGTCCGAGAGCGAGCTCAATGCGAATTTAATCTCTTATTATTCAAATATGATAGATAGTGATTTATCGTTGGGGAGTTCTACGTCTATAAGAAAGTTAATTGAAAAAACAGTAAATACATCATTTGAGAATACGATAAATACAAGGACAGAGAACCTATCCGTTTCATATGAGAAACCAATCGTTGATACGGAAACTTTATCAAAAAGCATAAGAAGCTTTATGAAATATCGAGCCCCATATAATTGGACGATGGGAATGTCACAAAAAATATCCGCCTTTAAACAGACGGATAAGGTTTCTAAAGTTATTGATGGTAGCAAGTCGTATTATAAGTCGGTTTCTTCTGCAGAGGCGGAATTGAAAGGCTTATATAATTCACTTCAAAAAATAAAAGAACTTGATGATAATGCCGAAGTGTTAAAAGTGTTGAAAAACGTTAAGAAGCTTTTACCTTCGGTGAGGTCCGAACTTGTAGCCAGCAGTGTAAAAGCATCAAATTGGGAAAGTACAATAGAAACTCTTGAGGATAGCGAGACAAAAAAGCTTTTATCAAGTGAATATAAAAATTCTGCCGCTTCTGTTACAACAGAATCGGTAGATGAGTTTGAGGAAACATTGCAAAAGGATATAAATAGTTTAAGCAATGCAATTAAAAATAGTGAAGATAAAGATCCTAATGAAAGAAATGAAAGTCCAAAGGACATAGAGTTAAAGTTTTCAAAAACCCCTCTTTATATTTATTTGTCTTCTGCATATGGAGAATCTTCTTCTAAAGCTGCAGATGCAAAAGAACAAAAGGCGGCAATGGATGCTATTGCAAGCACGGATTTAAGTTCTTTTTCCGGAGAAGTGACAAAAGTAGATATTCCTTCGCTTGTTTCTGAGGAAATATATAAAACAATTTGTAACTCGATTTCAGAATCAGGAATCAGTTTAAAGGGGTTTTCTAAGTTAAAAGATGCGGCATTAAATTCTTATGAGATGGAATATATATTAGGTATGTTTGGCTGCCTTACAACTGAGGCGACTGATAAGAATTTGATGGGCTCATCTTTTGGAAGTCGTCCACTCCTTAAGGGAGAAACCGAATACATATTGTTTGGAAAAGATAATATGGTTACTAATGTTGAACTCTGTGTTGATTTGATTTTTGCCATTCGTTTAATTATGAATTCGGTTTATGTTTATACGAATGCGAACATGAGGCAAAGCGCACTTGCAGTTGCGACGGCGATAGCCGGGTGGACGGGTATAGGGATACCAGTCGCACAAAACGCAATACTAATTGCGTGGGCAACTGCAGAATCAATACTCGATACAGCTTCGCTTTGTAAAGGAAAGAGTGTGCCAATTTACAAAACTGCATCTACATGGACTTTAGGGTTGCAAAGTTTGCCTGGTACCTTAGCAAAAGGTGTTGCCAGCTATGCATCAAAAGGCATCGATGATGTCTTTGAAAAAATTGAAAATGCATCAGTTGAAAAGACGGAAGACATCAAAGATGCAGCTCTTAGTTATGTCAATCAAGCTGCACAAGGAACCGTGGAAAGTTTGGCTAGTATCGTAGTTACTCCGGTGGAAAGAGTGATTACTTCTATGACTTCTGGCATTAAAACAAACTATAGCAGGGATGAAATTGAGAGTATGGTTTTATCGGCTGTAAACTCAGTTGATGCTAGTTCTAGTGGTGCAAAAGCTGCAAAAGAAATATTCGTTAACAATTGTATGGGACCTCTTGTTGATAAAGTCTACAGTTCTTTACCTTCAATTTTCACTGGAGATCAAACTCTTGCTAGTCAGGCAGGGACATCAATTACAAATGCAATTAACGATGCATATACGACAATGTTTTCAAAACTTGAAGATGTTGTTGATGGGTATGCTTCAAAAGCTGAAGAAAAAATAATATCTGCTCTTGGGTCTACAAACGAAAAAGTAAAAGAAGAAGCAGTAAAAGTTATTAATGATTACGCTGCATCTCTTTCTGAATTTGTTGGTGATTCAAGTGGAGGGTCGATTTCAAGTAGCTCTGGTATTGGAATGACTTATAAAGATTACCTTAGAATTTTTGCGTTAATAGGTCTTAGTTCTAAATCTGGAAAAGAAAATATTCTAAAAAGGTCTTCTGTAATTATGCAGATAAACTGTAGTGATGCTCATAGTGGATTTAATATTACTAAATGTTTTGTTTCAGTAAGACTCAGCACTGTTACTGCTGTCGGCAATCATAAGATTAATCTCTCGGAGGTGTATCAGTATTAAACTCAAGCCCCTATACAAAACAGCAATACTCCTCATCATTTTATTGTTTGTTCTGATTGTTCCTTCAAGTTGCGGTAAGCAAACACCAAAGAATGCATCGAAGAAAGATGTTGACGAGCAGAATGCAGAGTCTTTATGTCACTTTAAAAAATTTGAAGTGACCATACCAGGCGGCTGGATAGGCTCGGGTAATACAACTAAGTTTTATTATAACGATGCTTATCCGGCGGCCTATTTGATTGTTGGTGAAAACGTGGATCCCGAGGAAGATATCGCTAAAAATTTGGAGCTCTTTGAGGGAACAATGTTTTATAGGAATAAAATTAAGTTTATTTATGAAACATATGAAAACGAAAAAGTCACAGGAACGTTGGTTAATGAACGCCTTGAAAGAAACATGTATTTTTGTGGGTACTACCTTGAAGAGCCAGATGCATATATTTTTGGCGTTTGTGAATCTTATGAAGACAAGAATTATATTATGGAGTTGACGGATTATGTTTATTCGTCGATTGATTACTCAAAAAAATGAGGGTTTATATACGGTTGAAGGAGCTCTTACGATAGTAATCTTCACAGCTCTTATTATGATGCTTCTTTCTATAATTATGATTATCGAAACCGAAGTTGAAGTGCAAAGTGCTATTAATCAAACTGCCTTACAGCTTTCTCAGTATTCTTATGCTGTCGGTAATGAAGTTGATATTACAACTAGTGAAGAAACAACATTAAAGGGAATAATACAAAATGCTAAAAGAGAAGCGGTTGGTTTTACGATGGGATCTGCTCTTTGTGAGATGTTGATTAGAGACCGAGTAGATGAAAAGGCCGTTTCTCAAATTGATGGTGGCTTTTTTGGGATAGATTTTTCTTTTTCTAATATCCTTGGTGACGGAAAGACAATAACAATAATTGCAATATACAAGATTAATGTAAACACTTTTGGTCTTGTAGATAAAACTTTGAATATCTGTCAAAAAGCTCAAACTGTCGCTTGGCTTCCTTATTATGCAGACACGTTGGCATCGCCAGACCTTGCACAAGGAGGCAATGGCTCTATTTGGAATGAAACGAATTTTGCACGTGGGCAATACTTTGTAAGAGAAGAAAAGGAAAAGAGTCGAGAATGTAGTGTAGAGCCCGGTCAAGGAATAGATCTTTATTATAAAAGTAGTGGAAAAGTCGTTGAGGTTTATTCTCTAAACGTTTTTGACAGTTCGTATTCATATAACGATGGAGATCTTTCAAAAGCCTCTGATTATTCTCCAAATGAAGAGAGTATTAAAAAACAGATAAATAGATACGTAAAAGAATATAAGAAAGATATTTCTGATTGTGGCAGTAGCATAACTATGGAAAGTGGAGCGGAAGAAAAGTTTTCTCCAAAAGAAAAAGAATTGATAATCATAGTCCCGAGCGAGGCAAAAGGACAAGAAGCTTTTGAGTCCGTATTTGATAATTTGAAATCAGAGATTAAGAGTAAAAGTGGTATTGATTTAAAAATAGTATTTAGTGAGGATGCTTTATGAGTAAGCAATTAATATTGTTGATTGTTCTAATTCTGGTTTTAATTCCTCCAACGATAGAAGATTTAAGGACAAGGGAAATAAGGAATATTTATTTCTTCTTTTTAATTTTGATGAAAGCAATATATCTCTTTGTTTTTAGAGAAGAGAAAAGCTTTCTTTCATCTTTCGTTTCTTTGCTATCGGCAATATTGATTCTTTTGCTTTGTCGTATTGTTTCAAAAGAAGGAATGGGTGTTGGAGATATAAAACTATTAATTGGTATTGCTTTTTACCTTGGTTTTGAACTCTTTTTGAGAGATTTGTTTTTGATTTCGTTAGGTTCTCTATTATTTTCTTTATTTCTATTGGCTACAAAGCAGGCGAATAGGAAAACAGAGCTTCCTTTTGTTCCTCTTATTTTGCTGGGAACCATCGTAACTACGTTGATTGAGGTGGTTTATTGAAAAGATATTTAATAGTTGTATTTTTAGTGGGATTTTGTGCCGTTTCATGGATTTTTACAATAAAAACGTATAGTTCGGGATCAAAAGAGTTCGATGACTTAATGGCAGCAGCAAGAGTGTCATATGATAAGAAAATCTATGATGAGGCAGAAGAAAACTATAAAAAAGCATTGCAAAATAGGCCAAAAAGCCAGGAGGCATTATTTGGTTTAGCTGAGACATATTTTTCAATGGAAAAATACGAGAATGCCGTGACAACATGTGAAAGAATTCTTGAGGAGAATTCTGAGAATGAAAAAGCAGCCATTTTAGAGGCAAAAAGCTTAATAAGTGGAGGGAAATATTCAAAATCTATTAATATTCTATCTAAAGTGGAGCAGACTGATGAAGTAAAGCATATGATTTTGGATGCAAAGGGAAAGTACACTTTAAAGTATTTTAAGGTAGTTTTTCCTAAAAATATTGATGTTTGCGCTCCACCTGGGCTCCACTTGAGCGTTCTGCAAGAAAATGAGAAGGCTGTTGCTTATACGTCAAAGGGAACTAAATATGCTCATGGAGAAGTCACATATTTAGGCCCGATTTCAGAGGATGGAGAGCTGTTTCCGGCGGTTCAAGACGGTGTTTGGTGTTATGTAGATAAGGATGGAAGCAGAAAACTTGTTCCTGATAAAGAATATGAATTTTTAGGGCCTTTTTCTTCTGGTTTTGCTGTTGCAAAAAGAGATGGTGTTTTTGGTTTTATTGATATGTCATTTAACGAACACTCTTTTGGACTAGAAAATGCTTACAATTTCGTTGGAGACACGGCAATTATCAAAGAGAATGGAGTAATAAAGATAGTTGACAAAGAGTTTTCTATTGTAAAAGAAACGGATTATACAGGTGTTGTTGCGGATGAATATGGATATACAAATCATTTGGGGATTTCTGTGTTTATAAAGAATGATCTTTATTATCTTTGCGATTCATCTGGGGAAAGTATAGGCGGATTCTCAGCAGATTATATTGGATTGCCAGCTGAAGCTAATTCTGACAACAAAAAGTCTGGAGGGTTCCTTGTTGAATATAAATCTGAGGATAAATTTGGATTTGTAAATTCAAAAAACGGAAAAATCGTGATTAAGCCTAAGTATGATGATGCAAAAGCTTTTTCACAGGGCCTTGCACCTATAAAGGTCGGAGAAAAATGGGGTTTTATTGATGAGAAAGGAACTGAAATAGTTACGCCAACTTTTAATTTTGCTACTACTGTCTCAAAACGGGGTAGCGCATGGATAAAGAACGAAGCTGGCTATGCTCTTTTAACGTTCTATTATCTTTCTGAATAACACTCACATTTTGATAATGTTGAGAGAATAGTATTATAGGAGGAATTCGAGTATGACAGATAACGAAAGGTATTACACAGCAAAAATATATTTAGATAAGCTTGCAAATGGTATGAATCCATTAACTGGAGAGGATCTTCCAGAGGACACAGTGCTTAATAATGTTTATCTTTGTAGAGCCTTTTCTTTAGCGGCATCTGTTCTTGATGAGACAATAAAAAACGGCTGCAGAGTGCAGCCATATGATAAGAATAAAATGATTCCATTTCATATTGATGAGGAACAAAGAAGTAAGATTAGGGTATCAGAAGAACCGGTTACTGTAACTGCAATTACAAATAGGGTAGAAAAGGTTCTTGATAAAGATGTTAGACCTCTTGCTCCGGTAAAGGTAACGCAGTGGCTTGAAATGCAAGGATTTCTTGAATCAAAATTAAACGATGCAACTGGAGAGAGATCAAGAGTGGCAACAGAAGAGGGAGAAAAGCTTGGCATTGAAAGCCGTGATGAAATGCTTCGAGGCCAATTGCGCTCTCGTACTTTTTACAACATAAATGCGCAGGCATTTATAATCGCAAATCTTGATAAAATCGCTGATGAAACTTCTTCATCTCTCGTTTTTGCCGATGATTCAACTCAACTGTCTCTAGATACTACTCCAGTGGTTGAAGAGTCAAAACCCGAACCGAAGAAAACTAAGAAGTCAAAATAGTAGTATGGGAAAAATAGCATTAAAGATGTTTTTGTCAAAAATTCAGGTCTTACCATATTCTTCAATTGCTTCTGAAGAATACGGTAGAATAAAAACAACCCCTATTATTAAGATAGGGGTTGTTTTTTTATGTAGTTTTTATCCTTCTTCGCCGAGGTTGGCGTAGGCAAGGACGTAGAGTTCGTAGGCTTTTTGCATGACGGTGTTGGCTATTGGGATAGCGACATCGATGCCGAAGCCACCACTGTTTTCGCAAACAACAACGATTGCAAGAGGAAGATCGTCACGCTGTGAGTAGCCGACAAACCAGGTGTGAGGCTTTTTGCCGGATACTTCAGCGGTACCGGTCTTGCCGCACATTACGAGATTAGGGAATCTGTTGTCACCGTAGTAATTCTCAACGTTTGAACGAAGCATCTGGTTGAGCTTCTTTGCGGAAACAGAACCCATAAAGTTCATCTTTGAGGTGTTCTTGCCTTTGATGAGGGTTGGGACTGGAGTGTAACCAGTCTTGTTTGCAATTGCACCAACCATCATTGTTGAATGGCAAGGATTTATGAGGGTTGTATACTGGCCGATACCTGACCAAGCACGGTCGATATCATAGGCATCAGAAACATCATAGTAACTAGTGGCAAGTTTGAAGTTATCAACGTAAATCTTTTTGTTGAAGCCACATTCTTCGGCAGTCTTCTGCATTTTCTCGTTGCCGAGTTCAGCGGCAAGGCTGGCGAAAGCGGTGTTGCAGGAATGCTGAAGAGCTTGCTCGAAATTGAGCGTTCCGTGAACACCATTACATGTAACCTTGTTGCCGACTTTGTTTACCCAAGCACCGTTACAGGTGAAAGTGCGGGTGTTGATGTCGATGAGGTTGTCGATTGCGCAACATGCGGTTACGATTTTGAAAGTTGAACCTGGTGTGTAGAGACCACTGAAGTAGCGGTTCATGTATATGCCTTCGTATTTGCCAGTGTCATCTGTCATGATGTCCTTTGGCTTATCATACGGGTCATATGTTGGAAGAGATACTGCACAATATACTTCACCAGTTTTATAGTTGTATACGCCGATTGTACCCTTATTGTTGCCGAGCGCGTCCATTGCGGTTACGCAGAGACGGGAGTCAATCGAGAGTTGGATGTCGTTACCAGTACCATTCTTTTTGAGTTTGTATACACCATTAAGAAGGCTGTATCCGGTGAGCTGAGATTTCATTGATGAGTGAACACCAGTTGAAATGAAACCAGCTGTATCGCCGACAACGTGGAGAGTTGCGGTGCGGACTTTATAGTCATCGTTGTATTTGCGTTCGCCGTCAACGGTCTGCGCAAGGACTACACCATAGCGGTCTGTGATTGTGCCGGCAGCGAGAAGTTCACCGTTTGAGTAGAGGTGCTTGTTGTAGTCCTTTACTACCCATTTGCCTGAGTTCGCTTCCATTGTAAAGAAGAGGATCATGAGTCCAATAAAGAAAGCGAAAGCAAAGAAATACATTATATAAGAGCGTCGTGAAATTCGGTTCATTTCTTCTTCTTCACCTCCGCCCAAGTTCTGTTGTCGGCGGCCTTAATGAAGGCGAGCAGTGCCCAGCAAGAGATTGTACTAGAACCACCGCGGCTGACGAACGGTAAAGTTACACCTGTCATAGGCAGGAAATCTGTTACACCAAAGATATTGAGGGCAGCCTGGAAAAGAAGGAGGCCACCAGCGGCGCAGCTTGCAATTGAGTAAAAGGCACTGCGCGCACCCTTTGCACAACGAATACTATGAATGAAAATAAATATAAACGCTTGAGCTACAAGGAAGGCAATTAGCATGCCCCACTCTTCGCAGAGAACGCCAAAGATAAGGTCCTCGGTTGCAGCGAATACATCGCGAAGATGACCGTTGCCTATGCCAAGACCTAAGAGACCACCGCTTACAGAGTAGGTTAATACTCGAGTCTGCTGGTAGCCTTTGCCAGTTGCGTAATCCCAAACGTGTCTATATGTTGCAAAACGGTTCATGATGTAATCTGAACGCATAAGCACAACAAGACCAGCGAGCATTGCAGCGCCGAGGATTAAGAAGATGATTGTACGAACATCTCCGGAGCGCATGAATGCGAGCACTACGAATGTAAAGAAGAAAATGAGTGCTGTACCGAGGTCTCTCATGAGGAAGAGAAGAGCGATACAGGCTGCCGCAAAGATTACGTATTGAGTCAAGCTTCGCTTTGACTGAAGTTTTTCTAAAGTTGCAGCACCGACAAATATGAATGAAACCTTTACGAGTTCAGAAGGCTGAACTGCGAAACCACCGAAACTAATCCAGTTGTATGCACCGTTAATGTTCTTTGCAAAGATCAAAGTGAAAACAAGAACTGCGATTGAAGCAATAGCAAAAGGCTTGCGGAATTTTTCTGCACGTTCAACATCTGAAACGATGTAGAGAAGAACTACATAGCAAACAAAACCGATAACTACGGCGATGAACTGCTTAACCATCAAAGAGCCTTTGACACTTCCTGCGACTACAAGACTTATGCCAGTGAGGAAGAAGGCAATATACTCAAGTGCTAGCGAAGACTTCTTAAGGAAGATTGTAGACACAACGGACCAAAGCCATTCAATCGCAGTGAAGATAACAAAGACAATGGCAGCGGCCATGTTTAGGGTACCATCTGCAGAAAAAATGACTTGGTAGAAGGTTATTACCTGGAATATTGAAATTAGGAGCATGGTTGGAAACCATCTTGTTCCGCTCAAATCAGGTCCTCCTTAAGCGTTTTCTGTAAATCTAATTGTGAAACCACAAATTTCTATAATATCGCCATCTTTAAGTGGCTTGATTTCGGTCAATTCCTCACCGTTCAAAAGAGTGCCGGATTTGGAGTCGAGATCCTCAATTACCCAGCCCTCATCGGAGCGGGAAAGAAGAGCGTGAGAGCGGGAGACTGCAGGAGATGCAATTTGCACGTCAGCCTCATCGCTACGTCCTATTAGGACAGATGCGCTGTTGTCGATGCTGACTTCAGCACCTGTGATACAGTTCTTTAAAGTGCAACCAGTTTTGAGGTGTTCTGGAAGGATAATATCACCTGTGTAGAACTTCTCGTCGCCCTCAAAAAGAGCTGGATTTTCTTTTGACTTTTGAGCTTCAGCTTTTTGAAGATCTTCTAGGTCATAGAAAGCAAAAATTGCATTGCCAAAAACGAGTGTGTCGCCACTTTTTACCTCGGTTGGGTGAAGGAATACATCGTCGACTTTCTCTCCGTTTACGAATGTGCCAGTTTTTGAATGTGTATCGAAGAGAAGCCACTTGCCATGCCGTTTTGTGAGCACTGCGTGGAAACGAGAAACGGTCGTGTATGTGAGAGTTATATCACATGCGTTACTGCGTCCGATTGCCGTTTCAAAACCTATAAGTGGGAGCTGATCTCCGTTGGCGGAGTTTACAAGATAACCAATAGTTCCGGTCTTCTTGTTACCGCGAATCAGAGAGATTCCGCAACCAAAAATAATGTAGAATGCAATGATTGGAAGAATCCATCTTCCAAATGAGAAAATGAATGCGCTATTGGTCAAAACTCCACCTCCTTTGAAGCACATAAAAATTTTACCAAAACGGTAGATATTGTCAAGATTTTGGATATTTTGTAAGGAAAAGTAGATAAATGTTAGCATATGTAGTGGATTTATGTGATATTTATAGTGAGTTTATATAGAATTCTATTGATTATATAAAAAAGTTATGCTAAAATTTGAACTGTATTAAAATGTAATCACATAATTAATAAAGGGGAAATAATATGTTTACATCACTCGGTATTGCTATTATCGCTATCATTGCTGTAGTACTCATGCTCACATGCATCGTATTCGCAGCGCTTTCAATTATCATCCTCTATACAGGCCGTGCTGCTCAGTACGATAGAGCTGGTAAGAAGATGGCTAAGGCTTCAAAACCAAAGAAGGCAAAGAAATAATTTTTGTTAGCGAAGCCCGCTTGGAAAACCAAGCGGGCTTTATTTTCCAGGAGGAGGTGGGAGCATGTCAAATGATTTTTACGCATTTATTTCAAGAATGAAATATATTGACCGTTGGGCACTTATGCGTAATACGGAAGAGGAGTCTTTAATTCAGCATTCTTATGAGGTTGCAGTTATTGCTCATGCACTTGCGGTTATCAGTAATAAACGCCTCGGCACAAATTATGATGCGCAAAAAGTTGCTCTCATGGGTCTCTTCCATGACACATCTGAAATACTCACAGGAGACATGCCAACTCCTGTTAAGTATTACAGCCCAGAAATTACGAATGCTTATAAGAAGGTCGAGGAGGTTGCAACAGGCAAGATTCTTGACATGTTGCCGGAGGACCTGCGTCCGGAGTACGAAGACCTTCTTATGCCAAAAGAGGCCGACGCTGAGCTTTGGAAGTTGAACAAGGCTGCCGACAAAATTAGCGCACTCATCAAGTGCGTTGAGGAACAGAAGGCCGGCAACAAGGAATTTGACAAAGCTCGCGAAGCGACGGAGGCCTCAATTCACAAGATGAACTGTGAGCCTGCAGAAATCTTTTTAAGAGATTTCTTGCCAAGTTATGAGCTCACTTTGGATCAACTTAAATAAGGAGGGGACAACATGTCACATCCAAAAGCAAAAGACTATAGAAAAATTGCTCGTGAAAAACTTTCAGGTCACTGGGGCGAAGCTGTGCTTACAACTTTTGTGGCAGCACTTCTCGGTGGTGTAGCAGTTAACTCAACAACATTCTCTGCAAATGTGGATCTTGATGAGCTTTCAGATCTCGCTGACAAGATTGATTGGGATCAGCTCGGTGCTTCATATGAGCACATCATGGAAACAGTAAATGTTTCTCCAGCTTTACTTACATTTGTTGGTATTGTAACTGCAATCATGTCAATCTGGAGTCTTGCAACATTTATCCTTGGTGGTCCAACAAGAATGGGCCTCTGCCAGTACAACATTGATCTTATGAAGGGAGAGTCTAAGTTCGCTAACCTCTTCGTTCATTATGACAAGTTTGGCAAAGGATTCCTTGCAAAACTTCTCGTTGGAATCTTTGTATTCCTTTGGACATTGCTCTTCATTGTTCCTGGTATCATCATGAACTATGCATACCAGATGACTTTCTACATCCTTGCTGATAACCCAGATATGGATGTTATGGACGCAATTAAAGAATCAAAGAAAATGATGAAAGGCCATAAGTGGCAGCTTTTCTGCTTGCAGTTTAGCTTTATCGGATGGGCAATCCTTTCAGCATTTACAATCGGCATCGGTTCTCTTTTCTTAGCTCCATATATCGAGGCAGCTACAGCTGCATTCTACAAGCAGATTTCTGGCGCTGAAGTTGAGATTATTGAAGCTCCTGTTGTTGGCGATGTAGAAGACGTTGCTGATATTGTAGTTGTTGAATAATTTGTTTATATTTTGCAAAATTCAAATAAATTATAATTATTTTGGGAGGCAATTATTATGAACGTACCTATTAATGAAATCCTTGAAAAGGTAGCAGGTGGCGTAGGTAAACTTAGCGATAAGGTTCAGCCAGCAGCTCATAGTGGCAAAATCCAGGAATTCTGGGATTGGGTTGATGAAAAGTGGTATCATTCAGAATTACACAATGGTGTAAAAGACCCTAGAAACGTAAAATAAGGAGTAGCTTATGTACGCAGTATGCTTAGACCTTGAAGGCGTATTAGTTCCTGAGATTTGGATTGCTTTTGCTGAGGCAACAGGCATTCCAGAACTTAAGAAGACAACAAGAGATGAACCTGATTATGACAAGCTTATGAAATATAGACTTGCCATTTTAAAGGAACATGGTCTTGGTCTTAAGGAAATCCAGGATGTTATTGCAACAATTGACCCAATGGATGGCGCAAAGGAATTCCTTGATGCTCTCCATGAGTTCACACAGGTAATTATTATCAGCGATACTTTCTCTCAATTCGCAAAGCCTCTAATGAGAAAGCTCGGCTGGCCAACTATTTTCTGCAACGAACTAGTTGTTGCTGAGAATGGTGAGATTACTGATTTTAAAATGCGCTGTGAAAAGTCTAAGCTTACAACAGTAAAAGCACTTCAGAGTGCTGGCATTGAGACAATTGCTAGTGGTGACAGTTTCAATGATCTCGGCATGATTCAAAACTCTAAGGCAGGTTTCTTGTTTAAGACAACAGACCAGATTAAGGCTGATTATCCAAACATTCCGGCTTTCGAGACATATGATGAACTTCTTGCTGTAATCAAGGCAGTAATCGAAGAATAGTCCTATGAATATAGCCTTGCTCAAACGAGCGAGGCTTTTTCAAAAAAGGGAAGTGATTTAGATGGATGAGAAGACAAATAAAAAGAATTTACTCTGTTTCCCAGTGGGAACAATCGGACGAGATATGGTTTATGCCCTTGTCACAAACTATATGCTTACGTTTATTCTCTTCGCAATAGGTCCTACTGCTCCACAGCTTGCGGCAATCACAGCAATTATGGTTGCTATGCGTGTGTTTGATGCGATCAACGACCCTATTATGGGTAACATAGTTGACCGTACACGTACAAAATGGGGTAAGTTTAAACCATGGCTTTTGATTGGTATCCTAACGACATCGGTAGTAATTTACTTAATGTTTAACCCTATGCTTTCGGGATGGGGCTTCGTTTGGTATTTTGGTGTTTTATATTTCCTTTATAGTATTACATATACAATGCATGACATCTCATATTGGGGAATGATTCCATCTCTTGGTACAGATGCGAATGCCCGTGATAAATTCACATCACGCACAAACCTCTGTGCAGGTATCGGCGGCACACTACTTACAATCGTACTCCCTATTCTTACCGCCGGTAAGAACGCGATAGGTGGTAGCGCAATTACAGCGTATGGATTTATTGCTCTCGGTATTGCAATTATTGCTCCTGCGTTCCTTATGTTTACAATCTTCGGTGTGCATGAGGATCGCTCGTATGAAAAAGAAGAGGTTCCCCCAATCAGCCTTAAGAAGGTATGGAAAACAATTACTGGTAATGACCAACTTCTTTGGATTTCGCTTATCTTCTTCCTACAGCAGATTGGTAATGATATGATTCTTGTTGGTGTGGGCTCAACTTATGTTTACTTTGAATTCGGATATTCAGGTGGACTTTACTCAACATTCTCAACTGTTGGTATGGTTGCGACTGCATTCCTTATGATCTTCTATCCAATGATTTCAAAGAAAATTAACCGTAAGCCACTCATGAAGATTATGATGATCGCTGCTGTTGTTGGTTATGCAATGATGCTTATTGCAGGACTTGCACTTCCTCACGGAGCAATGATTAAGTTTTGGATTATCACAATCGGATTTATGGTTGCAAACTTTGGACAGTATGGTTTCTATCTCATTATGATGATTTCAATTCTCAACACAGTTGAGTACAACGAGTACACAACAGGAAATCGTGATGATGCAATCATCGCATCAATCAGACCTTTCTTTACAAAACTCGGTTCTGCAGTTTGCGTAGCATTTACATCACTTTCATATATCATCTTCAAACTCACAGATTTGACAAATCAGATCTCAACATTTGAAAACAAGGCGGCTCAGGGAGCCATTACGGATGAAGTTAAAGCAGCATCAATTGATAACGTAATTCAGAGTGCCGGCAACGGACAGATTGCTGGTCTTTTGATTACAATGATTGTTATTTCATTTGTATTTATGGGTGCATCTTATATTCTTTACAAGAAGCACTATAAGCTCGACGAAGATGAGTTTGACAGAATCTGCAAAGAACTTGAAGCAAAGAAAGCTTAAGCTCGAAACAACTGAATAGAAAAGCAAAAAGCTCTATGGAAAACCATAGAGCTTTTATTTGGAATTAAAACTTCTTGAATAAGTAGAGGGTATTCTTCTCATCTTTGTATTCATAGATTATTTCGTCCATAGACTGTTTAACCATATAAATACCAAGGCCACCGATATCTCGTTCTTCTGCTGATAGAGTTGTATCTGGTTCTTTAGCATTGAGCGGGTTATACGGAATACCTTTATCGATGAAGGTTACGAGAATACCATTTGGTTCGTGCTGATGCTCAAGTCTTACGGTTGCAGGACCAGAGTTGTTCTCATAAGCATACTTGACGATGTTACTGTAAATCTCATCAATAGCGATATTGATTTGAGTAGTAACTTTAAGTGGAGAACCAAACTTTTCAAGTTCTGTTTCAACGAATTCTGTAATCTCTGTGATGTCAGAAATTTGAGCGTTTTCAAATGAGATTTCAGTGCGAGGAGGCGGACCGTTATAACGAATAGCGAGCATCGTGATATCGTCAAACTGAGGAGCGCTTCCGGCGAAGTTGTCGACGCAGGATTTTACGTGCTTGCAGATACCTTCCATGGTATCTGATTCACATGAATTCAGTGCGTCGAGTAAGCGGTCATCACCAAAGAGCTCGTTGGTGGCATTATTCGCCTCCGTTACACCGTCGGTGTAAACGAAGAGGATGTCGCCTGGACGAAGCATGTAGTCGCCTTTTCTGTATTTAACGCCGTCCATACCTGCGAGAATAAATCCTGGAGGGTTCTGAATGAATTTCCAAGGTTCATCTGCATGTTTGAGAACAGGTACGTTGTGACCAGCATTTGAAAATTCGATAGCACCTTTTTCAAGATCAACTGAACCTATCCATGCGGTTACAAACATGTTGGCTTCGTTACCCTCACAAAGACCTTTGTTTGCACCAGTAAAGGCATCATTGACTGGCATGCCAGTCTCAGCGAGAGCCTTAATCTGAGTCTTTGCGCGCATCATAAACATTGCGGCAGGGATTCCTTTGCCGGAAACGTCGGCAACGAGGAAGTTGAGCTTACCTTCTCTTGTGTAGTAGAAGTCAAAGAAGTCGCCACCGACCTCTTTTGCAGGATCCATTGAAGCATAGATGTCAAATTCAGGACGCTCGGTGAAGGCTGAAGTAAGTCTTGGAAGAGCAGCCGCCTGAATATCTTTTGCGAACTGAAGTTCCTGGTCGATGCGAGCCTCTGCCTCTGCAATATATCCTTTAAGGGCATCAACAGTATGGTTAATACCGTTTGAAAGTTCGGTAAATTCTTTGTTGTCGTGAACGTTAATCTCTTCTGAGAGATCGCCATTCGTTATCAACTCAAGGCCTTCATTTACCTTGTGCATTCTTTCAACAACTACCCTCTTAATAAGAAGGAAGATGAGAAGGAACATTACAGCAAACACGAGGACTTCCATGAAGGTATTTACGTATAGAGATATATCTCGAGTTGCGTTTGCTTCGGCAAGAGGATACACGGCGAGTATCTGGGAATCTAATTGATTCTTATACATTATGAATGAAGGAACGCCCCAAATTTCTGTCTTAAAGATCTTCATTTCTTTATATTTTGAGGTGTCTATAAATTCATTGTCTTTTTGTACAGTCGTATATCCAGTTTCACCGATTGTTGTGATTGAGTGTCCAGGGGATACATTTTCTAAAGCCTGTGTTAAAACAACATTTGCCTGGCTCTCGGCAATACCGGTCTGAACCATATTGAGGAAAGCAGTTGTTGCAAAGAAAGCGATAACAACACAGACAAGAAGCCAACGCTGGATGGTCTGTGAAATACCGACATCCTTTCTGTCGATTAGCATCTTATCTTTTGCAACGCCGGCCACGAAGATTGAGGCAAAGAGTACACTTGAACCTGTCGCTACAAGTATAGGGATTGTACAAGCTTTAACAACTTGGGCGGCTTTTTCTGCGTTATGAATATTTGTTAAAAATACGAGAGACAAGTGGAATACTTCGATAACAATACCGGAAGCAAAACTTATCATCCATGAAGGACGCTTGTCATCAAAGAGGAATTTTCTGAGGAGCGCAGCGTAAATGCCGGCGATAATAGTTGCTACTGAACAAGCAACTCTTGTGAATGTACCGACACCCCAGTAAACTGCAAACCATCGTTCCACACCGCCTATGACGCCGGCAATAATACCAGCAGGCGCTCCAAAAAGAAGACCGGCGCAAAGTGGAGCTGCATCTCTGCAGTTAACCTGTGCGCCGTTCATTGGTATGCCGTACTCAGTACCAAGAATAGCAATAGCACCAAAAATGATACCAATAATTGCTTGACGTACAGGGTAAGGCAGTTTTTTAAATTTTGTCTTCTCTTCTAGGAGACAGAAGAATACGGATGCAATTACTGGAATAAACGCTGCTATACCAAGTTTGATATAACTGTTCATTCAAAGCACCCTTTCTTATTCGATAGTAAGAATATCAATGAAGCCTGTGATTTCGAAAACTTCTCTAATTGTGTCGTTGACGTTTCTTACAACCATATTGCCCTGAGATGACATCTTCTTCTGAGCTGCAAGGATAACACGAAGTCCTGCTGATGAGATGTATTCAAGGTTTGAGAAATCAAGAGCAAGATCCTTGATGCCATCAAGCTCAAGAGCAGCTTCAAGTTCTGGAGCTGTTGTTGTGTCGAGACGACCAGCGAGAGCAACTTCAAGAGATTCGCCGTTTAATGTCTTATTAATATCCATTTGTTTACCTCTCTTTTCCGAGTAATACACTATTAAGTTTATATTATATGAATAAAAGATGCAATATATTAATTACATTTTTGTACAAATGTTATAAGATGGTTTCCATGCCGAATTTTTGTGGCTTCATTCCCAAACCCTCATAAAAAGCTTTCGCACTTTCGTTTAGAGCCCAGACATTTAAAGTGACGTTGTAGCATCCTTCCTTCTTTGCGAAATCAAGAACGTAGTTATAAAGTTCTTTGCCTATATGCTGACCTCGAAATCCCTCTCTTACGCAAAGATCATCAATGTAGAGAGTTTTGATGTCAGTTAAGATATTGTTGTTTAAATGCTGAATAAAGATGCAGAATGCATAGCCCAAAACTGTACCGTTATCATCTAAAGCAACAAAGATAGGTCTTGTGTCATCCTTGATGATATCAATTAGTTCTGAGTCTGTATATTTCTTTGTGTCACTCTTAAAAATGTCGGGACGTCCTTCATGATGGATGTTTAGAACTTGGGTTAAGAGTTCATTAATTTCAGTAGCATGAGATATCTCTGCACGTTTAATAAGCATAGCTACACCTCGAATATTTTATGGTTTGATTATAACATAAAATCTTATGTTTTGACATTTCTTCTAATAAAGGTTAAATTATTATTATTAACGGTTAAGGAGAATCTTCGTGAAAAAAACAAAGATTGATAGAAGAGCAGTATTTGGACTGGGATTATTGGTTTTTATCCTCTTGATTCTTATTATTGCTATTACAATTGCAAAGCACACAGGAAACTCATCAAAGAAAGCTGACGAGAGTGACAAAAAGAACAAGGTCACAACAACAGAAAAAGCTGAGGCAACAACAGAAAAAGAGATGACTGTTGATGAGATGATTGAGGCATATATCGCTAACTTTAATAGAAAAGCTGGCAAGGATACAACACCTCCACTTATTCTCTCAGGTGCAAATACAAATGCAAAACTCGGATCATCAAAAATACCAGACCCAGGTCTTGCTATCGATGACTATGATAGAGAGATTACCTTCACATATGAGGGTAACTACGACCTCAACAAGGTAGGCACATATAAAGTTGTACGTATTGCGACTGACGATGCAGGCAATAAGACAAAGCAGGACGTAACTTTAAACGTTATGGCTGAACTTCCAAGGGAGCCAGAACCAACACGTATGGCAACTCTTAAGATTGAGGATGCGATAAAGAAGTATAAGACAAGTGACGACATCAGTGCTGGTATTGACGTTTCACGCTGGCAGGGCGATATTGATTGGGCCAAGGTTAAGGGCGCAGGTATTAGCTTTGTTATGATGCGTCTTGGTATACAAGATGGCGTACACGGTGAGTACTATGTAGATAGAAACTTCGTTCAGTACTTCAAGGATGCTCAGGCTGCAGGCCTTAAAGTTGGCGTATATCTCTACACATATGCAACCTGTAAGGATGATGGTGTAAAGGACGCAATGTTCGTTTACAAGACACTTAAGGAAAACAATTTCACTCCTGACCTTCCTATAGCATTTGACTGGGAGAGCTTTGGTTCAGTTTCATCTTTCAAGACATCTCTTAAAGATATGAATGATGCTCTTCAGGTATTCCAGGGAATTCTTGAAATCGCTGGATACCAAACTTGCCTTTATAACAGTAAATTCTATCTTGCAAGTGGTATTTGGGAGAACCCAGATGACAACAATATCTGGCTCGCTCAGTATAACGACAAGGTAACTTATGAGGGCAAATACTTTATGTGGCAGTGCTCAAATACAGGCTCTGTACCTGGAATTAAGGGCGATGTAGATATCGACTTTATGTATAGTGCTCCAAAAGATAAGACAGTAAGTAAATAAAAAAAGAGGCTGTTTAAGACAGCCTCTTTTCAATTGAATAATAGAATTATAATATCAAGCATTAAAGAATTCAAGGACACGAGGATAAAAGTCTGGAGACTCATCGTATACCGCATGACCAAAAGATGAGTCATACATGTAAAGAGTTGCTCCTGTTTTTTCAGCAATTTCTAAAGAAGCTTCTTTTGGAACAACTTTATCTCCTTCAGAGCAGGAGACATAGATTGGTATTTGAAGTTTTGCTATGTCATCTAAGATATTATAGTCTTCACACAGGGCGGATGCGCAGATGACGAAGCGGCGGATGTCATCCGGTGTTGCTGCCTCGCCAGAGGCAACAATTGTCTCTCTGTACGCAGAGAGAACCGCTTCGCTATACAACATGTCTGCATAGTATTCCATTATCTCTCTAGGGGTGTTGACCTTTGCAATTTCAATCCAGTTGCTAATTACTTTCATAAAAGAATCGTGAGCCTTTGCAAATGAGGAAGCGAGTGCAATCTTATTTACAAAAGACGGATGTGAAATAGCTAGAGATAAAGCGATTGTTCCACCCTGTGATGCACCATAGAGATAAGCGGATTTAATACCTAGGGATTGAAGGACTTTGTAAGTGTCTTCTGCCATCATTTCTATTGAGTAATGCTCAGGCATATTTAGACGTCTGTCAAAGAGGTAGACGGTATACTCTGAGAGGAATGGAGAGAAGACAGGGTATAGGCCAAAACCATTTGGAGCAACGGGAACAAGTGAGAGTCCCGAAAGGACAACCATTGTTTTCTCGCCATGACCGAGTTTTGCATAATCCATTTCAATGCCAGAAACAACAGCTCTATTTCGAACTACGATGAGTTCGTCACCTTTGTAGAAGAGATCCATAGAGATTGAAGTACAACCTTCAAGCATGAGGGGCAAGAAGTACTTGTCGCCTTCCCACATAGGGAGCGACATAACTTCAGATGCTGGAACAAACTTGAGTTCACCTTCGGAACAGTTGGAGGTCAAAGTACCTTCGAACGCGTCGGCGGAGTAGAGGTACATGTCCTCCTCGCCCCACTCGTCCGAGTGGAAACCGACGATGCCGTGGAAGGTATAAGATGTGAGTGTAAGGCCAGTTTCCTCGAGGACCTCGCGGATGAGGCACTCGTCGGCCGTTTCGCCGTCTTCGAATTTTCCGCCGACGCCGACCCACTTACCCTCGTTCTCATCCTGCTCCTTCTTGTTTCTAAAGAGCATCAGATATGAGTCATCTTTTTTGATGTAACAGAGTGTTGTCTTCTTCATGATATCACCAAGAAAGGCCGTAGCGAACTACGGCCTTTAAATAATTACTTAGAGCACTTTGCAATCCAATCTCTTGTTGCTGCAACAGCCTTCTTACCTTCCTTAGTAGGAGAGAGAAGGAAGTCATGGAAAGCATCAAGTGGGTTCTTACCAATATAGAATGTTGTAGGAACGCCAACTTTCTTAAGTTTTGCTACGATGTAGCCAGACTGACCGATTGTAAGGATGTCTGTGAGACCTCTAACAACGAATGCGTTCTGAGCTTTGTTGTTGAGATATGGAACTGGGTTGTGGTATTTCCACATTGGGTTCTTATGAGGAGCCTTGTCACCCATGAACTTAACCCACATTACACGACCGATTGGGATGTACTTGTAGATGTTCATGTTGTAAAGGCCACAGTTCATGATGAAGCCTTTAGGATTGATGTTAGGAAGAGTAACGCCCAATGCATTTCTGTATTCCTCTGAGCAAAAGCAAGCCATGATCATAGCGGTCTGCTCTGAACCAGCTGAGTCACCAGAGATGAATACGTTGTCAAGGTCAACGCCATATTCGTCTGCGTGGTCGATTACGAACTGGATAGCATCCATATGTGTTGTAAACTGTGTTGGGAAGATGTTCTCATCACTGTGGTTTGCCTTAGGGTCAACATTCTCAAAGAGAGGGATGTCCTTGCTAGGAAGACCATAGTTGATGCTGAATACTACTGTGTCTGATTCGCCAGCAATCTCATAGCACCAGCAAGTTGAATTCTTCTTATCACCGATGATAAGTCCACCGCCGTGGATGTTGATAACTGCAGGTCTCTTCTGTGCAGGCTTCTTCTCCTGGTAATGTACGTCGAGAACGCAAGCAACGTTCTTATCTGAGTAGCGTACATTCCACTCGTCTTTTACGTTTGTGTATGCTTCTCTGCTCTTGTCCTGACGAGGAAGCATGAAAACGTTTGCAATATCAAAGATAAAGCTGAGTATTGCATTTTCAATGTTCATAATATTATCTCCTTTTTTCAAAAAACAAACCAAGAATATTGTAGCACTTTATTAATTAATTTACTATAATAGAAATGCATTTATTCGCAAATATACAGACATCCCGTGCCAGAGGAGGGCGCAAATTAACTATGAACAGCAAATATCCACTTCTTTTATCACCAACAAAAATTGGTAATGTTGAACTTCGAAACAAGACAGTAATGGCCGCAATGGGCATGAGCCAGTCGGACAATGGCTTTGTAAATAAAGCGGTAATTAACCACTATGCTGAACGTGCAAAAGGTGGCGTAGGTGCGATTGTTGTAGAGGTTACTTGTGTTGATACACCACTTGGTCTCAACACAAAAAATATGCTTGTAATCGATGATGACAAGTATATTCCAGGAATGAAAGAACTTGCAGATGCAATCCACAAGGAAGGTGCAAAGTGCTTCCTTCAGATTTCACATACAGGTAGAGGCGCAAAGAGAACAATCACTGGTCAGCAGCCAGTAGGCCCTTCTGAAGTTGCAATGCCATATACATTTATGATGGGTCTCGGAAACGAGACACCAAGAGCACTCACAATCCCTGAGATTAAGGAAATTGAGGAGAAGTATGCTCAGGCTGCAAGACGCGCTAAGGAAGCTGGCTTTGACGGAGTCGAGATCCACAGCGTAGGATACTATCTCGGCCAACAGTTCCTCTCAAAAACAGCCAATATCAGAACAGACGAATACGGTGGAAGTCGTAAGAACAGAATGCGTTTCCACGTTAACATTATCAGAAGAATCAAAGAACTCTGTGGTCCTGATTTTGCTATCATAGTTAAAGCTCCTGCTATCGAAATTGGCACATATGGCGGCATCTCAATTTTTGATGCAGCATATTATTTCAAACATTTCCAGGATGAGGGTGTTGATGCAATCGAAGTACTCGCTGGCATGTGGTCCAGTGAGGGTGGCAAGAAGACTCAGCCAGAGTCTGCATACCCTGATTGTCAGGCAACAATCCTTGCTCTTGTTATGAAGATAATGATTTTCCTTCAGACAGGTAGGAAGAAGAAAGTTCACCTTATCGGTGGTGGTCGTGCACAAAACCCTAAGGCTGCTGAGAAGGCACTTAAACATCAGTGCGACAGTATTTTCATCGGTCACGGTCTTCTTTGCCAGCCAAATCTCGTAAATCTCATCGCTGAGGACAGAGAGGATGAAATCAGACCTTGCATCGGCTGTGGCCACTGTATTGACCATCAGCTTCAGCATGGTGGCAAAGCAATCTGTTCAGGCAACGCAGTGCTTGCGCGTGGCGATAACGACTACACTATTATCCCAGCAAAAGAGCCTAAAAACGTCGTCGTTATCGGTGGCGGCGTTGCCGGTGTAGAAGCTGCTCGAATAGCTGCCATCCGTGGCCACAAAGTTGACCTCTTTGAGAAAGAGGCCAAAATCGGTGGCCAGATGAATCTCGCAGGCATCCCACCTTACAAACAGCATCTCCAGCTTCTCACTCCATACCTTGAGCGTCAGCTTGAACTCACAGGCGTAAATGTACACCTCGGTACAGAAGCTACTAAGGACCAGATTCTCTCCCTTAACCCAGATGCAGTTGTCTGCGCAACCGGAGTCCTTCCTGCAACTTTCCCACTTGATGAGGATGGCGTTACAATCAACGCTAAGGAAGTCCTCAAGGGTGCGAAGACAGGTAAGAATGTCGTTGTAATTGGTGGCGGCTCAATTGGCTGTGAAACAGCAGAATTTCTCGCCGCACAGGGCAAGAAAGTTACCATAATTGAGATGCAGGCTGAACTTGCATCCAACACTGGTAAGACAGCTCAAACTATCCTTTTGGGACACCTCAAAGGCAACCATGTTACAATGCTCACAGAGTGCAAAGTAAGGTCTCTCGACAAGACAAAAGTTACTTACTTAGATAAAGAGGGACAGGAAGTTGATATCAAAGCCGACTCAATCGTTCTCGCTATTGGTGATAAGCCAAATCCAGCTCTCTATGAAGAACTCAAAGACAGTATTAAAGAGATCTACAATATCGGCGACTCAAACAAAGGTGGCATAATTCCAACAGCAGTCTATGAGGGCTACACAGTTGGTAATCGTATCTAATGAGTAAAGAGATAAAAATTAACAAGAAAAAACATAAGGCCCGCTCTTTCCGTGAGCGGGTCTTTTCGTTTTCAACTATTTTAAAATCATCAAATAAATTACGCAACCAAAAGTCACAACAAATATGATTCCAAGGAATACAAAGAGTAGCCAATTGAAATAAGGAAGAATACCACCAGAGGACAGCATCATATAGCTAAACATAATGGTGAGTAAAAGAGCCATTACTTCAAGCATCTTTTTTGTTGCGAAAACTGCACGAGGTGCATTCTGTGGGCTAACTTGTGGCATATTCCACATCTTAGGGAAGAATATTGAAACAATCATTACGCCATAAATAAACCAGTCCATAACAACTAAAAAGATAATCTCTTTTTTGCTGGATAAATTTGTCACAGTTCCATCGAAATCGTAGTGCATTGGAATCTGATCAGGCATAGTGCCATAATTCATAAGGATAATAATTGTCGAAACAATAAGCACGACCAAACCAAGGCCAATCAAAACGTAATCATGCCACTCAAATTTTGTTGTCATAAGAATACCTCCCATAGGCTATTTTTAATATACCATAATTCTGTAAAAACACAATAAAAATAAGCACCGCTTTTGTCGAGTAAGGCTCTTTTT